>NZ_NIBE01000052.1:44876-53565 GCF_002205115.1 Pseudomonas sp. DrBHI1
GAACCCAAGATCACGCCTGTCGCCGCCTCGGACGATGGCCGCCCATTGCTGATGCCCGGTAAGAAGACCCTGTTCCAGCGTGTGCTGACCAAGCCCGATGCCCAGCTGGTGGCCCAGCCCGGCGATGCCTCGGGCGAGAAACTGCCGGCCTTCTCCGTGCTCTACGTCTACCAGCGCAAGGATGTCGGCGGCCAGGCCTGGGTCCAGGTCGGCGCCGCCAGCGACGGCCAGCGCGATGGCTGGCTGCCGGCCGCGCAGACCAGCGACTGGAAACAGAGCCTGGTGCTCAAGTTCACCGAGCGCTCGGGCCGTTCGCCGGTGATGTTCATGCGTCAGGTGGACGATGTGCAGCACCTGCTCGACGACACCGCCCAGGCCCGCGACAGCCTGCTCAAGGCGCAGAACCACCCCGACCAGGTGCCGCAGGTGATGGCCCTGGAGCCGGCGGCCAGCGCCGTGCCGCAGAACCAGTTCTACCTGATGCCGATCTTCGACTACCGCGAAAGCTTCGACGCCGGCGGCCAGCCGGTGCAGTTGCTCAACATCGCCTCCATCGACCCCGGCGCCAGTGCCCGCGACAGCGCGCCCAAGGCGGCCGGCGTGGCGGCGGTCGGTGACAACAGCTTCCGTACCGGCATCGTCCTGGTGGTGGACACCTCGGTGTCCATGCAGCCCTATATCGACCGCGTACGCCAGGTGGTCAGCGAGCTGCAGCAGCAACTGGCGGCCCGGGGCGAGCTGGACAGCGTCAGCTTCGGCCTGGTGGGTTTCCGCAACAACATCAAGCGCACCCCGGGCCTCGAGTACCTGAGCAAGACGCTGGTCAGCCTGGAAGAGGGCCGGGATCCGGCGCGTTTCCTCAAGGCCGCCTCGCAGGTCAAGGCCACCAGCGTTTCCAGCCATTCGTTCAACGAAGATGCCTTCGCCGGGGTGATGCAGGCTGTCGAGGGCATGGACTGGTCCGGCTACGGCGGGCGCCTCATCCTGCTGGTCAGCGATGCCGGCGCACTGCGCAAGAGCGACCCGTTCAGCAGCACCCAGATGAACGAGGCCGAGGTGCGCCAGGCCGCGCTGAGCAAGCAGATCAAGATCTACGCCCTGCACCTGCGCACCCCGGCCGGGGTAAAGAACCACGGTGCGGCCGAAAGCCAGTACCGCGTGCTCACCGCCGACAGCAACCCGCAGATTGGCGACCTCTACGTCGGCGTGCCGGGGGGCGAGGTCGGCGTGTTCGGCGAGCGCGTGCGCGAGATCGGCTCGACCTTCGCCGAGCTGGTGCACCAAGTGCGCAACCAGCAACCACAGCCGGTGCCGCTGCTGACCTCGGCCTCGGGGCTGGCCGCCAAGTCCCAGGCCATCGGCTATGCCATGCACATGGACTTCCTCGGCCGCCATGGCGCGAGCCAGGCGCCGCAGCTGGTCAGTGCCTGGACCGCCGACCGCGACCTGACCAACCCGACGCTGCCCACCCTGCAGGTGTGCGTGATGCTCACCAAGCTGCAACTCAACGACTTGCAGCAGTCGCTCAAGCTGATCGTCGATGCCGCGCGCAAGACCCGCAGCTCGCCGGGCGACTTCTTCAACGAGATCGCCAGCGCCAGCGCCTATATGAGCCGCGACCCTGGCGCCCTGCGCAAGGGCGCCAACCTGGCCCAGGGCGGGGTGCTCGGCGAGTACCTCGATGGCCTGCCGTACCGCAGCAAATCCCTGAGCATGACCCAGGACTTGTGGCTGTCGCTGTCGGTGGCCGAGCAGGAGGACTTCATCGACGAGCTGGACTCGAAGATCCGCCTTTACGAGACCTTCCACAACGACATGGCCAACTGGGTGCGCTTCGGCAACGCCGAGCCGGGTGACGCCCTGTACCGTGTCCCGCTGTCGACGCTGCCGTGATGATCCGCCTGGACGGGGTGCGCAAGACGCGCGGACAAGATGCCCAGCGCTACAGCCTTCAAGTCGACCGGCTGCACCTGGCCGTCGGCGAGCGGGTGGCGCTGGTCGGCCCCAGCGGCTGCGGCAAGAGCACCTTGCTCGACCTGCTGGCGCTGGTGCTGGCGCCGGATGCGGCGCAGGGCTTCGTCCTCGGTGGCGAGGATGTCGCCGGGCTGTGGCGCGGCCGTCAGCTCGACCGCCTGGCCAGCTGGCGCAGCCGTCACCTTGGCTACGTGCTGCAGGCGGGGGGGCTGCTGGGTTTTCTCGATGTGCGCGGCAACATCCGCCTGCCACGCCAGTTGCTGGGGCTTGGGGATGACGGCAGCGTCGAGCGTCTGGCCGAAGCGCTGGATGTGCACGACCAGCTGGGCAAGAAACCTGCCGCCCTGTCCCTCGGCCAGCGTCAGCGGGTCAGCTGCGCCCGCGCCCTGGCCCATGCCCCGACGCTGCTGCTGGCCGATGAACCGACCGCCGCGCTGGACCCGGTCAACGCCGAGCGGGTGATGCAACTGTTGCTGCGCGAGGCCGAGGCGCGCCAGGTGACCTGCGTGGTCGCCACTCACGACGAGGCCCTGGCCCGCCAGGCCGGGCTGACGGTGCTGCGCATGGCTTGCCGGCGCGAGGCCGACGGCGGCGTCACGGCAACGCTGGAGCGGGCCGCCTGATGCGCCCGCTGCTGATCGCCGGGCTGGCCTGGCAGGACTACCGCAACGATGCGCGGCTGTCGGCGTGTGGCGTGTTGGCGCTGGTGGCGGTCATCGCGCCGTTGCTGGTGCTGTTCGGCCTGAAGTTCGGCCTGGTCGGCAGCCTCACCGAGCGCCTGCAGCGCGACCCGGGCGTGCGCGAGATCATTCCCTTGGGCGGCGGGCGCTTTCGCGCCGAGTTCCTCGACGAACTGGCACAGCGTCCGGGAGTGGCCTTCGCCATCCCGCGCACCCGCCAGATCGCCGCCACCGCCGAACTGCTGTTGCCCGCCCACGGGCGTGGCCTGACGGTTGAAATGCTGCCTACCGCCGAGGGCGATCCCTTGCTGGCCCAGGTCGCTGCCCCATCGGGGGTGCAACAGGTGGTGCTGAGCTTTACCGCCGCGGAAAAGCTCGGTGCCAGGGCCGGGGACGAGCTGCAGGCCAGCTTCAGCCGCCAGCAGGCCGGGCAGATGCAATGGCGGCAGACGCGCCTTCAGGTCATCAGCGTGTTGCCCCTGGCCGCGTTCGAGCGCGATGGTCTTTTCGCGTCGTTGCAGTTGCTCGAAGCCGTCGAGGACTACCGCGATGGCCGCGCGGTGCCGGCACTGGAGTGGCAAGGCGAGGCGCAAGGCCCCCTGGCGCAGCGGGTATACCCGGCGTTTCGCCTGTATGCCCGCGAGCTGGCCGATGTCGAGCCACTGCGCCAGTTCTTCGCCGAGCGCAAGCTGCTGGTCTCGACCCAGGCCGCACAGATCGCCCAGGTGCAATCGCTCAGCCGCAACCTCGACCTGGTGTTCTGGATCATCGCCAGCCTGGCCGTGGCCGGCGCCGTGGCGGCCATCGCCGCGGGCGCGGTGGCGGCGGTGGAGCGCAAGCAGCGCGAGCTGGCGGTGCTGCGCCTGCTGGGCTTCGGCACCGCCGCGCTGCTGTTGTTCGTGGTGCTCCAGGCGCTCTACAGCGGCCTTCTGGCCGCCGCCGTGGCGGGACTGTTGTACCTGCTGGCCGAACACGGCCTGAACCGGCTTTTCATGCAAGTGCCCGGCGAGTTCGCCAGCCACCTGCTGCCCATGCACTACCTCGTTGCGTTGTGTGCCGTGCTGCTGGCCAGCACTGCCGCCGCCGCCCTGGGCGGCTGGCGGGTAGCGCGCATCGAGGCTTGCCAAGGAATACGTGATGTCTGATCGCCGTCTCGGGGCTGCCGCCCTGATCCTCACCGCGCTGAGCCTGGGTGCCTGCTCCCCGGCCGATGGCGACGACAAGGCCAAGCCGGCCGTGCAGTCGCAGGCCGCGGCCGACAGCAAGTTCGACAACCCCAAGCCGTTGCCGGGCGATGTCAGCCTGCCGCTGCCCTGTGGCGGCGAACTGGTGCTGCGCAGCGTCTATGTGCTGGCCCAGGGCAGCCTCGACGACCGCGAGGTCAACCTCGGCTACCCGTTCAGCGAAGGCGAGGCCGGCTACAAACAGTCGTTCATCTCCGGTTACCGACGCGACTTCATCAACGGCCAGTTCAGCCTGCAGGACTTGGCGCCGCAGTGGCAGAAGGCGGTCGGCCCGAGCCTGCCAAAGGTCGAGAAAGGCAGCCCGCTCACGCCGATGATGTACTTCATCGGCAAGTACGAAGTGACCGCCCGCCAGTACGCCCAGGTGATGGCCCAGGCGCCGTCGCTGGCCGGCGGCGACGCGGCGCCGGCCTGCGAGGCGAACAACGACGCGGCGGGGCGCCTGCCCAAGGTCAAGCTGTCGCGCTTCGAGGCCGAACGTTTCGCCGCCGTCTACAGTGCTTGGCTGATGAAGCACCATCGCGACCTGCTGCCGGTCAGTGGCCGTGGCAGCAAGGCCGAGGACGGTGGCACCGGTTTCGTGCGCCTGCCCACCGAAGTCGAGTGGGAGTTCGCCGCCCGTGGTGGTTCGGCGGTCAGCCGCCAGGAACTGGAAGGACGGTTGTTCCCGCGCAAGGTCGAAGGCGCCGACAGTGAAGGACCGCTGGCCGACTTCGCGGTGTTCAACCAGGTCGCCGGCGGCACCGGGCAGGCGGCGCGGCTGATGCCGATCGGTACCAAGCAGCCCAACCCGCTGGGCTTGTTCGACGTGATCGGCAACGCCGCCGAGATGGTCCAGGAGTCGTTCCAGCTGGTCAACGCCGGGCGCCTGCAGGGCGCCTATGGTGGCTTCGTGGTCAAGGGCGGCAACTACCTCGAGGGCGAGGGCACCCTCTTCACCGGCATGCGCCGCGAGTATCCGCTGTTCGGCGCCGACGGCACCGAGCAGCGCAACGAGACCACCGGTTTTCGCGTAGCCATCGGTGCCCTGTCGGCCCCGCGCTCACGCTACCAGGAACTGTTCGAGCAGTGGCAGAAGGAAGGCCGGCTGGCCGGCCTGACCGACGACATCGACGCCGCCCAGGACCCGACCAAGCGCCTGGACAGCATCATCGCCGCCGCCACCGACCCGCGCCAGCAAGCCGAGCTCGGCCTGGTCAACGAAGAGCTCAAGCGCAACGTCTCGTTGATCGCCCGCCAGCGTGAAGAGGCCGCCGGCAACCTGATCCAGTCCGCCGCCCTGGTGGCCGAGACTGTCAACAACTACAACATCCGCCTGACCAACCTGCAGGCCACCCAGGCCAAGGCCGAGGCCTCGGGCGACCAGACCAGCGCGCGCATGTACGGCGCCGCCATCGCCAATGGCCGCGCCGCCCTCGACGGCGCCGTGGCGATCTACATCGACAACCTGGCCAGTGGCACGCGCTACACCGACGCGGTGATCCAGGCGCAGTTCCAGCGGGTCAAGGAAGAGCTCAATCGCAAGCCGGTCCTGGGCAACAGCCTGGTGACCCGCGCCACCCTGTTCGTCCGCCACGTCGGGGAGTACCGCCAGAACCGGCGGGCCGATCCGGCGACGATCCTCAAGGAGCTGCTGGCATCGGCCGCCCCGCGACCCTAAGGACAGCTTCGACAGAAAGGACTCCCGGGTGGCACGAAGCCTCCGGATACCGAGAAACCCAAGAAGAGAAACCAGACCATGTTCACCCGCAAACCCCTGATCACTGCATCCCAGGCCCGTACCGCGCTGCTGCTGGCAGCCGGTTTCAGCACCGTGCTGTTGAGCGGTTGCGCCAGCTCGCCCGTGTCCAAGGTCGGCGCCA
Organism: Pseudomonas sp. DrBHI1; assembly: GCF_002205115.1. NCBI lineage: Bacteria > Pseudomonadati > Pseudomonadota > Gammaproteobacteria > Pseudomonadales > Pseudomonadaceae > Pseudomonas > Pseudomonas sp. DrBHI1. The sequence continues at coordinate 50,637 of NZ_NIBE01000052.1, forward strand.
CGACCAAGGTCGAGTACTACCCCAACTGCTACGAGCCGGTGCAGCACCTGCGCTCCACCGACGGTGACATGACCCGCTCGGTCGCCACCGGCGCGCTGCTCGGCGCGGTCGGCGGCGCCCTGACCGGCGCCCTGGTCGACAAGGAAAACCGTGGCCGCAATGCCGCCATCGGTGCCGCCGGTGGCGCCCTGGTCGGCGGCGCGGCCGGCTACTACACCGAGCGTCAGAAGCAGATCAGCGACGACAAGCAGCGTATCGCCTCGTACGCCACCGATATCGACAAGAGCGCCGCCGACCTGGACCGCACCACCGCCTACGCCAAGTCGTCGCAGTCCTGCTACCAGCGCGAGTTCGCCAGCCTGATCCAGAACCGCAAGGCCGGCCGCATCAACGACACCGAAGGTCGCAAGCGCCTGGCCGAGATCGTTGCCGGCCTGCAGGAGTCGAACAACCTGCTGACCACCGTCAACGGCCGCCTGGGTGAGAACCTGAACAACTACACCCAGGCCTACGAGCAGGACCTCAAGCAGGTCGGCGTCGCGCGCACCGACGTGGTCGCCGTGGCCGAGCCGCCGAAAGTGGCGACCACCGGCAAGAAGAAGGACGTGAAGAAGGTCCAGCCGGCCAAGACCAACACCAAGGTGCCACAGGAAGCGGTGGCCACCGAGAAGACCCTGCAGAACGCCAACGGCAAGAAAGCCGAGGCCCAGCAGGTGGCCAAGGCCGGTACCGACCAGGTCAACGCCATGTGCCGCAACCCGGACATGGGTGACTGGGCGCCGGTGCCGTGCCCGAACGTGTGATGCCTTGAGCGCCTGTGGGATCGGGTGAACCTGTTCCCACGGGTGTGCTGCTATCTGTGTAAGGAAACCACCCCGTGACAGATCTTCTGGTCAACTCCCTGGCCAACAACTCCCAGTTCCTGGCACGCCAGCGCATCCAGGCGCGGATCAACCTGCCGCAGATGTTCGCCGCCATCGACGCCGACCCGCGTATCGTCGGTGCCGGTGTGGTGTACATCGACGCCGAATACAACATTGTCACCCTGCGTGAGTTTCAGCCGATCTGCAGCATCCGCCCCAAGCGCGTGATCCTGCGCGAGATCAAGAAGTACCAGACACCTGACCAGTACACCCAGCAGCTGCAGCACAATCCGCGCGAGTCGCGGGTGGTCAAGGAGGCGGTCAACACGACCCTTTCCTGCGCGGGCGCTGTGATCGGCTGGTTCGTGGTGTTCAGTGGCACCATTGCCGCACCTTTTTCCGGCGGTACCAGCCTGGTACTGACCTATATCGGTGGCGCCGCCGCCACCGCCAGCAGCATCCAGTGCGGCATTGGTGTAATGCGCACGGTTCGTGAAGTGACCAACCCAGCGGCCAACGATGCCCTCGATGAGAACCAGTGGTACCAGGCCGCCTCGATGGTGCTCGATGGCGTCTCGTTGCTGGGGGTCGGCGCGTCGGGCCTGAGTACGTTGAAGTACCTGCAAGTACACAAGGCCGCCACGGGGCGGAGCTGGCTGGAGTTGTCCAAGAGCCTCAGCCGCCAGCAGCGCAAGGCGCTGACCGACGAGCTGCTGTCGATCAAGCACCCGAGTCTGACGGCCAAGCAGATCAAGTTGCAGCAGGCGGCAGGGACCATGACCAAGCGCTACACCCCGACCGAGATCAGCCACGCCACGCAGACCCTGATGCGCGACTCGCTCGGTGCCACCTTCGGGTTGGCCGGGAGTGCAACGGTGCAGAGCATCGCCGTAGGGCTATACGAAGAGATCGAGTGATGATGAAGCCTGCGCAATTCCAGACTTTCATGCGCCGTTACTTCCCGACGTTCTTGCTGGGGTTTTTCATTTGCCTCCTGTCGGCGGCGTTGTCAGCAACGCTGTGGATCGACAGTCACTGGCGTAATCACCCGGACAACCCCTTGTTCACCATGATGTCCAGCGCTGTACTGGTCTTGCTGCTATGTTCCGGGCATTTCGCGATGGTCCGCGGCTTCACATGGGCAGCATGGGTGGTGCTCCCTGTACCCACAGTGGCCTTGCTGATGGCGTTGAGCTTGCTCGGTAGCGGTGTGAATGCTGTGTTGCTGGCAATCTTGCTGGCGCTGCCATTGCTCGCGCTGCTGGTTTTCAACAGCCAGCGGCATCGGGAAATGCGCCGGCGGTTGGTGGAACTGCGCAAGGTGCGGCGTTAGCGAACGGCGCTACAGCTCTGCCACCAGGGCTTCCACCTGCTCCTGCCGCTCGGCCTGGCTGACCCGCGCCCCGCTATTGAGCGTGGACCACTGCGGATGCGCCCGTGCCCTGCGCAGTGCCTCGGGCAGCTTGCCCTCGCGCCAGCCCTTGTCGTCGGCAGGGGCCAGGCGAATGCTGTCCTGCGCCGCGTGCCCTCGCCCTTCCAGGGCCGTGACCAACTGCTGCTGACGCAACGCCAGCAGGCGCAGCACGGCGTCATCCACCGTCAATTCGCGCTGGCCCTTGAGCTTGCCCATCAGGCGCGAACCGTAGTTGCGCGCGGTCTGCAAGGCGCCGCCGGCGATGGCGCCCGCGAGCGCGGCGGCGCCCAGGGTCAGGCCGCCCACCAGCAGGTCCACGCCCGCGCCCGCCGCGGCACCGGCCGCCACGCCGCTGCCCAGGCGCACACCGAGTAGCTTCAGGGTTTCCGGGTTGAACAGGTCGTCGCCCCAGCGGCCGTCGAGCAGTGGCATGTCACCGGCATTGGCGTCCTCGCGGCGGAACGCATAGAGCTTGAGCAGCGACTCGACACAGCGTTGCTCGCGCTGGCGTACATCCTGGCGCAGGGCTTCGATGGCCCGTGCCTCGGCGGCAGGCTCTGCCTCGACGCTGCGTCGGCAGGCGGCGCAATCGAGCAGCAGCTCGGCGATCAGGCGTTTGCCGCTGTGCTGGCGGGCCTGGCGCTGGGCCTGC
>NZ_NIBE01000052.1:53596-124023 GCF_002205115.1 Pseudomonas sp. DrBHI1
GCGCGCCAGGGCCTCACGCCATTCCGGCTCGCGGTGCTGGCTGCTGGCGACGAAGTTGAGCACCGGCAGCAGCGGCTTGCCACAACCGGCCAGTACTTCCAGTTCGTCGCGGTACTTGGCCAGCACCGGTTCGCGGGCGTCGATCACATAGAGGCCGGCGTTGCTCGCCAGCAGCTGGCGCAGCACCTTGGCTTCCTGTTCGAAGCGCTGGCGCGCCTCGCTGCCCTGGAGGAAACGCTCCAGGCGGGCGGGGCCGTCCAGGCGTTCGCCCGGACGTTCGAGGCGCTCCAGGTAGTCGAGCAGGGCGATGGCGTCTTCCAGGCCTGGGGTGTCGTACAGCTCCAGCAGCGGCTCGCCGTCCACCGACAGGCGCGCGCCTTCCACATGGCGGGTGGTGCTGGGGCGGTGGGAGACCTCGCCGAAACCGACGTCGCGGGTCAGGGTGCGCAGCAGCGAGGTCTTGCCGACGTTGGTGTGGCCGACCACGGCCAGTTTCAGCGGCTCAGTCATGGCCATGCTCCAGCCAGGTCACGGGCGAAGTGTCGGCGTGGGCCAGGCCCAGCCGGTCGAGGGCCTCGTGCCAATCGCCCAGGCGTGCCGCGTCCAGGACCTGGCCCGGTTGTGCCTGCAGCAGCCAGATACGGGTGGCGCCGGCATTGCGCGCCAGCTCGGCGAGCAACGCCAGGCTGCCGCGGTCCGGCGAGCGGCGTGGGTCGCAGGCGATGGCCAGGCGTGCCGGGGGGAAGCGGCTCAGTTGTTCGAGCAGCTTGTTGCGCGACTCCCGGCTGTCGAGCACGCCGGCGTGGGTGATCGACTTGGGCAGGGCGGGTGGCCAGGGGCGCTGGTCGTCCAGCTCCAGGCCGACCAGCAAGGCGCCGCTGCTGCCGCTCTCCAGCTGGCCGGCTTCGAAGCGCGGCAGGGTGTCGGGGGCAGGGTCCTGCACGCCAATGCGTTCGCTGCGCGGCATCAGCGCTTCGCGCAGCTGGGCGTAGCCGGGCAGGTCGAGGTCCAGCGTCAGGCGCTCGCGACCCTGGCGCCAGCGCCACAGGCACAATGCGGCCAGCGCCAGGCGCGGCAGCAGGCCGTAGACCAGCACCACGCCGAGCAGCCAGCTGGCCCAGGCCTGGCGCGCCAGGTCGAGCGCGGGCAGGGTGGCGCCGCTGGCGCGGATCATGGTTTCGTCCGGCACGGCGAAGCCGAGCAGCGAGGGCAGGGCGCCAAGGGCCTGGGTCAGGGTGATGAAAGGTTGCGCGGCGAGCAGCGTGGTTTCCCAGACGAACCCGTAGCGCCGGGTCGCCAGCAGGGCCAGGAGCATGCCCAGCGCGGCGAGCATCGCCAGCAGCCACAGGCCATGCACCAGCAGGCCGAGCAACCAGCGGTTCAGGCGCTGGCGCTGCAGCAGCACCAGCAACGCCGGGGCCAGCTGCGCGGCCTTGGCGTCGCGGGCCAGGCGCTCGCTCAGCCACAGCCAGAGGCGGCCGAGCGTCGCGCCCTGCTCGCCGGCAAAAAAGAAGCCCACGGCCCAGCCGAGCAGTAGCAGAAGGTTGAGCCCGAGCAGGCTGCCCAGGGCCCAGAACACATTCACCGGCCGCTGGCCGTCGCCCAGGGCCGCCAGCCCCAGGCCGGCGCCGCTGAGCACGGCCAGGAGCATCAGCGCCAGCAGTGCCAGGCGCGCGCCCTGCTTCCAGTGGCGCAGTGCCGTGTCCATGCTGTCGCGCTCGGCCAGCCACAAGGCGCGGGCCTCGATGCGCGTAGCGAGGTCGCCGCCTTGCTGGCGGGCGCGACGGTTGGCTTCCTGGTCCTCCAGGGGACCGGCGTGTTCCTCGCGCAGGCGTATCGCTTCGGTTAGCCAGCGCTTGTCGAGTGGAGTCGGTGCCGTCACAAGCTCTTCCATTGCACAGGTCAGTGCGCAAGCATAACCCACGTGCCCGGTGCTATCCTCGCCGGCATGAACACATCACTCCCCCTCAGCCTGATCGCGGCGCTCGCCGAGAACCGTGTGATCGGCATCGACAACTCCATGCCCTGGCACCTGCCGGGGGATTTCAAGTACTTCAAGGCCACCACCCTGGGCAAGCCGATCATCATGGGGCGCAAGACCTGGGATTCACTGGGGCGGCCACTGCCGGGGCGGTTGAATATCGTCGTCAGCCGTCAGCCGGGCCTGCAACTGGCTGGGGCCGAGGTGTTCGCTTCGCTGGAAGAGGCACTGGTGCGCGCCGAGCAGTGGGCGCGGGAGCAGGGCGTCGGCGAGCTGATGCTGATCGGTGGCGCGCAGCTGTATGGGCAGGCGCTGGACAAAGGGCTGGTGAGCCGGATGTACCTGACCCGAGTGGAGCTGTCTCCCAAGGGTGATGCCTGGTTCCCAGAGTTCGATCGCGGACAGTGGCAACTGAGCGCGAGTGAGCCGCAACCTGCCGAAGGACACGGGCCGGTTTATCACTTCGAAGTCTGGGACAAGGTCTGAAAACCTGGGGCTGCGCAGCAGCCCCAGCGATCTATCAGGAATGACTCAACTCAGCATGCTCATCCCCGCTCAGCACCTGCTGATCAGTCTGCTTGAGCAACTGGCTGGTAACCACCCCCGCGGTCATCGAACCATTCACGTTCAACGCCGTACGCCCCATGTCGATCAGCGGCTCCACCGAGATCAGCAAGGCTACCAGTTCCACCGGCAAGCCCATGGCCGGCAGCACGATCAGCGCGGCGAAGGTTGCGCCGCCACCCACGCCGGCCACACCGGCCGAGCTCAGGGTGACGATGGCCACCAGGGTGGCGATCCACAGCGGGTCAAAGGTGTCGATGCCCACCGCCGGAGCCACCATCACTGCGAGCATGGCAGGGTAGAGCCCAGCGCAGCCGTTCTGGCCGATGGTCGCACCGAACGAGGCGCTGAAACTGGCGATCGACTGTGGCACGCCCAGGCGCTGCGTCTGCGCCTCGATGTTCAGCGGAATGCTGGCGGCGCTGGAGCGGCTGGTGAAGGCGAAGGTCAGCACCGGCCACACCTTGCGCAGGAAGCGCAGCGGACTGACGCCGGTCAGCGCCAGGATCACCCCATGGACCACGAACATCAGGCCCAGGCCGATGTATGACACCACCACGAAGCTGCCCAGCTTGAGGATGTCCTCGAGGTTGGAGCTGGCCACCACCTTGGTCATCAAGGCCAGCACGCCATAGGGGGTGAGTTTCATCACCAGGCGTACCAGGCGCATCACCCAGGCCTGCAGCACGTCGATGGCAGACAGGGCGCGCTCGCCCTTGTCCTTGTCGTCCTTGATCAGCTGCAGCGCGGCCAGGCCCAGGAACACGGCGAAGATCACCACGCTGATGATCGAGGTTGGCTTGGCCCGGGCCAGGTCGCCCACCGGGTTGGTCGGGATGAAAGAGAGCAGCAGTTGCGGGATGTTGAGGTCGGCGACCTTGCCCGCGTAGTCGTTGTGGATGGCCTGCAGGCGGGCGCTTTCCTGGGCGCCGGCCACCAGCCCCTCGGCGGTCAGGCCGAACAGGTTGGTCAGGGCAATGCCGATCAGCGCCGCGATGGCGGTGGTCAGCAGCAGGGTGCCGATGCTCAGCACGCTGATCCGGCCCAGGCTCGAGGCGTTGTGCAAGCGCGCGACGGCGCTGAGGATGGAGGCGAAGATCAGCGGCATGACGATCATTTGCAGCAAGCCGACATAGCCGTTGCCGACCAGGTCGAGCCAACCGAGGGTGGCCTTGAGCACCGGGTGGCCGGCGCCGTAGATCGTGTGCAGGACCAGGCCGAACACCACGCCCAGCACCAGGCCCAACAGCACTTTCTTGGCCAGGCTCCAGTCGGTGCGGCGGGTTTGCGCCAGGCCCAGCAGCAGGGCCAGGAACGCCAGCAGGTTAAGTGACAGCGGCAGGTTCATTGAAGCTCCAGGAAAAGGCGGAAGAGGCATCGCCTCTGTGAGCGATTACGAACGGAAATGCTAACAGCCTGAAAACAAACGAATTTATACCTAAAGGTAATTTGCATAGTCGCTTATGGAATAACGGCTGGTCGCTTTTGGCAATGAACATGACGTTTGCAGTTGTCTCGGGGTCGCTCACGCGTGGCTGTTTGTCACAGTTCGGGACTAGGGTTGAGCGGCCACGTCTTAGGGAGAACCGCACATGATGTCTGCTCCGAGAATCCTTGCCGGCAGCCTGGCCCTGTTGCTGAGCGCCAGCAGCTGGGCAGCCACCGAGCTCAAGCACTGGCCGGCCGAGGCCGCGCAGAAGCTCGACGCGATGATTGCCGCCAACGCCAACAAGGGTAACTACGCGGTGTTCGACATGGACAACACCAGCTACCGCTTCGACCTTGAGGAAGCGCTGTTGCCGTTCATGGAAAACAAGGGCCTGCTGACCCGCGACAAGCTCGACCCCTCGCTCAAGCTGATCCCGTTCAAGGACACCGCCGAGCACAAGGAGAGCCTGTTCAGCTACTACTATCGCCTGTGCGAGCTCGACGACATGGTCTGCTACCCCTGGGTAGCCCAAGTGTTCTCGGGCTTCACCCTCAAGGAGCTGAAGCAGCAGGTCGATGAGCTGATGGCCTCGGGCAAGCCGATCCCCAGTACCTATTTCGAGGGGGATCAGGTCAAGACCATCGAGGTGCAGCCGCCCAAGGTATTCACCGGCCAGGCCGAGCTGTACAACAAGCTGATGGAGAACGGCATCGAGGTTTATGTCATTTCCGCGGCCTCCGAAGAGCTGGTGCGCATGGTCGCCTCCGATCCCAAGTACGGCTACAACGTCAAACCGCAGAACGTGATCGGCGTAAGCCTGCTGCTCAAGGACCGCGCCAGTGGCCAGCTGACCACGGCGCGCAAGCAAATTACCGCCGGGCACTACGATCCCAAGGCCAATGAAGGCCTGGAGCTGACGCCTTACCTGTGGACCCCGGCCACCTGGATGGCCGGCAAGCAAGCGGCCATCCTCACCTACATCGATGAGTGGAAGAAACCGGTGCTGGTGGGCGGCGACACCCCAACCAGCGATGGCTACATGCAGTTCCACGGTGTGGATGTGGGCAAGGGCGGTATCCACCTGTGGATAAACCGCAAGGCCAAGTACATGGATCAGTTGAACGGCATGATCGCCAAGAACGCGGCGGCCCAGGCCAGGGAAGGGCTGCCGGTGACGGCGGACAAGAACTGGGTGATCGTGACGCCGGAGCAGATCCAGTAGCCGACGCCGCTCCCGCAGGGGCTCGGCGGAATAAAAAACCGGCGCTCAGGGCGCCGGTTTTTTTACCTTCAGAGCCTCACAGCCCGTCGAGCATCGCCTTGTTGCGCACAGCGCCCTTGTCGGCGCTGGTCGCCAGCAGGGCGTAGGCCTTCAGTGCGGTGGTCACCTTGCGTGGGCGCACTTCGGCCGGCTTCCAGCCTTTCTTGTCCTGCTCGATACGACGCTCGGCCAGTTCTTCATCGCTGACCAGCAGGTTGATCGAACGGTTCGGGATGTCGATCAGCACCTTGTCGCCATCACGCACCAGGCCGATGGCGCCGCCCGCTGCCGCTTCCGGCGAGGCGTGGCCGATGGACAGGCCCGAGGTCCCGCCGGAGAAGCGGCCATCGGTGAGCAGCGCGCACGCCTTGCCCAGGCCCTTGGACTTCAGGTACGAGGTCGGGTAGAGCATCTCCTGCATGCCCGGGCCGCCTTTCGGGCCTTCGTAGCGGATGATGACGATGTCGCCAGCCTTCACTTCGTCGGCGAGGATGCCGCGTACCGCGCTGTCCTGGCTCTCGAAGATCTTCGCGGTGCCTTCGAACACGTGGATCGACTCATCGACACCGGCGGTCTTCACCACACAGCCGTCCAGGGCGATGTTGCCATACAGCACGGCCAGGCCGCCCTCTTGCGAGTAGGCGTGCTCGATGCTGCGAATGCAGCCGTTTTCGCGGTCGTCGTCCAGGGTTTCCCAGCGGGTCGACTGGCTGAACGCGGTTTGCGTCGGGATACCGGCCGGGCCTGCCTTGAAGAAGGTGTGCACGGCTTCGTCATCGGTCTGGGTAATGTCCCACTTGGCGATGGCCTCTTCCATGCTTGGGCTGTGCACGGTCGGCAGGTCGGTGTGCAGCAGGCCGCCACGGGCCAGCGAGCCGAGGATGCTGAAAATGCCGCCGGCGCGGTGCACGTCTTCCATGTGGTACTTCTGGATGTTCGGCGCCACCTTGCACAGCTGCGGTACCTTGCGCGACAGACGATCGATGTCGCGCAGGTCGAAGTCCACCTCGGCCTCCTGCGCTGCGGCCAGCAGGTGCAGGATGGTGTTGGTCGAGCCGCCCATGGCGATGTCGAGCATCATGGCGTTCTCGAACGCCTTGAAGTTGGCGATGCTGCGCGGCAGTACCGACGCATCGTTCTCGCCGTAGTAGCGTTTGCACAGCTCGACGATGGTGCGGCCGGCGGTGAGGAACAGCTGCTCGCGGTCCGAGTGGGTGGCCAGGGTCGAACCGTTGCCCGGCAAGGCCAGACCCAGGGCCTCGGTCAGGCAGTTCATCGAGTTGGCGGTGAACATGCCGGAGCATGAACCACAGGTCGGGCAGGCGCTACGCTCGTACTCGGCGACTTTCTCGTCGCTGGCGGTGGAGTCGGCGGCGATCACCATGGCGTCGACCAGGTCCAGGCCGTGGCTGGCCAGCTTGGTCTTGCCGGCTTCCATCGGACCGCCGGAGACGAAGATCACCGGGATGTTCAGGCGCAGGGCGGCCATCAGCATGCCGGGGGTGATCTTGTCGCAGTTGGAGATGCAGACGATGGCGTCGGCGCAGTGGGCGTTGACCATGTACTCGACCGCGTCGGCGATGATCTCGCGGCTGGGCAGCGAGTAGAGCATGCCGTCATGGCCCATGGCGATGCCGTCGTCCACGGCGATGGTGTTGAACTCTTTCGCCACGCCACCGGCGCGTTCGATCTCGCGGGCGACCAGTTGGCCCAGGTCCTTCAGGTGCACATGACCCGGGACGAACTGGGTGAACGAGTTGGCGATGGCGATGATCGGTTTCTTGAAGTCTTCGTCCTTCATCCCGGTGGCGCGCCACAGGGCACGGGCACCGGCCATGTTGCGGCCTTGGGTGGAAGTCTTGGAACGATAATCAGGCATGGAGCGCTCCTGGCGGCTAAATCACGTCACGTAAATAGGGAGTGAGCTTCTCTTGTCCTGAAACGCCGAAGGCCGGTTGCCGCTGGCAAGGATGGGGGCCGAAGACCTCGCGGGATCGCCGCAGGCTCGACCAGAGCTCATAAACCCGCCGGGGATGTCTGGCGATGAATGGCTCGATTCTACACCGCCACGCCCGCTAGGGAATGGCGTTGTGACAATTGGCTGTCCCCAGCCCGCAAGGTAAAGGCCTTGGCGTGGTCCGGGCGGGTTTGGGTAGACTTGCGCGCTTCCTGTTCCACTGGCCAAAAGGATTTGCAATGCCAGCGCCAAGTCGCTCCTTATTGTTCTACGTCGTCATCGGCCTGATCCAGGGCCTGGTGCTGCTCACCACCGTGAAGGGGCAAGGCGAGCTGCTTGGCTTCAACCTGTCGGTAGCCCTGTGCGCCGCGGTGGTCGTGGCCGGCGTGAACCTGCAACTGCTCGGCAGCGCGGTGCGCCAGCGTGGCACCGGCTGGCTGGTGTTGGGCCTGACCCTGCTGATCAGCGGGATCAGTGCCGGGGTCCTGGGTAGCGAGCGTATGGGCTGGCTGCAGCAGACCTGGTTCCTGGCCGCCGTCGTGCTGGGCTACATAGGCACCGCGTTCATTCTTGCCTGGCCGACCCGCGAAGGGGTGGCGCCGCGCTATGAGGACCTGTTCCGGCATGCCTGGAACAACGTGTTCATCCTGTTCCTGGCGCAAATGCTGACTGGCCTGTTCTGGCAGTTGCTGTGGTTGTGCGCGCTGCTGTTCGGCATGCTCGGCATACCGCAGGTCACGGATGTGGTGGAGTCTGCGGTGTTTCTCTGGCTGGTACTGCCGGTGGTGTTCTCCCTGGGGATGCGCATGGGGCGGGAGAACGAAAAGATCATCGGCCTGCTGCGCGGCATCCTGTTGACGCTGTGCCGCTTCCTGTTGCCGCTCAGCGCGCTGATCGCCGTGCTGTTCACCCTGACGTTGCCGCTTTCCGGCCTGCAGCCTGTGTGGGACACCGGTTACTCGACCAGCCTCCTGCTGGTACTGGCAGGCATCAACCTGTTCCTGGTCAACGGGGTGTTCCAGGACGGCCGACAACCCAGCGTCTACCCTGCGCCGCTCAAGCGCCTGGTGGAGGCCAGCCTGGTGTGCCTGCCGGTGCTGGTGGGCCTGGCGGCCTACGCAAGTTGGCTACGCATCGATCAGTACGGTTTGACACCCTCAAGGATCATGGCGGTGTTGCTGGTGGGCGTGATGCTGGTACATGGCTTGGCGGCGGTCTGGGCGGTGGTGGCTTCGCGCCAGGGATGGCTGAACAGTCTGCGCGTGAGCAATCCGTGGATCGCTCTGCTCAGCGCGGTGCTGATAGTGCTGTTCTATACACCGTTGCTCGACCCGCAGGTGTTGAGTGCGAAGAGTCAGGTCGAGCGCCTGCTCGGTGGGCGCACGCCGATTACCGAGTTCGATGCCGGGACCTTGTACCGCGACCTCGGTCAGCCTGGGCGTGCCGCCTTCGAGCAACTGGAGAAGCGGCTGGAAACGGATGAGCTGTTCGATGCGGGCCGCCGCGAGCAATTGCTGGGGATGATGGCGCAGGTGCGTCGGCCGGAAGTGGTCGAAACGCAGGGTCCGACGTTCGAGTGGCTGGGGCCGGTGCAGTCCACCAGCGAGTCACTGGCCGATTCGACGCTTGCTCAAAGCCAGTGCGGTGGCAAGGGATGCTACTTGTGGGCGGTCGATCTGGATGGTGATGGGCACAATGAAGTGTTGATGATCCCCCGGCACACCTATGCATCGAGTGTGTTCGTGTTCACCTGGGAGGAGCGCGAGTGGCGTGAAGTGGGCAGCCTGAGCGGCAGCATGGAAAACCTCGAGGGCCTGGCCAAAGGCATTCGCGAGGGCGCGGTGAAACTGGTGGCGCCGCGTTACAAGACGCTCAGCATCGATGGCCAGGAACTGGTGCCGGACTTCAGGCGGTAGCGGTTGGCGCGCATGGGGGTGAGCGTTTGAGGGAGCTGGGGCCGCAGAGCGGCCCCGGAACAAGCACCACTTAGCTGTTGGGCAGCAACCTGCAGGTGATGCTCTTGATGTAGCGGGTCTCGGCAATCGCCGGGTGCACCGGGTGGTCCGGGCCCTGGCCGCCGCGCTCGAGCATTTGCAGGTTGCGGTCCAGGTGGCGGGCGCTGGTCAGCAGGATGTTGTTCAGGTCGTCCTCGGGCAGGTGCATCGAGCACGAGGCGCTGACCAGGATGCCGTCCTTGGTGAGCATGCGCATGGCCTGTTCGTTGAGGCGGCGGTAGGCGGCCTCGCCGTTCTTCAGGTCCTTCTTGCGCTTGATGAAGGCGGGCGGGTCGGCAATGATCACGTCGAAACGCTCTTCGGCGGCCTTCAGCTCGCGCAGGGCCTCGAATACGTCACCTTCGATGCAGGTCAGTTTTTCGCTGATGCCGTTCAGCGCGGCGTTTCGCTCAACGCCATCGAGGGCAAAGCCGGAAGCATCCACGCAGAAGACTTCGCTGGCGCCGAACGCACCGGCCTGCACGCCCCAGCCACCGATATAGCTGAACAGGTCGAGCACACGCTTGCCCTTGACATAGGGGGCCAGGCGGGCGCGGTTCATGCGGTGGTCGTAGAACCAGCCGGTCTTCTGGCCTTCGCGTACCGGAGCCTCGAACTTCACGCCGTTCTCTTCCAGCGCGACCCAGTCTGGCACTTCGCCGTAGACGGTCTCGACATAGCGGCCGAGGCCTTCGGCGTCACGGGCGGCGGAGTCGTTCTTGAACAGGATGCCGCTCGGCTTCAGCACCTGGACCAGGGCGGCGATGACGTCGTCTTTGTGCGCTTCCATGGTAGCCGAGGCCAGCTGTACCACGAGGATGTCGAAGAAGCGGTCGACCACCAGGCCCGGCAGCAGGTCGGAATCGCCGTAGACCAGGCGGTAGCACGGCTTGTCGAACAGGCGCTCGCGCAGCGACAGGGCGACGTTCAGGCGGTGCACCAGCAGCGACTTGTCCAGCGGCAGCTTGATGTCGCGCGACAGCAGACGGGCGCAGATCAGGTTGTTCGGGCTCATCGCCACTACGCCCAGGGGCTTGCCGTTGGCGGCCTCGAGGATGGCCTGCTGGCCGGCCTTCAGGCCCTGCAGCGGGGTCGCGGCGACGTCGACTTCATTGCTGTAAACCCACAGGTGGCCGGCGCGCAGGCGGCGGTCGGCATTGGCTTTGAGGCGAAGGCTGGGCAGGGACATGACGTCGCTCCGGGAAAAAAGAGCGGGAGTATACCGTGTTGGCCTCAGGTTCGCTGATGGGGTCGACCAAGTGGTCCGCGCCCATGGCTAAAGAAATTTTGGGATCCAACGATCCACTGATAGTTACCCTGCCGGCGTACAGGGTTAGAATCCCCCGTCCCCAGCGAGAATGCACGAATGTCCCAGGAACTTACCGCCGAACAGATCCAGCAAGCCCTGCAGGGCATCACCATCCCGCCGCAGCCGCAGATCATGGTCGACCTGCAGTTCGAGCAGTACATGCCCGACCCGGACCTTGAGACCATCGCCAAGCTGATCAGCCAGGACCCGGGCCTTTCCGGCGCCTTGCTGAAACTGGTCAACTCGGCGCAGTTCGGCCTGGCGAACAAGATCGGTTCGATCCAGCGCGCCGTGAACCTGCTGGGCAGCCGTTCGATCATCAACCTGATCAACGCCCAGTCGATCAGGGGTGAAATGACCGACGAGACCATCGTCACCCTCAACCCGTTCTGGGACACCGCCCAGGACGTGGCCATGACCTGCCTGACCCTGGCCAAGCGCACCGGCATCCAGGCGGTGGACGAGGCCTACACCCTGGGCCTGTTCCACGACTGCGGCGTGCCGTTGATGCACAAGCGTTTCCCCAACTACATGGAAGTGCTGGAGGAGTCCTACGCCAAGACCAATGACGAGGTCCGTGTGGTGGACACCGAGAACCGCGTGTTCAACACCAACCACTCGGTGGTCGGCTATTTCACCGCCAAGTCCTGGCGCCTGCCGGAGCACATCAGCGCCGCCATCGCCAACCACCACAACGCCCTGGCGGTGTTCCGCGACGAATCCTCGCGCAATACCCAGACCCAGCTGAAGAACTTGCTGGCGGTGCTGAAGATGTCCGAGCACATTTGCGCCTCCTACCGCGTGCTGGGCAACCAGAGCGTCGATCACGAGTGGAACATGGTTGGCCCGCTGGTGCTGGATTACATCGGCCTGACCGAATACGACTTCGAGCAGCTCAAGCAGAACATCCGCGAAATGGGCGGGCACTGAGTCATGCCGGAACTGCCAGAGGTCGAGACGACGCGGCGCGGCATCGCGCCCCACCTGGAAGGGCAGCGGGTCAGCCGCGTGGTGGTGCGCGACCGGCGCCTGCGCTGGCCGATCCCGGAAGACCTCGACGTGCGCCTGTCGGGGCAGCGTATCGTCAGCGTCGAGCGCCGCGCCAAGTACCTGCTGATCAACGCTGAGGTCGGCACCTTGATCAGCCACCTGGGTATGTCGGGCAACCTGCGCCTGGTCGAACTGGGCTTGCCGGCGGCCAAGCACGAGCATGTGGATATTGAGCTCGAGTCAGGGCTGATGCTGCGCTATACCGACCCGCGCCGTTTCGGGGCCATGCTCTGGAGCGTCGATCCGCTCAACCATGAACTGCTGATTCGCCTGGGGCCGGAGCCGCTGACCGACCTGTTCGACGGCGAGCGGCTATTCCAGCTGTCCCGGGGGCGCTCGATGGCGGTCAAGCCGTTCATCATGGACAACGCCGTGGTGGTGGGCGTGGGCAACATCTACGCCACCGAAGCACTGTTCGCCGCCGGGATCGACCCGCGCCGCGAGGCAGGCGGGATCTCCCGGGCGCGCTACCTGAAGCTGGCTATCGAGATCAAGCGGGTGCTGGCGGCGGCCATCGAGCAGGGCGGGACCACCTTGCGCGACTTCATCGGAGGCGATGGGCAGCCGGGGTACTTCCAGCAGGAACTGTTCGTCTATGGACGCGGTGGTCAGCCGTGCAAGGTGTGTGGCACCGAGTTGCGTGAAGTGAAGCTGGGGCAGCGGGCGAGCGTGTTCTGCCCGAAATGCCAGCGTTGATGCCGCAGGCCTTGTTGGCTCGCTCTCGTGGGAGCGGGCTTGCCCCGCGACAGGGCCGGATCAGTCGACTATCGCCGCCTGCCCTACACCCCTGGGGTCACTGGCCGCCTCCACGGTCCCGCCAGCCTTGTCCCAGTACAGCACCTGCTGATTCCCGTATTGGCGCCCGACATCCTTCAGCCGATATCCACGCTCCTCGAGCTGGGCCATCTGCCCAGAACTGAACGTTCCCGGCTCATGCTCCACCACATCCGGCAGGTACTGATGGTGATAGCGCGGCGTCGCCGGCCACTCGGCCACCGGCCGTCCTTCGAGGAACCCCATCACCGACAGCAACACCATGCTCGGAATCCGGCTGCCGCCCGGCGTGCCGAAGCTGGCGAACTGGCTGGGGCTTTCGATGAAGGTCGGGCTCATGCTCGACAAGGGCCGCTTGCCCGCCGCCACCGCGTTGGCCTGGCTGCCGGCCAACCCATAGCTGTTGCTGCCGGTGGGGTCGGCGGCGAAGTCGTCCATCTCGTTGTTCAGCACCACGCCGGTGCCGGGCACGCTGAACGCCGCGCCGAATGGCAGGTTGACCGACAGCGTGGCGGACACGGCATTGCCGTCGGCGTCGATCACCGTGAAGTGGGTGGTGTGGTCGCCTTCGCGCCAGGCCGGTGAAGGGGGCAGGGCGCTGCTGGGGGTGGCCTGGCGCATGTCGATGCTGTCGGCCAGGCCGGTCAGGTACTGGCGCGCCAGCAGGCGGTTGATGGGGTTGGCCACGTAGTCCGGGTCGCCCAGCAGGCCACGGTCGCGGTAGGCGCGGCGCAGCACTTCGATAACATAATGGCTGCGCTGCACCGGTTCGGCGCTCTGCCAGGGCAGGCGCTGGAGCATGGCCAGGCTCTGGGCCAGGGCCACGCCACCGGCCGAGGGCGGTGGACTGCTGATCAGCTCGCGCTGGTCGGCCAGTGGATAGCGCAGCGGCTCGCGCCAGGCGGTTTGGTAGCCGGCGAGGTCATCGAGGGTCCAGACACCGCCGGCCTGACGTACGCCGTCGACCAGGCGGTGGGCCGTCGGGCCACGGTAGAAGCCGTCGCGGCCGTGCTCGGCCATGGCCTGCAGGGTCGCGGCCAGTTCCGGTTGGCGAATCACCGTGCCGAGTGCCGGTACGTCGTTGCCGGCGAGGAACAACCGGGCGCTTTCGGCATTGTCGCGCAGGGCGCTCAGACGCATGGTCGCGCGGTCGCGGTAAATGCGGTCGACGGCAAAGCCCTGGTTGGCCAGGCGGATGGCCGGGGCCAGGCTGTCCTTGAGCGGCAGCTTGCCGTGGGTCGCGGCCAGGTCGGCCAGTGCCTGGGGCAAGCCAGGGATGGCAGCGGCCAATGGGCCGTTGATCGACAATCCTGGTTGGACCTTGCCATTCTTCAGGTACATGTCGGCCCGGGCGGCGGCCGGGGCGCGCTCGCGGGCGTCGAGGAAGGCATAGCGTGGGCTGTCAGCGCTCTCGCGCAGCAGGAAGAACCCGCCGCCGCCAAGGCCGGAGCCGTAGGGTTCGACAACGGCCAGCGTGGCGCCGATGGCCACGGCGGCATCGAAGGCATTGCCGCCCTGCTGCAGGATCTGCCTTGCCGCCGCGGTGGCTTCACCGTGCGGGCTGGCGATCGCCGCCTGGCCTGGCCCGGCGGCCAGGGCGCCATGGGCCAGCAGCGCCAGGAGGGCGCCGAGGGCTGCGTGGCGAAGCGCGGCGACGAACGGCATCAGGCCTTGCCGGTGATCCGGCGGTACTTGGCCATCAGTTCGTCTTCGGTTTCCGGGTGGGCTTCATCGAGGGGGATGCAGTCCACCGGACAGACTTGCTGGCACTGGGGCTCGTCATAGTGGCCGACACACTGGGTGCACAGGTTCGGGTCGATCACGTAGATCTCTTCGCCTTGCGAGATGGCGGCGTTCGGGCACTCGGGTTCGCAGACGTCGCAGTTGATGCAATCGTCGGTGATGATCAGGGACATGGGGACTCCGGCCGGGGCGTTGGGCCCGGGCATGGTTCAAAGCGATGGGCACAATTGTGCCGGATTCGCGCCCGCAGTGCACGCGGGCGCGACATCGTGACCGCGCGGCTTACTTGCGAAAGCGCTCGGTCAGCGCGTCGGCAACGGCAGGGTGGACGAACTTGCTGATATCACCGCCCAACGCGGCGATTTCCCGAACCAATGTCGAAGAAATGAACGAATAGCGCTCGGAGGGCGTAAGGAACAGGCTCTCGACGTCCGGCGCCAGCTGGCGGTTCATGTTGGCCAGTTGGAACTCGTACTCGAAGTCGGATACCGCGCGCAGGCCGCGCAGGAACACGTTGGCGTTCTGCTCCTTGGCGAAATGCGCCAGCAGCGAGGAAAAGCCGATGACTTCGACATTGGGCAGGTGCTTGGTGACCTCGCGGGCCAGCGCTACCCGTTGCTCCAAGGGGAACAGGGGGTTTTTCTTGGGGCTGGCCGCCACGGCGATGATCACATGGTCGAACAGGCGCGAGGCGCGCTCGACCAAGTCGCCATGGCCTTTGGTAATGGGGTCGAAAGTACCCGGGTACAACACTCGGTTCATCGCGTCATCCTGGCTGGAGTGCGTTGGGGAGTCGGATGGTAGCGCAGCGACTGCGCCCGGCCAAGTCGCGTGGCCGGTCGATGGCACTATAGACAGCATGGCTATTGGCTGTCATGCGCTGGGTGCCAGGCGGCCAGCCAGCGCTTCGCTAAGCAGGGCGGTCAAGGCGTAGACCGAAAGCTGCGGGTTGGCGCCGATGCTGGTGGGGAACAGCGAACCGTCGTGGACCGACAGGTTTTCCAGCTGGTGATGCCGGCCCAGGCTGTCGCACACCGCCTGGCGCGGATCCTCGCCCAGGGCGCAGCCGCCCATGACGTGGGCGCTGCCCAGGCGCATGCGAAACAGTTCCAGGGGCAGGCTGTCGATCAACGCCTTGGCCTGCTCCGGGTTATCGACATACCGGGCATCGCCATGCACCGGCAGCACCCGGCGGGCACCGGCGGCGAACTGGATCTGTGCCATGCTGTGCCAGGCCCGGCGCAGCCCGTCGTGAAGGTAGTCGGTGACCGGGTAGTCGAGCACCGGCGAGCCATCGCCACGCAACTCCACCTGGCCGCCGGGGCTGTCCGGGTGGAAACCATCGCGCAGCAGCGCCAGCATCACGTGGGTATGGGGCAGCTCGGCCATGCGCAGGGCATTGTCCTGGCCATGGCCACCGAGCAGGGTGCTAGCCAGGGCCGGGTGCAGCGGCGGGACTTCGAGCTTGTAGCCGACCGGGCCGGCGACGCCGTCCTGCCATTGGAACTGGTCGCTGTAGATCGACTGCGGCGCGCCGTAGTACGGGTCGATCTTCGCCTCGAACTGCGCGGCGCTGAAGTTGACCAGGTGCAGGAAGGTGCGTTTGCCCAGGCGCTGGTGGGGGTCGGGCGCTTCGGAGCGCAGCAGCAGCGCTGGGCTGTTGATGCCGCCCCCGGCCAGTACGTAATGCCGGGCGCGCACCCGCACCTGGCGCCCCGTGGGCTGGATCCCCTGGGCGTCCAGGGCCTGGCATTGCAGGTGGTCGATGCGTTGGCCATCGTGGCTGAAGCGCTCGGCGCGGGCCAGGTAGAGCAATTCGCCGCCTTGCTCGAGAGTGGCCGGAATACTGGTGACCAGCATCGACTGCTTGGCGTTGACCGGGCAGCCCATGCCGCAGTAACCCAGGTTCCAGCAACCGCGCACGTTGCGCGGTATCACCGCCCAGCGCAGGCCGAGCGCCTCGCAGCCGCGACGCAGCACATCGTTGTTGGCATTGGGCGGCATCATCCAGGGGCTGATGCCCAGGTGCTGCTCCATGCGTTCGAACCAGGGTTTCAGGCTGTCGCTGTCCAGGCCCTTGACCCCATGTTCACGGGCCCAGTGCTCCAGGGTCTGCGGCGGCGTGCGAAAACTCGAGGTCCAATTGACCAGGGTGGTGCCGCCCACCGCCCGACCCTGCAGGATGGTAATGGCGCCGTCCTTGCTCAGGCGGCCCAGGCCCTCCTGGTAGAGATCGGCATAGGCTTCGTGCTCCAGCAGGTGGAAGTCGCTGCTGGTCTTCAGCGGGCCCTCCTCGATCAGCAGTACCTTCAGGCCGGCCGCGCTCAGCCGTTCGGCGGTTGTGGCGCCGCCCGCGCCACTGCCGATCACGGCGACGTCGGCTTCCAGGCTCAGGTCCTGCTCAAGGCGCGAGCCATCGTGGGTGATCCAGCCTCGAGCGAGGCCTTGGCGAAACGGGTCGGGCACGGGCATTTGGCGATGCTCTTGTCGGTGGGTCAGATCTTCGGCGGCCCTGGGTAGCCGCAAGCCGCCCAGGCCTCGGGGCGCTCATACCAGGCCATGAGCAGCAGTTGCAGAAGCGAGGCATGGCCCTGGCGCAGCAGGTTCAGCGAACTGTCCCGCCAGCGTTCGAGAAAGCGCTCCAGCTCGCTATCCGTGGCGCTGGCCCAGCCGCCCCAGATACCGGTCAGCGGTCCTCGGGTCAGGGGCAGGGTGAGCACGTCGAACAGTTGCCGGGTCAGCTTGAGCATGGCGGGCGACAGCGCCGCCAGCTTGTGGTCGAGGCTTTGCAGCACCCATTCGGTGGAAGCCTGGGTACCCGCCAGCACGACGGGTACCAGGGCCTGCAGCAGAGGCAGGTCGTCATCGCGCAGGACCTGATAACCGGGCGAGGCCGCCTGTGGCGCACAGCCGACCAGGCTGGTGGCACCCAGAAACAGGCTGGCGCCGAAGCTGAACCTGAGCAGGTCGCGACGATGCATGTGCGCCGGCGCTCAGCGGATGAACAGCTTGTAGACCAGGCGCTGCAAGGCCTTGCCATAGGGCGGGTAGATCGTCTTGGCGGCATTGATGCGCTGCTTGGCCAGCACGGCCTTGGCCTTGCTGAAGGTCAGGAAACCGTCGTGGCCATGGTAGTGGCCCATGCCGGACGGGCCGACGCCGCCGAACGGCAGGTCGTCCTGGGCCACGTGCAGCAGGGTGTCGTTGAGGCAGACGCCACCGGAGTGGGTGTCGCGCAGTACCCGTGCCTGTTCGCCCTTGTCGTAGCCGAAATAGTAGAGCGCCAGGGGTCGGGGACGCTGGTTGATGTAGGCCAGGGCGTCATCCAGACGGTCGTAGGGCACCAGGGGCAGCAACGGGCCGAAGATCTCGTCCTGCATTACCTGCATGCCGTCGTTCACCTGCAACAACAGGTGTGGCGGCAGATGGCGGCCTTGGCGGGGCTCGTCGGGGTAGAGATCGATCACTTGGGCGCCTTGCTCGCGGGCATCGTCGAGCAGGCGGTTGAGGCGAGCGAGCTGGCGCTCGTTGATGATCGCACTGTAGTCGGGGTTATCAGTCAGGCGCGGATAGAAGCGGTGCACGGCGCGCCGGTAAGCCTCGGCGAAGGCGTCCAGGCGCTCGCGGGGCACCAGCACGTAGTCGGGGGCGACGCAGGTCTGGCCGGCATTGAGGGTCTTGCCGAAGGCGATGCGTTCGGCGGCGGTGTCCAACGACACATCGGTTGAGACGATGGCCGGTGACTTGCCGCCCAGCTCAAGGGTCACTGGGGTGAGGTTCTGCGCGGCGGCCAGCATCACATGACGGCCGACGCTGGTGGCCCCGGTGAACAGCAGGTGGTCGAACGGCAGGCGGGCAAAGGCCTGGCCGACTTCCACCTCGCCCAGTACTACACTGACCAGGTCATTGGGGAACACCCGTTCGAGCAGGTCCTTGATGGCCTGTCCGCTGGCGGGCGTGGATTCGCTGAGTTTGAGCATCACCCGGTTGCCGGCGGCCAGGGCGCCGGTCAACGGGCCGATGGCGAGGAACAGCGGGTAGTTCCACGGCACGATGATCCCCACCACTCCCAGTGGCTGGTACTCCACCCGCGCGCTGGCGGGCTGGAAGGCCAGGCCGACCTTGCGCCGCGAGGCGCGCATCCAGCGCCCCAGCTGTTTTTCCGCATCGCGCAGGCCGAGCACCGACGGCATCAGCTCGGCGATCAGGGTCTCGTCGCGGCTGCGGCCGCTGAAGTCGGCGTCGATGGTCGCAATCAGCGTCTCCTGCTCGGCCAGCAGCGCCTCGCGCAGGCTTTTCAGCCACTGCCGACGCTGCGCGGCGGCGGGCATCGGGTTAGCGGCGAAGGCCCGACGCAGGACGTCGAACGTCGCTTGCAGGTCGAGGTCGGATTGCACAGGAGGGAGAACGGCAGGCGAGGTCATGGCGGCTCCGGGGTGGTAAGTGAATAGAGTATATACTCTAATTGGTACGATGGTGCACTATTTTCACCTGGCCGGCGGTGCACCCGACCTGCGGGAAGCCGTAAGATGGGCTCGATCAATCAAGCTGGAGACTGGAGCTGAGCATGGCCCCGCGCATGAAGACCCGAGAGCGCATCGTGCAGAGCAGCCTGGAGCTGTTCAACCAGCAGGGCGAGCGTTGCGTCAGCACCAACCACATTGCCGCGCACATGGAGATCTCGCCCGGCAACCTGTACTACCACTTCCCCAACAAGCAGGCGATCATCGCCGTGCTGTTCAACCAGTACGAAGAGCTGGTCGACAGTTTCCTGCGCCCGCCCCAGGGCCGCATTGCCACCGTCGAGGACAAGCGCTTCTACCTCAAGGCGTTGCTGGCGGCGATGTGGAACTACCGTTTCCTGCACCGCGACCTGGAGCACCTGCTCGACAGCGACCCGGAGCTGGCGGCCCGTTATCGGCGCTTTTCGCGGCGCTGCCTGCTGCAGGGGCAGGCGATCTACCGGGGCTTCGTCGAGGCCGGCATCCTGAGCATGGACGGCCCGCAGATCGAGTCGCTGACTATCAACGCATGGATCGTGCTGACCTCCTGGGTGCGTTTTCTCAGCACCACCCGCGAGCATTGCGCGCACCTGGGTGAAGAAGCGTTCATGCGCGGCGTCTATCAGGTGGTGGTGCTGGAACTGGGGTATGTCACTCCAGACTCGCGTGCCGCGGTGCAGGCGTTGTGCGATGAGTTCCACGTTCCGTTCAACCAGGCCCTGGAGCAGTGACCCGGGGTCTTCGAGCCATTCATCAGGAGATTGTCATGCCCCTTGCGCAACTGATCACCCCGCAACAGCTGGCCGAACGCCTGGAAGCGCCCGGCCTGGTGATCCTCGATTGCCGCTTTGCCCTGGAAGATGTCGACTACGGCCAACGTAGTTATGCCGAGGGGCATATCGCCGGGGCGCATTTCGCCGACCTCGAGCGTGATCTGAGCGGGCCGGTGGTCAAGGGTCGCACCGGTCGTCACCCGCTGCCCGATCCGCAGCGGCTGGTGGAGCGCCTGCGCGAGTGGGGCGTGGACAACGATAGCCAGGTGGTGCTCTACGACGATGGCCCCGGCGCCTTCGCTGCCCGTGCGTGGTGGCTGCTGGCCTGGCTGGGCAAGCGCGATGCGGTGTTCATTCTCGACGGCGGCCTCAAGGCCTGGCACGCCGCCCACCTGCCGTTGAGCCTCGACCCGCCCGCGCGTCGCGAGGGGACGTTCAGTGGCGAGCCGGACATGAAGCTGCTGATCGACGCCACACACCTGGGCAAGCGCCTGAACGATCCGACGCTGACCCTGATCGATGCCCGCGGGTTGCCGCGTTTTCGTGGCGAGGTGGAGCCGATCGACCCGGTGGCCGGGCACATTCCGGGCGCCCAGTGCGCGGCGTTCACCGACAACCTTGGCGCCGACGGGCGTTTCCTGCCGGCCGACACGCTGAAGCAGCGTTTTGCCGAAAAGCTGGCCGGCCGTTCGCCGCAGGACCTGGTGGCCTATTGCGGCTCTGGCGTGACCGCCTGCCACAACCTGTTTGCCCTGGCGCTCGCGGGATATCCGCTGGGGCGGCTGTATGCCGGGTCGTGGAGTGAGTGGATCAACGATCCGCAGCGCGGCGTGGCCACTGGTGAGTAATTCGTGAGGTGGGAGTGGGCCCGGTGATGCTATCGCGGGGCAAGCCCGCTCCCACGAAGCCTTCCCTCAGCCATATTCCTGGATGGAGACTATCGCTCTTCCATCAGCCACTGCGGAATCCGCCGTTCCAGGTAATACCCCGGATTGCGCAGGCTGCCCTCGACGAACCCGACATGGCCACCGCGATTGTGCAGTTCGAACTGCGTCAGTGGCGCCAGTTCGTCGGCAGTCGGCAGGCTGTGACCGAACACGAACGGATCATCGCTGGCATGGATGATCAGCGTCGGCGTGCGGTTTTCTCCCAGGTAATAGCGGCTGGACGCCCGGCGGTAGTAGTCATGGGCATCGCTGAAGCCATTGAGTGGCGCGGTCACCTTGCCGTCGAAGTCCCAGAAGGTGCGCAGGTTGCGCAATGGGCCAAGGCGCTCGAGGGTTGCCAACCCTTCATGGTGACCTTGATTGCGAAAGTGCCGCTGCTTGTCCTTCACGTACGCCATCATCGCGCGCATGAAATGCGCCTGGTAGATCTTCGAAAATCCCAGGCCGATGCGGTCGGCGCACTGGTCCAGGCGAAACGGTACCGACACCGCCACCGCCGCTTCCAGTTGGCTGGACGAGCCACTTTCTCCCAGGTACTTGAGCAGCACATTGCCGCCCAGCGAATAGCCCACGGCATACAGCGGTGCCAGCGGCCGCTGCGCCCGCAGGTGGCGGATGGTCTCGGCCAGGTCTTCGCTGGCCCCGGAGTGGTAGCTGCGCGCCAGCAGGTTGGGCTCGCCCGAGCAGCCGCGCCAGTTCACCGCGACGCTGGCCCAGCCACGCCCCTGCAAGGCCAGTTGCAGGCCTTTGACGTAGGGCGAATTGGACGAGCCGGTGAGGCCATGGAGCACCAGCACCAACGGCGCGTCGGGTTGGTGCGGTCCGTGCCAGTCGAGGTCGAGGAAGTCGCCGTCGGCCAGCCACAGGCGCTCGCGGTTGCGCGGCAGGTCCGGGAGCTTGCGCCAGAGAGGCCCCCACAGTGTCTGCAGGTGAGGGTTTGACAGGCCGGTGGCCGGACGGAAGGTGGCGGTGAGGCTGGGCATGCTGGGCGACTCGTGGTGTGCCTGCCTAGAGTGCCATGAAACACCGCCACTGTACCTGCGCTATTGGTCGGTGCCCGCTCGTTGCCACAACGCGTAGTGCACCTGGCCGGTCTTCTTCTCGCGGTGCAGGCGCCAGTTGCCCGGCATCGGCAGCGAGGAGGGCATGGCTTCGCTTTCGGTGTAGATCCACGCCTGCTCGCGCAGCCACTGGCCCTGCTCCAGCAGGTTGCAGGTGTTGGCCAGCAGGTCCTGGTGGAACGGCGGGTCGAGGAACACCACATCGAACTGCTGTTTGGCCGGGCCTTGCAGGTAGCGCAGGGCGTCGGTCTGCAGGATCTGCCCGCGCGGGCAGCGCAGCAGCTCGAGGTTGTTCTTGAGATTGACGATGGCCGCCGGGTTGCTGTCCAGCGCCACGGCGTTTTCGGCGCCGCGAGACAAGGCCTCCAGCACCAGCGCGCCGCTGCCGGTGAAGGCGTCGAGCACCAGGGCGCCTTCGATATGCGGCGCCAGCCAGTTGAACAGGGTCTCGCGCACGCGGTCAGGCGTCGGCCGCAGGCCTTCGCCTTCCGGCACGGCCAGACGGCGGCTGCGCCACTCGCCGGCGATGATGCGCAGCTGGCCGGGGCCCTTGCTGGCGCCCGGTGCCGGGCGCGCTGGGGTGTTGGGTCTTGCCATTAGTGCTCCGGTACGCCGAGCGGCTGCTCGGCGGGTTTGTCAGTGGGGGCCGGCAGGGGCTGCTGGGCCACCTTCGGGCCGACGGTGACGATCACCAGCTTGTCCGCCGCCAGATGCTTGTTCATGGCGGCCTTGACCTGTTCGACGGTCAGCGCCTGGGATTGCTGCATGAAATCTTCCAGCCAGCTCAGCGGCAAGTTGTAGAAGCCGATCGCGCCCAGTTGGCCGACGATGCTGGCATTGCTGGCGTTGGACAGCGGGAAGCTGCCGGCCAGTTCGCGCTTGGCGTCGTCCAGCTCCTGCTGGGTCGGGCCGCTCTTGAGGTAGTCGGCAAGGATATCCCGGACCAGCTTGAGCGTGCCCTCGCTGAGCTCGGCACGGGTCTGCAGGTTGATCATGAACGGGCCGCGCACCTGCATCGGGCTGAACACCGAGTACACGCCGTAGGTCAGGCCGCGTTTTTCACGCACTTCGCTCATCAGGCGGGTACCGAAGGCGCCGCCACCGAGGATCTGGTTGCCCAGCGACAGGGCCGGCCAGTCCGGATCGTTACGGTCGATGCCCAGCTCGGCCAGCATCAGGTGGGTCTGTTTGGACGGGAAATCGATATGGGTCGCGCCCGGCTTGGGCTCGACCGGTTGCTCGGGCTTGGCCAGGGCCGGGCCCTTGGGCAGGCCGGCGGAGACCTGGGCGGCAATGGCTTCGGCTTCGCCGCGGCTGAGGTCGCCGACCAGGGCGATCACCGCGTTGCCGGCCGCGTAGGCCTTGGCGTGGAAGCCGCGCAGCTGTTCCAGGTTAATGCCGGGGATGGTTTCGGCGGTGCCGTCGCTGGGGCTGGCGTAGGGGTGTTTACCGTAGAGGTTGGCGAACAGGGTCTTGCCGGCGATCTTGCCCGGGTTCTGCTTTTCGTATTCGAAACCGGCCAGCAGCTGGTTCTTGATGCGCTTGAGGGCGTCCTCGGGGAAGGTCGGCTGGCCCACCACCTCGGTGAACAGCTTCAGCGCCGGCTCGCGCTTGTCGCTGGCGCTGAGACTGCGCAGCGACGCCACGGCCATGTCGCGGTACGAACCATTGCCGAAGTCGGCGCCCAGGCCTTCGAAGCCTTCGGCGATGGCGGTGACGTCCTTGCCGGCCACGCCCTCGTTGAGCATGGCGTTGGTCAGGGTGGCCAGGCCCGGGGTGCCGCCGTCTTGACTGCTGCCGGCGGCGAAGGTCACGCGCAGGTCGAACATCGGCAGCTCGCGGGCCTCGACGAACAGCACGCGGGCGCCTTCGGCAGTGGACCAGTGCTGGATGTTCAGCTGGCGCCGGCTGGGGGCCTTGCTGTCCAGTTCGGCCAGCGATTGCAGGGTGTTGGCCGGGCGGGCCGCGGTGTCTGCCTTGCCTTGGCTGTCGGACTGGGCCGGGCGCGCCAGCAGCGCGGCGACAGCCACCACCAGCACGATGATCGCCAAGCCGAACAGGGTGTAGCGCGGTGCGCTGCGATCACTCATGGGCGGACTCCTCGGGCAGTACATGGGCAACGCTCAGGCGTTCGCGGGTGAAATAGGTGCGGGCGGCGGTCTGGATGTCTTCCGGGGTCACGCGCTTGAGGTCGTCGAGCTCGCTGTCGATCAGCTTCCAGGAGAGGCCGACGGTCTCCAGCTGGCCGATGGTGGTGGCCTGGCTGCTGATGGAATCGCGGTCGTAGACCAGGCCGGCGATTACCTGGGCGCGCACGCGCTCGAGTTCCTCGGCGGTCGGCGGCGTGGTCTTAAGCTCGTCGAGCAGCTGCCAGATGCCTTTTTCCACCTCGGCCAGGGTCTTGTGCTTCTGCACGTTGGGCGTGGCCGAGATCATGAACAGGCTGTCACCGCGGGTGAAGGCGTTGTAGCTGGACGAGGCACCGGCCACCAGTTCCTGGCCGCGCTCCAGGCGCGCCGGCATGCGGGCACTGTAGCCGCCGTCGAGCAGGGCCGAGATCAGGCGCAGGGCGTTGACGCTGCGCGGGTCCTTGGCCGTGGCCAGGGCGGGCACATTAAAGCCGTAGACCAGGCTGGGCAGTTGCGTGCGCAGGTGCAGAGTGAGCTGGCGCAGGCCTGGCTCGGCCAGTTCCAGCGGCAGCTTGCTGGGTGGCACGGCGCGCTTGGGGATCGGGCCGAAGTATTTCTGCGCGAGGGCTTTCACCTCGTCGGGCTTGACGTCGCCGACCACCACCAGGGTGGCGTTGTTCGGCGCGTACCAGGACTCGTACCAGTGGCGCAGTTCCTCGACCTTCATGCGCTCGAGGTCGGCCATCCAGCCGATGGTCGGGGTGTGGTAGCCGCTGGCCGGGTACGCCATGG
The DNA here is from genome assembly GCF_002205115.1 of Pseudomonas sp. DrBHI1. Taxonomy (NCBI): domain Bacteria; kingdom Pseudomonadati; phylum Pseudomonadota; class Gammaproteobacteria; order Pseudomonadales; family Pseudomonadaceae; genus Pseudomonas; species Pseudomonas sp. DrBHI1. Next base: position 77,863 of record NZ_NIBE01000052.1, read on the forward strand.
CGCGGAACAGCTCGAAGGCCTTGGCGTTGGGCTGGTCGTCGGTGCGCAGGCGGCGCTCTTCCTTGATCACCTCGATCTCGCGGCTGAACTCGTCGGCTGGCAGGCGCAGGCTGGCCAGGCGGTCGGCTTCCAGCTCGAAGGCCACCGGCAGGCGGTCACGGGCCAGCACCTGGTAGTAGGCGGTGTAGTCGTCGCTGGTGAAGGCGTTCTCCTCGGCGCCGAGATCGCGCAGGATGCGCGAGGCTTCGCCGGGGGCGAGCTTGGCGCTGCCTTTGAACATCATGTGCTCAAGGGCATGGGACAGGCCGGTCTGACCCGGCGTCTCGTAGCTGGAGCCGACCTTGTACCAGATCTGCGAAACCACTACCGGCGCACGGTGGTCCTCGCGCACGACCACTTTCAGGCCGTTGTCGAGAATGAATTCGTGGGTGGGTTGCACATCGGCGGCGAAGGCCGCCAGCGGCAGGCACAGCGTGCCGAGCAACAGGCCAGCGGCGCGGCGGGCTAGAGCATTCATACGGTGTTCAACCTGTTCGGCGGCCCGCTTGGGTTTAGCGTCGGCGGGCCAGGAGGTGCTAGGATACTGATCCGGTTGCCTGGCGACCATGCCTGTCGCCGTTCTGGCCCACAGGCCCTTACGACAAAACGTTGCGCATGAACCCGCTGGCTTCACAGTAGTCTGTTCTGCGTGAGTTAAGAATTCCCGGTGCGCCACTGCTGGCGCATCGCTACCCTGAGATAGCCGTCTTCCATGTTTGGTTCCAACGACGACAAAAAAGCGCCGGCCGCGGCTGGCGAGAAGAAAGGCCTGTTCAGCTGGTTCCGCAAGAAGCCGGAGCAACCTGTCGCCGAACAGCCGCAAGCCCCCCAACCGCCCGTCGAGGCGCCGGTGGTACAGCAACCTCCCGCCGAGCAGCCTGCTCCGCTGGCCGAGGCACCCCAGCCTGCGCCAGTCAGCGTGCCGGCCGAGCCTGAACCGGTTGCTCCGCAGGTGGTGCAACCCACCCAGGTGGTTGAACCCGCCCAGCCCGTGCCGGTGGACGTCCCGGTCGAGCCTGCCCTGGTGGTCGAGGCTGAGCCTGTTGTTCAGGTACACGCGCCGCAGGCTCCTGTGACTGAGGGCTTGCCCGCGAATGCGGCGGACCTGCCGACGGCCATGGTTGAGCCAGCGCCACCTGCACCCGTGAGCAACCTGGTGCTGCCGGTCGCGGAAGAGCCGGTTGCATTGGTACCGGACCTCGAACCCAAGGCGCCGCCGGTCATTCCCGAGCGCCCGGCCCCTGAGGTGGTGGTGCCCGAGCCCGCCCCGGTGGTGGTTGCCCCTGTGGTTGAGCCTGAACCCGAAGTGCCTGTCGCTCCGGCTGCCGTCGAACCTGCGCCAGTCGCCGCCGAGCCTGCCAAGCAGGGCTTTTTCGCCCGCCTCAAGCAGGGCCTGTCGAAGACCAGCGCCAGCATCGGCGAGGGCATGGCCAGCCTGTTCCTGGGCAAGAAGGTCATCGACGACGACCTGCTCGACGAGATCGAGACCCGTCTGCTGACCGCCGACGTCGGTGTCGAGGCCACCTCGACCATCGTCCAGAACCTGACGCAGAAGGTCGCCCGCAAGCAACTGGCCGACGCCGACGCCCTGTACAAGTCGCTGCAGGACGAACTGGCCGCCCTGCTGCGCCCGGTCGAGCAGCCGCTTAAGATCGAGGCGCAGAGCAAGCCCTACGTGATCCTGGTGGTCGGCGTGAACGGCGCCGGCAAGACCACCACCATCGGCAAGCTGGCCAAGAAGCTGCAGTTGGAAGGCAAGAAGGTCATGCTGGCTGCCGGCGACACCTTCCGCGCCGCGGCGGTGGAGCAGTTGCAGGTCTGGGGCGAGCGCAACCAGATCCCGGTCATCGCCCAGCACACCGGCGCCGACTCGGCCTCGGTAATCTTCGACGCGGTGCAGGCCGCCAAGGCCCGTGGCGTCGATGTGCTGATCGCCGACACCGCCGGTCGCCTGCACACCAAGGACAACCTGATGGAAGAGCTGAAGAAGGTCCGTCGGGTAATCGGCAAGCTCGACGCCGAGGCGCCCCACGAGGTGCTGCTGGTGCTCGACGCCGGTACCGGGCAGAACGCCATCAGCCAGGCCAAGTACTTCAACCAGAGCGTCGAGCTGACCGGCCTGGCCCTGACCAAGCTGGACGGCACCGCCAAGGGCGGCGTCATCTTCGCCCTGGCCAAGCAGTTCAACATCCCGATCCGCTTCATCGGTGTGGGCGAGGGTATCGATGACCTGCGCACCTTCGAGGCCGAACCCTTCGTCAAGGCGCTGTTCGCCGAGCGGGAACCTTCATGATCCGATTCGAACAGGTAGCCAAGCGCTATCCCAACGGCCATGTCGGCCTGCACGAACTGAGCTTCCGGGCGCGTCGTGGCGAGTTCCTGTTCGTCACCGGCCACTCCGGCGCCGGCAAGAGCACCCTGCTGCGCCTGCTGCTGGCCATGGAGCGTCCGACCAGCGGCAAGCTGCTGCTGGCCGGGCAGGACCTGGGCCAGATCAGCAACGCGCAGATTCCGTTCCTGCGCCGGCAGATCGGCGTGGTGTTCCAGAACCACCAACTGCTGTTCGACCGCACGGTGTTCAACAACATCGCCCTGCCGCTGCAGATCCTCGGGCTGTCCAAGGCCGAGATCGCCAAGCGCGTGGATTCGGCGCTGGAGCGCGTGTCGCTGAGCGACAAAGGCGAGCTGTTCCCGGCCGATCTGTCCACCGGCCAACAGCAGCGCGTGGGCATTGCCCGCGCCATCGTCCACCAGCCGGCCCTGCTGCTGGCGGACGAACCTACCGGTAACCTCGACCCGCGCCTGGCCGCCGAGATCATGGGCGTGTTCGAGGACATCAACCGCCTGGGCACCACGGTATTGATCGCCAGTCACGACCTGGCGCTGATCGCGCGCATGCGCCACCGCATGCTGACGCTGCAACGCGGCCGCTTGATCGGCGATGGGGAGGCCGGGCAATGAGCACCACACGTACACCAAAGGTTTCCGAGCGCGTGGCGCCGAAAGCCGCCGACCCGCAACCGGCGAAGAAGAAGCGTGGCGACCACGACGATGACGGCCCGGACTTCAGCACCCTGCTGCACGCCTGGCTGGAAAGCCACCGCGCCAGCCTGGCCGACAGCCTGCGCCGGCTGGGCAAGCAGCCGATCGGCAGTTTCTTCACCTGCCTGGTGATGGCTGTGGCGCTGAGCATGCCCATGGGCCTGTCGCTGCTGCTGAAGAACGTCGAGAAACTCGGCGGTTCCTGGCAGCGCGCGGCGCAGATTTCGTTGTATCTCAAGCTCGATGCCAGCAGCCGTGATGGCGAGGCCTTGCGTGACGAGATCAAGGGCATGCCGGGCGTCGCCGAGGCCCAGTACGTCAGTCGCGAGCAGGCGCTGGAAGAGTTCCAGCAGCAGTCAGGCCTGGGCGAGGCGCTGCGCGAGTTGCCGGACAATCCATTGCCCGGCGTGGTGGTGGTGACCCCGACCGAGGTCGACAAGCCGGCCCTGGAAGCCTTGCGTCAGCGTCTGTCCGAGCTGCCGCGGGTGGAAGCGGCGCAGCTGGACCTGGTGTGGGTCGAGCGCCTGGCGGCGATTCTCAAGCTGGGAGACCGGTTCGTCTTCGGCCTGGCGGTAATGCTGATTTCCGCTCTGCTGTTAGTAATCGGTAACACAATTCGTCTACATATCGAAAACCGCCGGGTCGAGATCGAAGTGATCAAGCTCGTCGGCGGCACCGACAGCTACGTACGCCGGCCTTTCCTGTACATGGGCGCCCTGTACGGCCTGGGTGCGGGCGTGCTGGCCTGGGGCATCCTGGCGTTCGGCCTGAACTGGCTGAACGACGCGGTGGTCGGGCTGTCTGGGCTGTATGGCAGTGATTTCGCCCTGGGTGGCGTACCGGCCTCGGATGGCCTTTCACTCTTGATCGGGGCGGTGTTGTTGGGGTATATCGGTGCATGGATCGCCGTCGCTCGTCACTTGAACGAGCTGGCACCGCGATAAATGTTTCATGGCCAGTATTGACAAATTTTTCATCCTGGAACTTGTACAACGGTTCCTTGTCTATGCTGGCAGTGCCCACAAGGCACGAGTCTGTAAGCTGGAGGTACTTGAATGACCACATCGTTGCAACCTGCCTATGCCCTGGTTCCCGGTGCAAACCTGGAAGCCTATGTGCACACGGTCAACAGCATCCCATTGCTGTCGCCGGAGCAGGAGCGTGATCTGGCCGAGCGTCTCTATTACGAGCAGGATCTCGAGGCCGCTCGGCAAATGGTGATGGCCCACCTGCGTTTCGTCGTACACATCGCCCGTAGCTATGCAGGCTACGGGCTGGCCCAGGCCGACCTGATCCAGGAAGGCAACGTCGGCCTGATGAAGGCGGTAAAGCGTTTCAACCCGGAAATGGGCGTGCGTCTGGTGTCCTTCGCGGTGCACTGGATCAAAGCCGAGATCCACGAGTTCATCCTGCGCAACTGGCGCATCGTCAAGGTGGCCACCACCAAGGCCCAGCGCAAGCTGTTCTTCAACCTGCGCAGCCAGAAGAAACGTCTGGCCTGGTTGAACAACGACGAAGTGCATCGCGTGGCCGAAAGCCTTGGTGTCGAGCCCCGTGAAGTACGCGAGATGGAAAGCCGCCTGAGCGGCCAGGACATGGCCTTTGACCCGGCGGCCGAAGCCGACGACGACAGTGCCTTCCAGTCGCCCGCGCATTACCTGGAAGATCACCGCTACGACCCGGCCGTGCAGCTGGAGGACGCCGATTGGAGCGATAACTCCACCAGCAACCTGCATGAAGCGCTGCAAGGCCTGGACGATCGCAGTCGCGATATCCTTTATCAGCGCTGGCTGGCCGAGGAAAAGGCCACGCTGCATGAGCTGGCGGAGAAATACAGCGTTTCGGCCGAGCGTATTCGCCAGCTGGAGAAGAACGCGATGAACAAGGTCAAGGCATTGATCACGATCTGATCGGCGCCTGGCTGGAGTGAAAAAGCCGCTGTTCTCGCAAGAGACAGCGGCTTTTTCGTGTGTTGTGGCGCGTGGGAGCGTGCCTCAAAGCCTGCGCGAAGTATCCAGTTGCATCAGGTAGCTCGGCCCACCCAGCTGGCTCATCTGCCGGCGAATCCACCCCGCGCGGCTCGCCACATAGGCGCTTGGCCGGCTGGCACTCCATTTGATCGGGCTAGGCAGCACCGCGGCGAGTTGTGCGGCCTGTTGTCGCGTCAGGCGGCTGGCGTCCACGCCGAAGTGGTAGCGTGCCGCGGCCTGGGCACCGAACACGCCCTTGCCCCATTCGGCGCTGTTCAGGTAGACCTCGAGAATCCGTTCCTTCGACCAGAACAGCTCGATCAGCGCGGTGAACCAGGCCTCCAGCCCCTTGCGCAGCCAACTGCGTCCGGACCACAGGAACAGGTTCTTGGCCACCTGCTGGGTCAGCGTGCTGGCGCCACGCACCTTGCCGCCACGCTCGTTGTAGGCCAGCGCCGCCTGGATCGCCGGGATGTCGAAGCCCCAGTGGCTGGCGAACTTCTGGTCCTCGCCGGCGATGACCGCGACCTTGAGTTCGTCGGAGATGTCCTCCCAGGGCGTCCAGTCGCGTTGCAGGTCGATGGGCTCGCCGCTGAACCATGACTCCACCTTGCGCTCGACCATCAGCGCGGTGCCGGGCGGTGGAACCCAGCGCAGCACCAGGACCACGGCGGCGCTGCCGGCGGCGAACCAGAGCAGGGCGCGGGAGAGGCGGCGCAGGAGAGATGAGAGCATGGTGATGGCTTGGCCGGACCGTTGGAACGGGCCATTATACAGACCCCTCCCGAGGAGTCGTCCCATGCTTCGCAGCTTCCTGATGCTCGCCGCGTTCTTCGGTTTTACCGGCGTGGCCCTCGGCGCCTTCGCCGCCCATGGCCTGAAGAGCCGTCTCAGCGCCGACTACCTGGCGATCTTCCATACCGGCGTGAGCTACCAACTGGTGCACGCACTGGCGATCCTCGCGGTGGCGGTGCTGTCGGCGCACCTGCCGGGGCGCCTGGTCGGCTGGGCCGGCGGTCTGTTCGCGGTGGGTATCCTGCTGTTCTCCGGTAGCCTCTACGTACTGACCCTGAGCGGTCTGAGCAAGCTCGGCATGATCACTCCGCTGGGCGGCCTGTGCTTGCTCGCCGGCTGGCTGTGCCTGGGCCTGGCCGCCTGGCGCCTGGGCTGACCGAACGGTCCACAATCGCGACTAATGGCGCGCATCGCCCTTGGGTTGCGAGGTGGATCGGGGCTAGAATGCGGGCCCCAAAGAACAATGGTGGCCGTGCGCATGCGCATTCAATTGAACGGTGAGCCTTACGAACTGCCCGACGGCGAGAGCGTCGCGGCGCTGCTGGGCCGGCTGGAGCTGGCTGGTCGCCGGGTGGCGGTTGAACTGAACCTGGACATCGTGCCGCGCAGCCAGCACGAGAGCACGCGATTGAGCGAAGGCGACCAGGTCGAAGTGGTTCATGCCATTGGCGGTGGTTGAGCACGTCTCGCCGATTCATCCAGAAGCCCCGTAACCTTTCCAGAGGAACATCGATGAGCAACGTTCGCAGCGACAAGCCTTTCGTCCTGGCCGGGCGCACTTTCCAGTCGCGCCTGCTGGTCGGCACCGGCAAGTACCGTGACATGGAAGAAACCCGCCTGGCCACCGAGGCCTCGGGTGCCGAGATCGTCACCGTGGCCGTGCGTCGCACCAACCTCGGCCAGAACGCGGGCGAACCGAACCTGCTCGATGTGCTGTCGCCCGACAAGTACACCATCCTGCCGAACACCGCGGGTTGCTTCGATGCGGTCGAGGCGGTGCGTACCTGCCGCCTGGCCCGTGAGCTGCTCGACGGGCACAAGTCCCACGAGGAGCGGACACTGGTGAAGCTGGAAGTGCTGGCCGACCAGAAGACCCTGTTCCCCAATGTGATCGAAACCCTCAAGGCCGCCGAAGTGCTGGTCAAGGACGGCTTCGACGTGATGGTCTACACCAGCGATGACCCGATCATCGCCCGCCAGCTGGCCGAAGCCGGCTGCATTGCCGTCATGCCGCTGGCCGGCCTGATCGGCACCGGCCTGGGTATCTGCAACCCCTACAACCTGCAGATCATCCTCGAGGAATCCAAGGTGCCGGTGCTGGTCGATGCTGGCGTGGGTACTGCTTCCGACGCCACCATCGCCATGGAGATGGGGTGCGAGGCAGTGCTGATGAACTCGGCCATTGCCCACGCCCAGCAGCCAGTGCTGATGGCCGAGGCCATGAAGCACGCCATCCTTGCCGGCCGCATGGCGTATCTCGCCGGGCGCATGCCGAAGAAACTCTATGCCAGCGCGTCCTCGCCGCTGGAAGGTCTGATCAAGTAAGAGCCCCAGATGACTGAATCGCAAGAAACGCCGATCACCGAAGACGGCGAAGCCCGCCCGCACCGCCGCATCAAGAGCTTCGTGATGCGCGCCGGGCGCATGACCGAAGGCCAGCAACGCGGCCTGGAGCAGGGTGGTCCGCTGTTCATCCTGCCGCTGACCGACAGCCCGGTGGACTACGACCAGGTGTTCGGCCGTTCGGCGCCGCGCACCCTGGAGATCGGCTTCGGTATGGGGCACTCGCTGCTGGAGATGGCAGCCGCCTCGCCGGAGCTGGACTTTATCGGCGTCGAAGTGCACCGTCCGGGTGTCGGTGCGTTGCTAAATGGCGTGCTGACCCAGGGCTTGAAGAACCTGCGGGTTTACGATTGCGATGCCATCGAAGTGCTTAACCGCTGCGTGGCCGACAACAGCCTCGACCGCCTGATGCTGTTCTTCCCGGATCCGTGGCATAAGGCCCGTCACCACAAGCGCCGGATCGTTCAACTGGAGTTCGCCGAGCTGGTGCGCCGCAAGCTCAAGCCCGGTGGCGTATTCCACATGGCGACCGACTGGGAGCCCTATGCCGAATACATGCTGGAAGTGATGAGCGCAGCGCCAGGCTATCGCAACCAGGCGGCTGATGGCGCCTATGTACCGCGCCCGGAAGAACGGCCGATCACCAAGTTCGAGCGCCGTGGGGAGCGCCTTGGGCATGGGGTGTGGGACTTGAAGTTCGAGAAGGTGAGCTGAGCCGGATTCGTTCGGCGCTGTCCTTCAAGCCTGCGAGATTGCAGGTACAAAAAAACCGCCTTGAGAAGGGCGGTTTTTTTATGCGGGCCTCGGGTTACGAAGCCTATCCCACGAACACCACTGGAGACAGTCACAACTGGATCTTAGGATGGCCTCGAATACAGGACGCGTTTGCTGAATACGCTGAGCCGCGTCTGGACGCTGGTTCGGATCCTGATCGTTTTCAGGACCGCCAGGGACTTCCTGCGCGATCACTTTGACGATGCCCGCTAAGGGTTAGTCGGGTGAGAAGCCGTCCTGGCTCGCCAGGGCGGCTTTTAGCAAGCAGTCAGCCCCGCCGATCAGCGACGACCCCAATCAATACCAGCACCACCAGCAGCACCGGTGCCAGCGCATAGTTGTTGAACTGCCCCAGCCCCTTCACGATCCACGGCGTCGCATAGATCAGTGCCGCGCCGCTGCCGATCATCACCAGCAGCGCCATGAACGGCACCCGCAGGGCGCCGGCCAGACCACCCAGGCGGCCTTCCACCCAACCCTTGATATCGGTGCCGAACAGCACCAGCAGGCAGCCCACCAGGGCCAGCGAGATTTCCGACAGGTTGCTGCGGCTCCAGCGGGAAACGGTCGAGAGCAGGTCAAGTACCAGGTCCATGGGTCATCCTTAATTCAAGAAGTACTGCAGCAGGTCGTTGAGGAACAGCTGGCCGCGCGGCGTGGCTGCCAGCCGATCCGGTTCGACCCGCAAAAGGCCTTTTTGTTCGGCTTCACGGCGGGCTTCGGCCAGCTGCGCCAGGGGCAGGCCGGTGCGCAGGCTGAACAGTTCGGCTTCCACCCCGTCGGTGAGGCGCAGGGCGTTCATCAGGAACTCGAAGGGTAGCTCATCGGCCGGCAACAGCTTCTCGCCGGCCTTGAACGGCTTGGCCGGGTTCAGGTAGTCCTTGGGCAGGCGGGTCTTCCAGGTGCGCAGGATGCGTCCGTCGGGGAACGACAGTTTGCCATGGGCGCCGGCACCGATGCCGATGAAGTCGCCGAAGCGCCAGTAGTTCAGGTTGTGCCGCGCGGCACGGTCGGCCTGGGCGTAGGCCGAGACTTCGTACTGGCGGTAACCGTGCTCGGCCATCAGCGCCTGGCCGGCTTCCTGGATATCCCAGAGGATGTCGTCCTCGGGCAGCTCGGGCGGCTGGTTCCAGAACACCGTGTTCGGCTCTACCGTCAACTGGTACCAGGACAGGTGCGTCGGCGCCAGTTCGATGGCCTGACGCAGGTCGCCCAGGGCGTCGTCGAGCGACTGGTCCGGCAAGCCGTGCATCAGGTCCAGGTTGAAGTTGTCGAAGCCTGCCGCACGGGCCATGTCGGCGGCGCGTACCGCTTCGGCACCATTGTGGATGCGCCCGAGCTTCTCGAGCTTGGCAGGCTGGAAACTCTGCACGCCGATGGACAGGCGGTTGATGCCGGTCTGCCGGTAGGCCTTGAACTTCTCCTGCTCGAAGGTGCCTGGGTTGGCCTCGAGGGTGATCTCGATGTCCGGGGCGAACGGGATGCGTTGCTCGACTCCGCGCAGCAGGCGACCCAGCGCATCAGCGCTGAACAGGCTGGGGGTGCCGCCGCCGAAGAAGATCGTGCTGATGGAACGACCCTGGACGGCAGGCAGTTCCTGGTCGAGATCGGCCAGCAGGGCGTCGATGTATTCGGCTTCTGGTAGCGTGGGGCCTGCCTGGTGCGAGTTGAAGTCGCAGTACGGGCATTTGCGCACGCACCAGGGTATATGGATGTACAGCGACAGCGGCGGTAGCTCGGGAAGGATCAGGCCCGCCGGTTGCACGAACAGCTTTTCGGTCATGCCAGGCCCAGACGTTGACGCAGCAGGGCCATGGCGCGGGCGCGGTGGCTGAGCTGGTTCTTGTCGACCGGAGCGAGGTCGGCGCTGGAGCAGTTGCGCTCCGGGACCCAGAACAGCGGGTCATAGCCGAAGCCATGCTCGCCGCTGGCCTCGAACAGGATGCTACCGTGCCACAGGCCTTCGCAGAGGATTGGCAGCGGATCGTCGGCATGGCGCACCAGGGCCAGGACGCAGACGAACTGCGCGCCGCGCTGTTCTTCAGGCACGTCCTTGAGCGCTTCGAGCAGCTTGGCGTTGTTTGCCGCGTCGCCCTTGCCGTCGGCGTAGCGCGCCGAGTAGATGCCCGGCGCGCCGCCGAGGAAGTCCACCGCCAGGCCCGAGTCGTCGGCCAGGGCCGGCAGGCCGGAGATGCGTGCGGCGTTGCGCGCCTTGAGGATGGCGTTTTCGACGAACGACAGGCCGGTCTCTTCCGGCTCCACCTGGCTGAATTCGCCGATCGAACGCAGGTGCACGGACTCGCCGAGCATGGCCTGCAGTTCCTTGAGCTTGCCGGCGTTGTGGCTGGCCAATACGAGTTGCGTAAGATTCATCATTCGCCTGGGAATACTTCCTGGTTGAAGCTGAGTTTATGGCTGACGCCACCCGTTTCGACGTTGATGTCGAAGGTGACAGTCTCGGCCTGGTCGATCTTGAACTGGGCAATGTAGTAGACCGCGCCCTGGTCGGTGATCTGCTTGAACGACAGCGGGTTGCTGCGCCCGGTCAGGTCCTTCACCGTGCCGCTGACGACCGCTGTCGAAGGCTTTTCGGCCTTGAGCACGGCGATGTTGAGCACGCCCTGGTTCTTGCTGCGGGTCAGGCCCGTGGCGGCGGCGATGTCCGGTTGCAGCATGCTCGAGGTGAAGGCGCTGTAGTGGACCGTCACGTCGCCGAACACTTCCTTGCGCTCCGGCTTGGCGGCATCGGCAGCCAGTACCGGCAAGGCCAGGCATAGGCTGATCAGAAACAGTGCTAGTCGACGCATGATCCCATTCCTCCGTTCGCGAGGGTCAGACCGCGAGCTGATGCTCCTGCAGGCCCGGGCTGCTGACCCGATAGATACCGATCTCTCCTAGAAGATTAGGCCAAAGCCGCCCGCCCAACCCGTTACGGTGTAGACGGTCGACGGCCAGGCGGTCGAGGACCTTGGCATGACGCTCGTGGCACAGGTTCTCGAAGTCCTCGAAGGTGCAGAAGTGGATGTTCGGCGTGTTGTACCAGGTATACGGCATGAAGTCCGAAACCGGCATGCGACCCTTGGTCGCCAGGTACCAGCGGCAGCGCCAGTGGCCGAAGTTGGGGAAGGTGATGATGCACTGGCGACCCACCCGCAGCATCTCGTCGAGGATCCGGTCGGGGTACTCCACGGCCTGCAGGGCCTGGGTCATGACCACCACGTCGAAACTGTTGCTGGCGAAGTTGCCCAGGCCCTTGTCCAGGTCCTGCTCGATGACGTTGACGCCTTTGGCCACGCAGGCGGCGATGTTGTCGGCGTCGATCTCCAGGCCATAGCCGGTGACGTTCTTGCGCTCGCGCAAGGAGGCCAGCAGTTCGCCGTTGCCGCAGCCCAGGTCGAGGACCCGGCTGCCGGCGGGGATCCAGTCTTGGATGATTTCCAGGTCGGCTCTCATGCGGTCCTCAGAGGGCGATGCGGTTCATGTAGTTCGCGAAGCCCTGCATGTAGCGGGGCGTCGGGATGAGGAAGGCGTCGTGGCCGTAGGGCGAGTCGATGTCCAGGTAGCAGACGTTCTTGCGCGCGGCCATCAGGGCGTCGACGATCTCCCGCGAGCGTGCTGGCGAGAAGCGCCAGTCGGTGGTGAACGACATGATGCAGTAGTCCGCCGTGACGTGGGCCAGGGTCGCGGCCAGGTCGCCGCCATGGGCCGCGGCCGGGTCGAAGTAGTCCAGCGCCTTGGTCATCAGCAGGTAGGTGTTGGCGTCGAAGCGGCCGGAGAACTCCTCGCCCTGGTAGCGCAGGTAGCTCTCGACCTGAAACTCGACGCTGTGGAAGTCGTAGTTGAGCTTGTCGCTCTTGAGTTCGCGGCCGAATTTCTCGCCCATCGAGTCGTCGGACAGGTAGGTGATGTGGCCGACCATGCGCGCCAGCATCAGGCCGCGCTTGGGAATCACGCCCTGGTCCTGGAACGAGCCGCCGTGGAACTCGGGGTCGGTGAGAATGGCCTGGCGCGCGACCTCGTTGAAGGCGATGTTCTGCGCCGACAGCTTGGGCGCCGAGGCGATGTCCACGCAGTGACGCACGCGGTCCGGGTAGGTGATGGTCCACTGCAGGGCCTGCATGCCGCCGAGGCTGCCGCCAACGATGGCGGCCCAGGTCTGGATCCCCAGTCGGTCGGCCAGGCGCGCCTGGCTGTGCACCCAGTCCTCCACGGTCAGCACCGGGAAGTCGGCGCCATAGGGCTTGCCGGTGGCCGGATTGAGGCTGCTGGGGCCGGTGCTGCCATTGCAGCCACCCAGGTTGTTCAGGCTGACCACGAAGAAGCGGTTGGTGTCGATCGGCTTGCCGGGGCCGATGCAGCTGTCCCACCAGCCTGGCTTGCGGTCGGTGGCGGCATGGTAGCCGGCGGCATGGTGATGGCCTGACAACGCATGGCAGATCAGCACGGCATTGCTGGCGGCGGCGTTGAGGGTGCCATAGGTTTCGTAGATGAGTTCGTACGAGGCCAGGGAGCGGCCACAAGCCAGGGCCAGCGGTTCATCGAACCGGGCAATCTGTGGTGTTACCAGACCGACGGAATCTTCGGGAAGGACAGTGGACATCGACCCTGCTCACGCTTGACGGAGGCGTAAGTCTAAAGAGCGCTACCCCCAGCGGCAAGCAAAGGCTTGCCGCTGGATGCAGTGTGGGTCAGATCATCCGCCACAGTTCTTGCGGCATGCCAGCGTAGGCCGCCAGCTGGGGCATCAGGAACGACTGGATCACCTGGATGGCGATGAAGGCGAAGATCGGCGAAATGTCCATGCCACCGAGGTTCGGCACCAGGCGACGGAACGGCGCCAGTACCGGCTCGCTGATCTGGTAGGCCAGCTCGGCGGCCGGGTTGTGGCTGTTCGGCGCGACCCACGAGACGATGACCATGACGATCATCGCCACCCAGAAGATTTTCAGGAACAGCGAGGTGATGCCCAGGATCGACCACATCAGCAGGTGCAGGATATCGCCGAAGGTGCCGTAGGTGACCATCAGCACAAAGGCCATCAGCAGCGCCTGGATAAGGATCGACAGCAGCAGCGAGGAGGTGTCCAGGCCGGCGATGCTGGGGATCACCCGGCGCAGCGGCTTGAGCAGCGGCTGGGTGGCGCGTACGGCGAACTGGCTCAGCGGGTTGTAGAAGTCGGCCTTGACCAGTTGCAGCACGAAGCGCAGCAGGACGATCACCAGGTACAGGCTGACCAGTGTTTGCACCACGAAGATCGCGGCGCCGGACAATGCATTCATCAATGGCTCCTTATTTACCCAGTTGTTCGGCCAGTTCGGCGGAACGTTTCGCCGCGGCCTGAAGTGCCTGCTCGACGATCGCCTCGAAACCGCTGGCCTGGAACGACTTGATCGCCGCCTCCGTGGTGCCGGCCGGCGAGGTCACACGGCGGCGCAGCTCGGCGGCGTCGACATCGCTGGCAACCGCCATGCGGGCGGCGCCCAGGGCGGTCTGCAGGGTGAGTTGCGAGGCGGTTTCGCGCGGCAGGCCGAGTTTCTCGCCGGCGGCGGTCATCGCTTCGATCAGCAGGAAGAAATAGGCCGGGCCGCTGCCGGAGACGGCGGTGACGGCATCCAGCTGTTGTTCTTCGTCCAGCCACAAGGCGGTGCCGACAGCCGACAGCAGTTGCTCGGCCTGCTGGCGCTGCTCGGCGGACACTTCTGCGGTGGCGTACAGGCCGCTGACGCCCTGGCGCAGCAGCGCCGGGGTGTTGGGCATGCAGCGCACCACCGGGATCGCGCCCAGCCAGGCCTGCAGGCTGGCGCAGGTGATGCCGGCGGCGATGGACACCACCAGCTGACCGGACTTGAGGTTCGGCTTCAGCGTTTCGCAGACGGCCTTCATGACCTGCGGTTTGACCGCCAGCACGATCACGTCGACGCCCTCGATGGCCTGGGCGTTGCTTTCGAAGGCTTCGATGCCGTGCTCGGCCTGGATCCGCGCGCGGGTCTCGGCACCCGGGTCGCTGGCACGGATCTGCGCGGCGTCCAGGCCCTGGGCACGCAGGCCGCCGATCAGGCTGGCGGCCATGTTGCCGGCGCCGATAAAGGCAATACGAGTCTTGCTCATGTCAGGTCCTTGAGGGAAAGAGTGAGTTAAGCATGGATTCAGGGCTGTCCGTAGTCGCGGGCGCCGAACAGGGCGGTGCCGATGCGGACCCAGGTCGCACCTTGGGCGATGGCGGCTTCCAGGTCGTGGCTCATGCCCATCGACAGGGTGTCCAGGCCGAGGCCCAATTGCGCCTGGAGCTGGCGCAGGATGGCAAAGGCGGCCTCCTGCTCGGTGCGGTCCTCGGTCGGCTCCGGAATCGCCATCAGGCCGCGCAGGCGCAGGCCGGGCAGGGCGTTCACCGCTTGGGCCAGGGCCGGCAACTCGGCAGGCGCGCAACCGGACTTGCTGTCCTCGCCGCTGACGTTGACCTGCAGGCAGACGTTCAGCGGCGCCAGGCCGGCAGGGCGCTGCTCGGAGAGGCGTTGGGCGATCTTCAGGCGGTCCACGGAATGTACCCAGTCGAAATGCTCGGCGATGGCCTTGGTCTTGTTCGATTGGATGGGGCCGATGAAGTGCCAGATCAAGGGCAGATCGGAAAGTGCCTGTTGTTTTGTCAGGGCTTCCTGAAGGTAGTTCTCGCCCACATCGCGCAACCCGGCGGCGTAGGCCTCGCGAATCGCGCTGGCGGGCTTGGTCTTGCTCACCGCCAGCAGCTGGATGCTGGCCGGGTCGCGTCCGGCGGCCTTGGCCGCGCTGTCGATGCGGGTGGCAATGGCGTCAATGTTGTCTGCTAGGGTGGACATGATTCGTCGCCGACGGCTTTGGGGTCTGCGGCATTCTACCTGCTTGATCGCCGTTGGGGAGTCTCATGGATGTGACCGACCTGTTGCGCAGGGCCCTGGCTGCCGCTGCCAGCGACCTGCACCTGGCCGCGGGCGAGCGGCCGCTGCTGCGCGTGGATGGGGTGTTGCAGCGCCTGGACCTGCCGGTGCTGACGGCAGGAGCGCTGGAAGACGGGATGGCTGCCGTGCTTGATGACGAGCAGCGGCGACAGTGGGCTGCCGGCGAAGAGTTGGACCTGGCGGTGAGCCTGGATGGGCTGGGGCGCTTTCGGCTGAACCTGTTCCGCCAGCGCAATGGCCCGAGTGCCAGTGTGCGTTTGATCCCCGCGAGCGTGCCCTGTCTGGAGGTGCTTGAGCTGGTAGATGTATTTCAAATCATCTCCCAGTACCGGGATGGCTTCATCTTGGTGGGCGGGGCCACCGGCAGTGGCAAGTCGAGCACCCTGGCGGCGCTGATCGATCGGCTCAACCGCGAATACGCATTGCATATCGTCACGCTCGAGGACCCGATCGAGTTCATCCACGCCAGCCAGCGCAGCCTGGTCAACCAGCGTGAGGTCGGCCTGCATAGCCGTGACTTTGCCCAGGCCCTGCGCAGCGCCCTGCGTCAGGACCCGGACGTGATCATGATCGGTGAGCTGCGCGATCTGCACAGCATTCGCCTGGCGATGCGCGCCGCGGAGACCGGGCACCTGGTACTGGCCACCGTGCATACGCGATCGGCGGTAAGCAGTATCGACCGGCTGGTGGAGGTGTTCGCGCCGGAGGAAAAGCCGCTGGTGCGCAGCATGCTGGCCGACTCCCTGCGGCTGGTGGTCGCGCAGGTGCTGGTTCGGCGATCAGGCGGCGGTCGGGTCGCGGCGCGGGAGGTGCTGGTGGCGACGCCGGCGGTGCGCAACCTGATCCGCGAGGGGCGTCTGGCGCAGATTCATTCGCTGATGCAGGCTGGTGCGGCTGTGGGGATGTGCACGATGGAGGGTGCGCTGCAGGCGCTGGAAGCGCGGGGGATTATCGACAGGGCCTCAAACTGATCGCGGGGCAAGTCGCGCCGGCGCACCGCGATCGGCGATTCAGCGTTTGGCCAGGCTCAGCGCCTGTTGCTGCTGCTTGGGCAGCACGCGCTTGGCCACCACGTAGTGCTTCTGCCAGTAAGGTTTCTCCAGGCTGTCGATGCTCACCCGCTTGCCGGTGCGTGGCGCGTGGATGAAGCGGTCGTTGCCCAGGTAGATGGCGACGTGGTTGACCCGACGGCTCTTGATGTTGAAGAAGATCAGGTCGCCTGGCTTGAGGTCGCCCTTGGCCACCTTGACGCCCTGGCCTTGGGCCATGGCGTTGGAGGTGCGCGGCAAGTCGACATCCGCCACGTCGTTGAACGCATACTTGACCAGGCCGCTGCAGTCGAAGCCCTTCTTCGGGCTGCTGCCGCCCCAGCGATAGGGGGTGCCAAGCACGTTCACCGCACGGCTGAGCACTTCGCTGCTCTGCTTCGGCGACATCGCCACCGCCTGCATGCCCACGGCATGCTGCTTGGCGGCATTGGCCGGACGCGTGCGCAGGCTGTTGGTGCTGCGGTACTGGATCGGGGCGCGTTTCACCGTGGCGTCGGCGTTGGTCGTGTAACCGGTGAATCCGCTGGGAAGACGTTGCTCACGGTTGGTGGCGTGGGCGGCCAGGGGCAACAGAAGGCAGAGGGTCAGCCATGTCTTGAAGAAAGGTGGCATAGATGAAGCTCTTATAAGTGTTGGCGCGCAACTTTATAACAGCTTTTTGATCAAACTTTGATCCGTTGGTCGCTCTGCCACGTACCATATGTCGGGTAAAAACGGAAAAGTCACATTTTCCGTTAGAAAATTTTCGGCTATCCCACGAGGGTTTCGAATGAATGGTTATCAACAGGGTGTCCCTTCGCACGACACCCACAGCAAGGTCCTCGGCTATCTGCTGTGGATTTTCGGTTTCACCGGCTCACACCGTTTCTACTACGGCAAGCCGATCACCGGGACGATCTGGTTCTTCACCCTCGGGTTGCTGGGTATCGGTTGGCTGATCGACCTGTTCCTGATCCCGTCGATGGACCGTGAGGCGGACATGCGCTTCGAATCGGGCGGGGTGGATTACAACCTGGCGTGGATCCTGCTGACCTTCCTGGGCATTTTCGGCGTGCACCGGCTGTACCAGGGCAAGTGGATCAGTGCCTTGATCTACCTGTTCACCGGCGGTCTGTTCCTGCTGGGCGTGCTGTATGACTTCTGGACGCTCAACAGCCAGATCTCCCAGGTTAACGCCGAGCGTCGCCGGGTATGAAAAAAAGGCCTCGTCGCTGAATGCGGCAAGGCCTTTTTCGTTACTGGCGCCGCTGTTGCAGCAGCAGGTTGCTGAAGCCTGCCCCGGCCAGTTGCTTCTGTGCCACGGTCAGCTGTTCACGGTTGCTGAACGGGCCGACCATCACGCGGTACCAGGTCTCTTCCTTGACCGTGCCCGACTCCACCTTGACCGCCTGGCCAAGCAGGATGATCTGCGCACGGACCTTGTCGGCATCCGCCTGCTTGCGGAACGAGCCAGCCTGCAGGAAGAACTGGGTGGTGGCCGCTGGCTTGATCACCGGTGGCGCTGGTGGTGGTGTCTGCCCCAGCAGCGCGGCCTGGGCGCGGGCGGTGTCGATCTTCGCCGCTTCTGCCGGCGTAACCGGCGTGCTCGGCACAGGCGGCTGCGCCGGGACCGGCGGGGTCTTCTCCGGCACCGCCTCGGGCGGCACGATCACTTCCGACTCCGGCAGCAGAGTGTAGAAGTCGTACTTCGGCTTCACCGGCTGCTGTGGCGTCGGCGTGGTGGTCTTGCTCGCCTCGGCGACCTTCTCCGGCTTCTGCTGCTCGGGCTTGGTGCGCTTGATGTCGCCGCCGCCGGGCTCGAGTTTCATCAGGAAGACGATGAAGGCGCCGACCGTCAGGCCGACCGCCAGCCACACCCAGCCCGGGATCGGCTGCTTGCTGGCAGGCGGCTGGGAGCGGCTGGCGCCGCGCTTGGGTGCGGGTTTCTTCTTTGCAGCCAACTTACATGCGCTCCAGGGTTTCCAGGCCGAGCAGTTCCAGGCCCTGCTTGAGGGTGCGGCCGGTCAGGGCAGCCAGGCGCAGGCGGCTCTGCTGCTGTTCGGCGGTTTCGGCGGAAAGGATCGGGCAGTTCTCGTAGAAGCTGGAGAACAGGCCGGCGAGGTCGTACAGGTAGCTGCACAGCACGTGCGGCGTGCCTTTTTCGGCGACGCTGTTCAGGATCTCGCCGAACTGCGCCAGGCGCGCGGCCAGGTCCTGCTCGTGCGCGGCCTGCAGGACGATGCTGCCGTCGACTTCATCGAAGCCCTTGCCGAGCTTGCGGAACACGCCAGCCACGCGGGTGTAGGCGTACAGCAGGTACGGCGCGGTGTTGCCTTCGAAGTTGAGCATCAGCTCGAAGTTGAAGCTGTAGTCGCTGGTGCGGTGCTTGGACAGGTCGGCGTACTTGACCGCGCCGATGCCGACCACCTCGCCGATGTGGCGCAGTTCGTCCTCGGCCAGCGAAGGATTCTTCTCCTTGACCAGCGCGTAGGCGCGGTCCTTGGCCTCGGTGAGCAGGTCGATCAGCTTGACGGTGCCGCCATCACGGGTCTTGAACGGGCGGCCATCGGCGCCGTTCATGGTGCCGAAGCCCATGTGCTCCATCTTCATCGGGTGGCCGACGAAACCGGCGCGGCGAGCCACTTCGAACACCTGGTTGAAGTGCAGGGCCTGGCGCTGGTCGACGAAGTACAGGGCGCGGTCGGCGTTCAGCGTGTTGCTGCGGTAGCGCACGGCGGCCAGGTCGGTGGTGGCGTACAGGTAGCCGCCGTCGGCCTTCTGCACGATCACCGGCAGCGGCTCGCCCTCGGCGTTCTTGAACTCCTCGAGGAACACGCACTGGGCGCCCTGGTCCTCGACCAGCAGGCCCTTGGCCTTGAGGTCGGCGACCACGTTGGCCAGGTCGGCGTTGTAGGCGCTCTCGCCCATGACGTCGGCCATGGTCAGCTTGACGTTGAGCAGCTCGTAGGTCTTCTGGCAGTGCGACAGCGAGATGTCCTTGAAGCGCGTCCACAGGGCCATGCACTCAGGGTCGCCGGCCTGCAGCTTGACCACCAGGCCGCGGGCGCGGGTGGCGAACGCCTCGGACTCGTCGAAGCGCTTCTTGGCGGCGCGGTAGAAGTTCTCCAGGTCCGACAGCTCGTCGCTGGTGATCGGGTTTTCTTCCAGGTAGGCCAGCAGCATGCCGAACTGGGTGCCCCAGTCGCCCACGTGGTTCTGGCGGATGACGTCATCGCCGAGGAATTCCAGCACGCGCGCGACGCTGTCGCCGATGATGGTCGAGCGCAGGTGGCCGACGTGCATTTCCTTGGCCAGGTTCGGCGCCGACATGTCGATCACCACCTTCTCGGCCGGGCCGGCCTTGCGCACGCCCAGGTGCTCGTCGGCCAGGGCGGCGTCGAGGCGGCTGGCCAGGGCGTCGGTGTTCTGGAAGAAGTTCAGGAAACCGGGGCCGGCGATCTCGACCTTGGTGATGTCGGGGCTGGCCGGCAGCCTGGCGATGAGTTTTTCGGCCAGGTCGCGCGGCTTCATGCCGGCCGGCTTGGCCAGCATCATGGCGATGTTGCTGGCGAAGTCGCCGTGGGTCTTGTCCCGGGCGTTTTCCACCTGGATCGCCGGCGTCAGCCCTTCAGGCAGCACACCGTCGGTGACGAGTTGGGTGAGGGCTTGCTGGATCAGCTGGCGAATGGTGTCTTTCATGGGATTCTCTTTTCGACCGCAAGCGCGGTGAGCGCTTCGATGCGCAGGTGGAAAAACTGGGCATTATCCGTTGCCGGGGACGGGTTGCCAACCTTTTGGGGCCAGGCCACTGTCATAGCGGGGCAAGCCAGCTCCCACGGTAACCTTGAAGCAGTCAGTACAGGTCCACCGGATCCACATCCAGCGACCAGCGCACCTGCCGCCCCGATGGCATTTGCTCCAACACTAGCAACCAGGCACTGATCAGTCGATGCAGCTGAGCCCGGGCATTGGCCTGGAGCAATAGTTGCGCGCGGAAGCGGCCCGCCCGTCGTTCCATGGGCGCCGGGACCGGGCCGAGCAGCTCGATGCCATGCAGGCCTTGTTCGGCCATGACCCGCTCGGCGGCGGCGCAGGCTTCGTCGAGGAAGCCCTCGGCCTGGCCCGGCTTGTGCGCATCCGCACGCAGCAGGGCCAGGTGGGCGAACGGCGGCAGACCGGCGGCGCGACGTTCGCTCAGGGCCTGCTCGGCGAAAGCGAAGTAGCCCTGCTCGGTCAGTTGCACCAGCAGCGGATGGTCGGCCAGGTGGGTCTGCACGATGACCTTGCCCGGCTCTTCGGCGCGTCCGGCGCGACCGGCAACCTGGACGATCAGCTGGGCCATGCGCTCGCTGGCGCGGAAGTCGCCGGAGAACAGCCCGCCATCGGCATCAAGAATCGCCACCAGGGTGACGCGGGGGAAGTGGTGCCCCTTGGCCAGCATCTGGGTGCCGACCAGGATGCTCGGTTGACCGCGCTGGATGGTGGCGAACAGGTTGTGCATGGCGTCCTTGCGCGAGGTGCTGTCGCGGTCCACGCGCAGGGTCGGGTAGTCGGGGAACAGCACCTTGAGCCGCTCTTCGGCGCGCTCGGTGCCGGCCCCCACCGGACGCAAGTCGACGTGGGCGCACTGCGGGCACTGCAACGGCAGGCGTTCGTCATAGCCGCAGTGGTGGCAGCGCAGCACGGCGGAACGCTGGTGCACGGTCATGCGCGCATCGCAGCGCGGGCACTCGGAGAGCCAGCCGCAGTCGTGGCACAGCAGCGTCGGGGCGAAACCGCGGCGGTTGAGGAACACCAGCACCTGCTGGCCAGCCTCCAGGGTCTGGCGGATGGCCTGTTGCAGCGGGCCGCTGATGCCGCTGTCCAATGGCAGGCTGCGTACGTCCAGGCGCAGGAAACGTGGTGCCTTGGCGCCACCGGCGCGCTGGTTCATGCGCAGCAGGCCGTAGCGGCCGCTGTGGGCGTTGTGCAGGCTTTCCAGCGACGGCGTGGCCGAGCCCAGCAGGATCGGGATGTTCTCCTGGTGGGCGCGGACCACGGCCAGGTCGCGGGCGTGATAGCGCAGGCCTTCCTGCTGTTTATAGGAACCGTCGTGTTCCTCGTCGATGATGATCAGGCCCGGGTTCTTCATCGGCGTGAACAGCGCCGAGCGGGTGCCGATGATGATGTCGGCGTCACCATCGCGGGCCGCCAGCCAGGCGTCCAGGCGTTCGCGGTCGCCCACCGCCGAGTGCAGCAGGGCGATGCGGGCGTTGAAGCGCTGCTCGAAGCGTTGCAGGGTCTGCGGGCCGAGGTTGATCTCGGGGATCAGGATCAGCGCCTGCTTGCCGGCTTCGAGGGTTTCGCGAATAAGCTGCAGGTACACCTCGGTCTTGCCGCTGCCGGTGACCCCGGCCAGCAGGTAGGCGTGGAAGGCGCCGAAGCCCGCGCGCACCGCCTCGAACGCCGCGCGCTGCTCCTCGTTGAGCGGCAGCTCCGGTTGGGCCAGCCAGTGCTCGTGGCGCGCGGCGGGCAGGTGGCGGCGGACTTCGACGCTCACCAGCTCCTTGGCCAGCAGCAGGTCGAGGCTGTCCTTGTTCAGGCCCAGCTTGCTCAACAGGCTGTGGGCTACGCCGTGGGGGTGCTGCGACAGGGTCTTGAGGGCATCGCGCTGGCGCGGGGCGCGGGCGATGCGCGGATCCTCCAGGCGTGCCCCGGGGGCGACGTGCCAGAAACGCTCCTGGCGCGCCTCGGCCGGCTCGCCTTGGCGCAGCAGGGTCGGCAGGGCCCAGCTCAAGGTGTCGCCCAGGCTGTGCTGGTAGTACTGCGCCGTCCACAGGCACAGCTTGAACAGTGCGGGTGGCACGGGCGAAACCGGGTCGAGCAGGGCGCTGGCCGGCTTGAGCTTGTCGGCGGGGACTTCGCTGTGCGTGGCGATCTCCACCAGCACGCCGATCATCTCGCGGCGGCCGAATGGCACGCGGATGCGCATGCCGGGCGTCAGTGCCTGGCGCGCCATGCTCGCGGGCGCCCGGTAGTCGAACAGGCGACGCAGGGGCGAGGGCAGGGCAAGGCGCAGGATGACGTCGGACACGCGGAAGGTCTCTGGAGGGCGTTTCACAAATCAGGCGAGCCTAGCAGACGACGGTCGGTGCAAGCGACAACTTGCGCTGCGGCCGCGCTCTGGTATTATTCGCCGCCTAATTACGTGCGGTATTCAACAATAGGTGTTGGGTGGCGGCACGCAGCTCGAGGAAGTGACCATGAAAGCAGATATTCATCCGAACTACGAAGTAGTTGCAGTCACCTGCAGCTGCGGCAACAAGTTTGAAACCCGTTCGACCCTGGGCAGCGTCCTGGCGATCGACGTTTGCAACCTGTGCCACCCGTTCTACACCGGTAAGCAGAAAGTCCTGGACACCGGTGGTCGCGTACAGAAGTTCGCCGATCGCTTCGGTATGTTCGGTACCAAGAAGTAATCATGCGCATGGCGAATCTCTCGAGGTTCGCGTTGCTGCAAAAGAAGGCGCCCCTTGCGGGCGCCTTTTTTGTGGGCGCGATCTGGCATTTTCCGGCCCTGGCCTTCTGTCCGTTGCCCGAGCAGCCGCAGCAGGTGACGGTGCGCCAGGTAGTCGACGGCGACACCTTGCGCCTGGATGATGGCCGCAACGTGCGGCTGATCGGCATCAATGCGCCCGAGATCGGCCGCAAGGGCCGCACCAGCGAGCCCTACGCCGAGGCTGCGAAACGGCGCCTGCAGGCGCTGGTCGAGGCCAGCAATGGTCGCGTCGGCCTGGTTCCAGGCGTGGAACCCAAGGACAAGTACGGTCGAACCCTGGCGCACATCTATAGCCGTACTGGCGACAATCTCGAAGCACAATTGCTCAGCGAGGGCCTCGGCTACCGGGTCGCCATTGCCCCCAACGTGGCCTTGTCGGGCTGCCAGCAACAAGCCGAGCAGCAGGCGCGCAACGCCGGAGCCGGGCTGTGGCGCCAGTCGCCGGTAGTGCGTGCGAGGGAAGTCAGGCAGTCCGGTTTTGCCGTGATCGGCGGCAAGATCAAGGGTATCGAGCGCAACCGTGGCGGTATCTGGCTGGAGCTCGACGATGCCGTGGTGCTGCAGGTCCCCGCTCGTCTGCAGCAGCGCTTCCCCGCCAGCTTCTTCGCTAACCTCAAGGGACGCCAGGTCGAGGCGCGTGGCTGGGTGTTGGACCGATCCCGCAAGGGAGGGCTCAAGCCCGGGCAGCGACGCTGGCTGTTGCCATTGACCGATCCGAGCATGTTGGCGGCTGTTCCAGGGTAAATAGTTGTAGACATTTTGCTATTGGATTGTACACACTGGGTCCCGTAAGCCCCGTGGGTTATAGCGTAAAGTCGTAGGCCAAAGGCCTTGACACATAGTGACCGGGCAGTCTTGTCGCCCCCCGGCTCTTTGCGTATCCTCGGCGGTCCGTCAGAACAGTAAACAGCGGAATGCCCATCATGTCAGACCTGAAAACCGCCGCTCTCGAATACCACGCCCAGCCCCGTCCGGGGAAGCTGAGCGTCGAGCTCTCCAAGCCCACCGCCACCGCCCGTGACCTCGCCCTGGCCTACAGCCCTGGCGTCGCCGAGCCTGTGCGCGAGATCGGCCGTGATCCGGAGCTGGCCTACAAGTACACCGGCAAGGGCAACCTGGTTGCGGTGATCTCCGATGGCACCGCCATCCTCGGTCTGGGCGACCTCGGCCCGCTGGCCTCCAAGCCGGTAATGGAAGGCAAGGGTGTTCTGTTCAAGCGTTTCGCCGGTATCGACGTGTTCGATATCGAAGTCGAGTCGGAGAGCCCGCAGGCCTTCATCGACACCGTTCGCCGCATCTCCATCACCTTCGGCGGCATCAACCTGGAAGACATCAAGGCACCTGAGTGCTTCGAGATCGAGCGCACCCTGATCGAACAGTGCGACATTCCCGTCTTCCACGATGACCAGCACGGTACCGCCATCGTTACCGCCGCCGGAATGATCAACGCCCTGGAAATCGCCGGCAAGAAGCTCGAGGAGGCGAAGATCGTCTGCCTGGGCGCCGGTGCCGCCGCCATCTCCTGCATGAAGCTGCTGGTAAGCATGGGCGCCAAGGTCGAGAACATCTTCATGATCGACCGCAGCGGCGTGATCCACGCCGGCCGCGACGACCTGAACCAGTACAAGGCCCAGTTCGCCCACGCCACCGACAAGCGCACCCTGGCTGATGCACTGAACGGCGCCGATGTGTTCGTCGGCCTGTCCGGTCCGAACCTGCTGAGCCCGGAGGGCCTGAAGTCGATGGCCGCCAACCCGATCGTGTTCGCCTGCTCGAACCCGGATCCGGAAATCGCTCCGGAGCTGGCTCACGCCACCCGCAGCGACGTGATCATGGCCACCGGTCGTTCCGACTACCCGAACCAGGTCAACAACGTACTGGGCTTCCCATTCATCTTCCGCGGTGCCCTGGACGTTCGCGCCAAGCGCATCAACGAAGAAATGAAGATCGCCGCCGCCATCGCCCTGAAGGACCTGGCCAAGCAGCCAGTGCCGAAGGAAGTCTGCGAAGCCTACGGCGTACAGGCCCTGGAATTCGGCCGCGAATACATCATTCCGAAGCCGCTGGATGCCCGTCTGATCACCGTGGTTTCCGATGCCGTGGCCAAGGCCGCCATCGAATCCGGCGTGGCCACCCTGCCGTATCCGAAGCACTACCCGCTGAAAAGCGTGGATGACGTGTTCAACGGCTGATCCGGTCGTAGCGTCATGAAAAAGCCCCGGCTCGTGAGAGTCGGGGCTTTTTGCTTGCCGCTGTCAAAGCATCGCGCAGCTGTCCCGCGCTGTGGTCAGAACAGATCCATCGGCGCCGCTTCATCCGCCGGCAGCGGGCTGCCGGGGACGGCGCCATTGCCCAGCTCGTCTACCGAAGGTGGCGAGTCCTCGGCCTTGAACAGCTCGAAGTAGGCATTCGGTGTGCCTGGTGTGGCGGCGCGGCCGCTGACCGGGTCGACACGCAGGCTGAGAATGCCTTCCGGCTCGGCCGGTGCGTGCTCAGGCTTGCCCTTGAGCGCCGCGCCCATGAAGCTCATCCAGATCGGCAACGCCACGGTGCCGCCGTACTCGCGTCTGCCCAGGGTTTCCGGCTGGTCGAAGCCTACCCAGACGGTGGTGACGTAGTCGGCGTTGTAGCCGGAGAACCAGGCATCCTTGGACTCGTTGGTGGTACCGGTCTTGCCTGCCAGGTCCGTGCGGCCGAGGGCCAGGGCGCGGCGGCCGGTGCCGCGCTTGATCACATCCTGCAGCATGCTGGTGAGAATGTACGAGGTGCGCCCGTCGATGATCTGCTCGGCCACGGCGGGTACCTGCGGCGCCGGGGCGGTCTGGCCGAGGGCCGACGGTGCTTCGCCCGGCATCGGCGCGACACTGATCGCCTGCTCGGGGGCGGCGAGGCCGGCCTGGTCCTGGCTGCCCTGGGGCACTCGTGCCGGGTTGGCGGTGAACAGGGTTTCGCCGTTGCGGCTTTCGACGCGCTCGATCAGGTAGGGGCTGATCTTGTAGCCGCCGTTGGCGAAGGTGCTCCAGCCGGTGGCGATCTCCATCGGCGTCAGGGTCGCGGTGCCCAGTGCCAGCGACAGGTTGCGCGGCAGGTCCTGCTTGTTGAAGCCGAACTTGGCGATGTAGTCGATGGTGCGGTCCACGCCCATGGCCTGCAGCAGGCGGATCGAAACCAGGTTGCGCGACTTGTACAGCGCCTCGCGCATGCGGATCGGGCCAAGGAAGGTATTGGTGTCGTTCTTCGGGCGCCAGACCTTGTCCAGGTACTCATCGACGAACACGATCGGCGCGTCGTTGACCAGGCTGGCGGCGGTGTAGCCGTTGTCCAGCGCGGCGCTGTAGACAAAGGGCTTGAAGCTCGAGCCCGGCTGGCGCTTGGCCTGCATGGCGCGGTTGTAGTTGCTCTGCTCGAAGGAGAATCCGCCGACCAGGGCGCGGATGGCGCCGTTGTAAGGGTCGAGGGTGACCAGGGCGCTCTGGGCCCCGGGTACCTGGCTGAACTTGAGCTTGCCGTCCTCCAGGCGCTGCAGGCGGACCAGGTCGCCGACCTGGGCGACGTCGCCGGGCGATTGTGGCGAACGTCCCTGCGAGTTGCTGCTGAGGTATGGGCGGGCCCACTTCATGGTATCCCAGGCCACATTCTCTTCCAGCCCGCTGCGGGTCATCACCTTCAGGCCCGTCTTCTCGACCTGGGTGACGATGGCCGGCTCCAGGCCGCCGAGGGTGCGCTGCTTGCCCAGTTCCTGCAGCCAGGCCGCACGGGTCTTGCCCGGGAAGCGTGCCTCGGGGCCGCGGTAACCGTGGCGTTCGTCATACTCGCTGAGGCCGTTGAGCACCGCGCTGTTGGCCATCTGCTGCATGTCGCTCGGCACCGTGGTGGTGACGCGGAAACCTTCGGTGTAGGCGTCGCTGCCGTAGCGGCCGACCATCTCGGCGCGGGCCATCTCGGCGACATAGGGGGCGTTCACTTCCGGAGTCGGCACGTGGTAGCTGGCGTTCAGCGGTTCGGCCAGGGCCGCCTGGTAGCTGGCTTCGTCGATCTTGCCGAGCTTGTACATGCGTCCGAGGATCCAGTCACGGCGCTCCTTGGCGCGTACCGGGTTGGCCAGGGGGTTGAAGCGCGAGGGCGCCTTGGGCAGGCCGGCGATCATCGCCATCTGCGCCAGGCTTACGTCGCGAATCGACTTGCCGTAGTACACCTGCGCCGCGGCATCGATGCCGTAGGCGCGGTTGCCCAGGTAGATCTTGTTGACGTAGAGCTCGAGGATCTCGTCCTTGGTCAGCTCGCGCTCGATCTGCAGGGCCAGCAGGATCTCGTTGGTCTTGCGCGAGAAGCTGCGCTCGCTGGTGAGGAAGAAGTTCTTCGCCACCTGCATGGTGATGGTGCTGCCGCCGGTCTGGATATGCCCGGACTTGAGCAACTGCGATGCCGCGCGCATCAGGCTGCTGGGATCTACCCCGTAGTGGTTGAGGAAATTGTCGTCTTCGGCGGACAGAAGCGCCTGGATGAACTGTGGGGGAATTTCCTGGAACTTGATCGGCGAGCGCCGCATCTCGCCGAACTCGGCAATCAGCTTGCCGTCGCTACTGTACACCCTCAGGGGGATTTGCAACTGGACGCTTCTGAGCGATTCGACCGAGGGCAGGCTGGGGCTAAGATACAGAAACGCACCGCTCACACCGAGCACGAGCGCGCAGATGACGGCGACGAGAGACCACCAGAAGAACTTCAGCAGACGTATCAAGGCTTTTGGGTGTCCAGGTTGAGGAGTGGATTGCGCGCGGGGCCGGCGGACAGGAAAACGCTGGCCATTATAAGCATTTTTCGTCCCACCGGGTGACCGCCCGGGGCGTAGGACGACCGCTCGCGCCACTACGGCGCGGGCTGCCGATGACCAGAAAGGAACAGCCATGCTTGGATGCTTTGGCAGGGACGCCGGTTCACTGCTGGGGGTGGAAATTGCCTCCGGTTCCATAAGAATGCTGCACCTGCATCGCCAGCGCGGCGGTTGGCGTGTGCAGGGGTGGGCGCAGGAGCGCTTCGAGCCGGCGACGCCTGGCTGGGTGGCATCCGACGAGGCGCAGGGGTTGGTGATGGGGTTGCGGCGGGCCCATGTTCAATGTCGAACCAGGCAGTTGCGCGTCGCCCTGGCATTGCCCGCCTCTCAGGTCATCTGCAAGCGTTGCCGGTTGCCTGCCGGGCTGGCCGACCTTGGTATCGAGGCGGCCGTGTTGGCTCAGGCCGAGCAGTTGTTTCCCTTCCCGCTTGAGGATCTGGCCCTTGACTACTGGGTGCAGGGTGCATGCGCCGATGATCCCGGGCAATTCGAAGTGCTGGTGGTGGCCTGCCGGCAAAGCCAGCTCGATCCGTGGGAGCGGGTGTTTGCCAAGGCCGGATTGCAACTTGAAGCCGTGGAGGTGGACAGCTTCGCGCTACGGCGAGCGTTGCTGTCTGAGGCGCAGGCTCGCTCAGCTGTGCTGCTGCAGTTGGAGCCGGGCGAAGTGGTCATGCACCGCTGGCACGGCGACCCCATTGCGCAGCGCCAGCGGCTCGCCCTGGGCTCGCCGGCGCACTGGGATGTCGCTGTCGATAGCCTCTGGCGGTTGGATGAGCAGGCGCCCATCGCTGACGTTGTCCTGTTCGGCTCCGCTGCCGATGAAGCCCGGGCGGCGCATTTGCGAGAACGCCTGGATGTGAAATGCCAGGTGGGTTGCCCGCTCCCGCTGGCAGGTCTCCGGGAGCATGATGGCCTTTGTGCAGCTTCGATGGTCCTGGCCTGCGGCTTGGCCATGGGAGGCCGGGCATGAGGGTGAGACTGAACTTGATGCCCTGGCGCGAGCACCGCAGGGCCAGGGCTGTGCGGCAATTTCAGATCAGGCTCGTAGTCACCCTGGTGGTGGCCCTGGGCGCGGTCACATGGCTCGATCAGATGGCGCGGTCGCGCCTGGCCCGACAAGCACTGATAGTCGTCTCGCATCAGGCGGAGCTCGAGCGGCTCGAAATCTCGCTGAGGCAGGTCGATCAACTGCGCGGCAGGCGGGAGGCGTTACAGGCCGAGCATGCCGCGTTGTCTGCACTCGGCACAGGGCGGTCGCAGATGCCTGATTTGTTCCTCGCCCTTGAGCAGGCTCTGCCAGAAGGTGCTCGCTTGACGGAGGTGGATGTCGAGGCGGGACGCTTGCGCCTGGGCGGTCTGGCTGCCTCTGCGACGGTGGTCGCCCAGTTCATGCGCGACCTGGAGCACGTTGGCGTGGTGCGGGACCTCGAGCTCGTTCAGCTCAGGCGTCATGACGAGGGTGACGCGTTCCTGCTGGCGGCGCGATTGCTGGCGGGCGAGTCGTGACCCGCCTGTGGCTCCTTGACTGGCAGGCGCTGGCAGGTCGGTCGGGAGTGGTGAGGTCCGTGGTGTGCCTGTCGCTCGCGCTCATGGTTGCTTGTGTGGGCTACCTGGTACGTCTGCGTGATCCGGTTCAGGGGCATTTCGAGTCTGTCCGGCAACAGCTCCAGCTACAGGATGAACTGGCGCAGCGCAGGGCGCGCCTCGTCGAACTGGGTGTGGAGCAGCGGGCGCTTGAACATGCCCGGACGCTTTTGCAGGCGACACGATGGCGGCTGGCCGCGGGAGAGGGCATGAGCGAGCTACTCGATCAGTTGGCGCTATCGGGGCAGGAACATGGCCTGGTATTCGAGCGAGTCGAGGTGCAGGAGGCAAAGCAGGCGCCAGCGTATCGAGTGCAACCGCTGGAAATCGCGGTGTCGGGACAGTATCCGGCGCTGCGCCTGTGGCTGGAGCAATCGCTGCGGCAGTTGCGTCTGTTGAATGTGGACCGGCTCAGGCTGGCCCTGAAGGATGGGGGCATCGGGCAAATCGCCGCCCAGTTGCGATTGCATGCCTACCACTCTGGGGAAGAGCTGCCGGTCCCGGCGTCATTGGCGGACGAGCCGGCCCAGGCGGTCTTGTCGAAGACGGCATTCGACCCTTTCCGGGCTTGGTTGCCCCCGAGTGAGGACAGTGGGCTGGCGCATGTTCCATTGGCACGGTTGGAGATGGTCGGCAGCCTCTCCCAGGCGGGGCGGCGACAGGCATTGCTGCGCTTCGCAGGTCGCCTGTACCGGGTCGCGGAAGGCGATCGACTGGGGCTCGAAGGAAGTGTCGTGGTGGCCATTGAGGTTGACCGGGTGGAGGTCCAGGAGCGGATCTACATCGATGGGCGCTGGCAAGCACGTCCCAGGTATCTGGTTCTTGGGACGCATGAACAGGGAGAGGTCAGGGATGGGACCGAGGCAATGGTTGAGCGGCGTGCTATCGATGTTGGGGCTTCAGGCGACGCAGGCCGAGACGTTTCAGGGTGAGCCGATGTCGCTCAACCTCCAGGACGTCGAGCTGCGTTCGGTGCTTCAGGTCATGGCCGATCACGCGGGCGTCAACCTGGTGGTCGGCGACTCGGTGCAGGGACGGATTACCCTGCGCCTGGAAGACGTGCCCTGGGAGCAGGCGCTTGATCTGGTGCTGCGCAGCAAGGGCTTGGGCAGGCGCCGGGAGGGGAATGTGCTGCTGGTTGCTCCTGTGGCAGAGCTCGCTGGGCAGGTCCAGGGCATCGAGCCACTGCAGCGTGAATTGATCCCTGTCTTCCATGCCAAGGCCGGCGAGCTGGCGGAGCTGCTGCTGGCGAGCCTGGCGGACGACGGTGCCCTGGCCGGGCGTGGCAGCCTCAGTGTGGACGCTCGCACCAATACCCTGGTAGCCACCCAGCCTGCCGCGCGGCTCGCCGAACTGCGCAGGCTGGTCACTCAGCTGGATGTGCCGGTGCGCCAGGTCATGATCGAGGCACGGATCGTCGAGGCCAATGTCGATTACGAAAAGGCCCTGGGCGTGCGCTGGGGTGGACCGCTGTATGGCTCGGACCGCCGGCTGGGCAGCGACCTTTTCGTCGATCTTGGCGTCGAGCGGGGAGGTGCCGCGTTGGGAGTGGGGCTGCTGCGCAGCGATATCCTGCTCGATCTGGAGCTCAGCGCCATGGAAAAAAGCGGCAATGGCGAGATCATCTCCCAACCCAAGGTGGTCACGGCCGACAAGGAAACCGCGCGCATACTCAAGGGCACCGAAGTGCCCTACCAGGAAACCACCCGCAGTGGCGCCACTTCGGTCTCCTTCCGAGAGGCGTCCCTGTCGCTGGAGGTGACGCCGCAGATCACGCCGGACGGCAAGGTGATCATGGCGGTGCGGGTGACCAAGGACGAGCCGGACTTCATCAATGCCCTCAACGATGTGCCGCCGATCCGCAAGAACGAGGTCAACGCCAAGGTGCGGGTCACCGATGGGCAGACCATTGTGATTGGTGGCGTGTACTCGACGTCGCAGAACAAAGTGGTC
Organism: Pseudomonas sp. DrBHI1; assembly: GCF_002205115.1. Taxonomy (NCBI): domain Bacteria; kingdom Pseudomonadati; phylum Pseudomonadota; class Gammaproteobacteria; order Pseudomonadales; family Pseudomonadaceae; genus Pseudomonas; species Pseudomonas sp. DrBHI1. Next base: position 108,915 of record NZ_NIBE01000052.1, read on the forward strand.
GACAAGGTGCCATTTTTTGGCGATCTGCCGTATGTTGGGCGGCTGTTTCGACGCGATGCATTACAAGAGAAAAAATCCGAGCTGCTGGTCTTCCTGACTCCGCGTATCATGAGTGACCAGGCGATTGCTGTGAGTCGTTGATTCTGTGCGAAATTTGATACTTGTGGGGCCCATGGGCGCTGGTAAAAGCACCATCGGGCGCCTGTTGGCCAAAGAGCTGCGCCTGCTGTTCAAGGATTCCGACAAGGAAATCGAACTGCGAACCGGCGCCAACATCCCGTGGATCTTCGACAAGGAAGGCGAGCCGGGCTTTCGTGACCGCGAGCAGGCGATGATCGCCGAGCTCAGCGCGCTCGACGGCGTGGTCCTGGCCACCGGCGGAGGCGCGGTGATGCGCGACGCCAACCGTGCGGCGCTGCGCGCCGGCGGACGGGTGGTCTACCTGCACGCCTCGGTGGAGCAGCAGGTGGGACGCACCTCCCGTGACCGCAACCGACCGCTGTTGCGTACCGCCAACCCGGAGGCCACGTTGCGCGCCCTGCTGGAGGCGCGCGACCCGCTGTATCGCGAAATCGCCGACCTGGTGGTGGAAACCGACGAGCGGCCACCACGCATGGTGGTGCTCGACATCCTCGAGCGCCTGCAGAAGTTGCCGCCCCGCTGAGCGGGGTCTATCCTCGGCGACCAACGCCGAGACGGGGCTGAACGTCACCGCGCGGGGCCGAACCGCCACCGCGTCCAAGCACATTGTGGGGATACATGCAGACACTAAAGGTCGACCTGGGCGAACGTAGCTACCCGATCTACATTGGCGAAGGCCTGCTGGACCAGCCCGAGCTGCTGGCACCGCACATTGCCGGGCGGCAGGTTGCCATCGTCTCCAACGAGACCGTCGCGCCCCTGTACCTCGAACGCCTCAGCAAGACCCTGGGCGCGTATTCGGTGCTGCCCGTGGTGTTGCCTGACGGCGAGGCGCACAAGAACTGGGAAACCCTGCAGCTGATCTTCGACGCCCTGCTCACCGCCCGCCATGACCGTCGCACCACCGTGGTTGCCCTCGGTGGCGGCGTGATCGGCGACATGGCCGGCTTTGCCGCGGCCTGCTACCAGCGCGGCGTCGACTTCATCCAGGTGCCGACCACGCTGCTGTCCCAGGTGGACTCTTCGGTGGGCGGCAAGACCGGCATCAACCACCCGTTGGGCAAGAACATGGTCGGCGCTTTCTATCAGCCCAACGCGGTGCTGATCGACACCACCAGCCTGAAGACCCTGCCCGAGCGCGAGCTCTCCGCAGGCCTGGCCGAAGTCATCAAGTACGGCCTGATCTGCGACAAGCCGTTCCTCGCCTGGCTTGAAGACAATATGCAGGCGTTGCGCGCCCTGGACTCCGCCGCCCTGACCGAAGCCATCCGCCGCTCCTGCGCGGCCAAGGCCGCCGTGGTCGGTGCCGACGAGCGCGAATCGGGCGTGCGTGCCACGCTCAACCTTGGCCACACCTTCGGCCATGCCATCGAAACACACATGGGCTATGGCGTCTGGCTGCACGGCGAAGCCGTGGCGGCGGGCACGGTGATGGCCCTGGAAATGTCCATGCGCCTGGGCTGGATCGACCAGCCGGCGCGCGATCGCGGAATTCGCCTGCTGCAGGACGCAGGATTGCCGGTGGTGCCACCACAGGAAATGACCCCGGCGCATTTCATGGAGCACATGGCGGTCGACAAGAAAGTGCTCGACGGGCGCCTGCGCCTGGTGCTGCTGCGCCAGATGGGCGAGGCCGTCGTCACCGACGACTATTCGACAGAGATTCTTCAGGCCACCCTGGCGGCGGATTACCGCGCGATCGTGGCCCAGCTTTGAGGTTGTGACAACGCAATGACCAGTCTGCATGCCGATGAGGCGTTCCTCGACCATTACCAGTTGAGCCACGATCCGTTCGCACCGCGGGTGCCCGGCTTCAAGTTCTTCCCCGCCCAGCGCAAGCCGGTGCTGGGCCAGTTGCATCACCTGGCGCGCTACAGCCAGCTGATGCTGGTGGTCAGCGGCCCGGTGGGCAGCGGCAAGACCCTGCTGCGCCAGGCCCTGGTGGCCAGTACCAACAAGCAGTCGGTGCAGAGCGTGGTGGTGTCCGCCCGTGGCGCCAGTGACGCTGCCAGCGTGCTGGGCCAGGTGGCGCAGTCGCTGAACGTGGCGCAGCCGGAGGTGCAGGCGATCCTGTCGCAGGTGGTTCAGCTGGCGCTGACCGGCCAGGAAGTCTATCTGCTGGTGGACGATGCGGAACAACTCGACGAGTCGGCACTCCAAGCGTTGCTGGAGTTGGCGGCAGGCGTGGCCGAAGGGCGCCCGCATGTGTTCCTGTTCGGCGAGCCTTCGCTGATTGCCGGGCTGGAAGAGCTCAATGCCGATGGCGAGCGCTTCCATGTCATCGAGCTGGCCCCGTACAGCGAGGAAGAGACTCGCGAGTACCTGGAACAGCGCCTGGAAGGCGCCGGCCGGGGCATCGAGGTGTTCAGCGCCGAGCAGATCGTCGACATCCACGAAAACTCCGACGGTTGGCCTGGGAACATCAACCAGGTCGCCCGCGATACCTTGATCGAAGCCATGATCGCCAGCCGTACCACGGTCAAGCGACCATCCATGGGGTTCAAAATGCCTAAGAAACACGTGCTCGCGTTGTCCGCTGTGGTCGTGGTCGCCGTTGGCGCGGCGGTCCTGATGCCCAAGAAGGGCGACAAGGCCCCGACCGAGGCGCCGGCCGCCCAGGCTCAATTGCCACTGGGGCAGGGCAGCAACGGCGCGCCCGCCATCGAGTTCTCCGGTTCCTCGCAACCGATGCCGCTGCCGCTGGTCGGCCAGTCGCAGCCGGTGATGCGCGAGCCCCTGGCCCAGGCCGCCGGCATGGGCGAGGGCGAAGAGGGTGGGCCTGCGGGTGATACCGCTTTGCAGCCTGCCGCGCCGTCGGCCGCCGTGCCGCCGACCGTGACCACCATCGCGCCGCCGCAAGGTGCCACCGCCAGCCCGGCACCAGCTCCTGCCCAACCGGTAACCACCGCTCCGGCACAGTCGGTTGCGCCTGCGCCGAAGCCTGTCGCAACCCAGCCAGTAAAACCGGTTGCACCCGCCAAGCCCGCCCCGGCCCCAACCCAGGTCGCCAGCGCCAAGCCCGCCAGCAAGCCTGCCGAGAAAACCGCCATGGGCGGCGCCGGCAACAGCAGCTGGTATGCCGGCCAGAAACCGGGCAATTACGTGGTGCAGATCTTCGGCACCAGCTCCGAGGCGTCGGCCCAGTCGTTCGTCAAGGCGCAGGGTGGCGACTATCGCTACTTCAAGAAAAACCTGCAGGGCAAGCCGCTGTTTGTCGTCACCTACGGCAACTTCGCCAGCCGCGACGCCGCTGCTGCGGCAATCAAGAACTTGCCAGCCAAGGTCCAGGCTGGTAAACCTTGGCCACGTACCGTCGGCAGCGTCCAACAAGAGCTGGCCACGGCCCGCTGATACCTTCCGGGCGGCACCACCCCGCCGCCCAGTTGCTGAGCGACTTCTAGCTTTCGATCAGCCTGCTGCGCCCGAGCGCGGCAGGCTTTTCTGTCCCAGACTGCCGGCCACAAGCCCTGTGTTGCAGTCATGGCTGAAACGCTTCAGACTCTAGCCAAGCCGTTATCACGGTGCATGGCCCAAAAACATTCAAAATTGCGACATAAATTTTCAATGGTGAGACATGAAAATTTGTGGGCGTCGCTGTCGCTGTGCAACAATGGTTTTCCATGACCACCGCAAAAAAGCTGGCGTTTGATCGGCGTGGATGGTAAGTGGTTGTTAAAAAAGAGATTTGCCTCCGGTTGAGAGGTGAACCTGGTGAGAAAGTGTCTATGAAAACAGGTCTGTACCATCCCGAAGAATTCAAGGACAACTGTGGTTTCGGCCTGATCGCCCATATGACGGGGCAGCCGAGTCACCACCTTCTGCAAACCGCCATGCAGGCGCTGACCTGCATGACCCACCGCGGCGGCATCAACGCCGACGGCAAGACCGGCGACGGTTGCGGTCTGCTCATGCAGAAGCCCGATCAATTCCTGCGTGCCGTGGCCCAGGAGCACTTTGCCGTCGAGCTGCCCAGGCAGTACGCCGTCGGCATGGTGTTCTTCAACCAGGACCCGGTCAAAGCCCAGGCCGCCCGCGCCAACATGGACCGCGAGATCGTCAACGCCGGCCTCAAGCTGGTCGGCTGGCGCAAGGTGCCGATCGATACCAGCGTCCTCGGCCGCCTGGCTCTGGAGCGCCTGCCGCAGATCGAGCAGGTGTTCATCTGTGGCGAAGATCTGAGCGACCAGGAGTTCGCCATCAAGCTGTTCAGTGCCCGTCGCCGTTCGTCCGTGGCCAATGCCCACGACGCCGACCACTACATCTGCAGCTTCTCGCACAAGACCATCATCTACAAAGGCCTGATGATGCCGCGCGATCTCGCGGCGTTCTATCCGGACCTGGGCGACGAGCGCCTGCAGACCGCGATCTGCGTGTTCCACCAGCGCTTCTCCACCAACACCCTGCCGAAGTGGCCGCTGGCCCAGCCCTTCCGCTTCCTCGCCCACAACGGCGAGATCAACACCATCACCGGCAACCGCAACTGGGCCATGGCCCGTCGCACCAAGTTCGCCAACGACCTGATCCCCGACCTCGAAGAGCTCGGCCCGCTGGTCAACCGCGTCGGCTCCGACTCCTCGAGCATGGACAACATGCTCGAGCTGATGGTCACCGGCGGCATCGACCTGTTCCGCGGCGTGCGCATGCTGGTGCCGCCGGCCTGGCAGAACGTCGAGACCATGGACGCCGACCTGCGCGCCTTCTACGAATACAACTCCATGCACATGGAGCCGTGGGATGGCCCGGCCGGCATCGTCATGACCGAGGGCCGCCACGCGGTGTGCCTGCTCGACCGCAACGGCCTGCGCCCGGCGCGCTGGGTGACCACCACCAACGGCTACATCACCATCGCCTCGGAAATCGGCGTATGGGGCTACCAGCCCGAGGAAGTCCTGGCCAAGGGCCGTGTCGGCCCGGGCCAGATCCTTGCCGTGGACACCGAGACCGGGCAGATCCTCGACACCGACGCCATCGACAACCGCCTGAAGTCGCGCCATCCGTACAAGCGCTGGCTGCGCCAGCACGCCACGCGCATCCAGGCGACGCTGAGCGACGACCAGGGCGTGGCCAGCTACGACGCCGACCAGCTCAAGCAATACATGAAGATGTTCCAGGTCACCTTCGAGGAGCGTGACCAGGTGCTGCGTCCGCTCGGCGAGCAAGGCCAGGAAGCGGTCGGCTCGATGGGCGACGACACGCCGATGGCCGTGCTGTCGCAGCGCGTGCGCTCGCCGTACGACTTCTTCCGCCAGCAGTTCGCCCAGGTGACCAATCCGCCGATCGACCCGCTACGCGAGGCGATCGTGATGTCCCTGGAAATCTGCCTGGGCGCCGAACGCAACATCTTCCAGGAGTCCCCCGAGCACGCCTCGCGGGTGATCCTCAGCTCGCCGGTCATCTCGCCCGCCAAGTGGCGTTCGCTGATGAACCTGGAGCGCGAAGGCTTCGACCGCCAGCTGATCGACCTCAACTATGAAGAGAGCGTCGGCCTCGAAGCGGCCATCCGCAACATCGCCGACCAGGCCGAGGAGGCCGTGCGTGGCGGCAAGACCCAGCTGGTGCTGAGCGACCGCTACATCGCTCCGGGCAAGCTGCCGGTGCACGCCTCGCTGGCCGTTGGCGCGGTGCACCACCGCTTGACCGAACAGGGCCTGCGCTGCGACAGCAACATCCTGGTCGAGACCGCTACCGCCCGTGACCCGCATCACTTTGCCGTGCTGCTGGGCTTCGGCGCCTCGGCCGTCTACCCGTACCTGGCCTACGAAGTGCTGGCCGACCTGATCCGCACCGGCGAGGTGCTGGGCGACCTGGACGAAGTCTTCAAGTACTACCGCAAGGGCATTTCCAAGGGCCTGCTGAAGATCCTGTCGAAGATGGGTATCTCCACCATCGCCTCGTACCGTGGCGCCCAGCTGTTCGAAGCCGTGGGCCTGGCCGAGGAAGTGGTCGGCCTGAGCTTCAAGGGCGTGTCGAGCCGCATCAAGGGCGCACGTTTCGTCGACCTCGAGAGCGACCAGAAGCTGCTGGCCGCCGAGGCCTGGAGCGCGCGCAAGCCGATCCAGCAGGGTGGTCTGCTCAAGTTCGTCCACGGCGGTGAATACCACGCCTACAACCCGGATGTGGTCAACACCCTGCAGGCCGCCGTGCAGCAGGGCGACTATGGCAAGTTCAAGGAGTACACCACGCTGGTCGACCAGCGTCCGGTGTCGATGATCCGCGACCTGCTCAAGGTCAAGGTCGCCGAGCAGCCGCTGGCGCTGGACCAGGTCGAGCCGCTGGAGGACATCCTCAAGCGTTTCGACTCCGCCGGCATCTCCCTGGGCGCGCTGTCGCCGGAGGCCCACGAGGCCTTGGCCGAGGCGATGAACCGCCTGGGCGCGCGCTCCAATTCCGGCGAGGGCGGTGAAGACCCGGCCCGCTACGGCACCATCAAGAGCTCGAAGATCAAGCAGGTGGCCACCGGCCGCTTCGGCGTGACCCCTGAGTACCTGGTCAATGCCGAGGTGCTGCAGATCAAGGTGGCCCAGGGCGCCAAGCCCGGCGAGGGCGGCCAGCTGCCGGGCGGCAAGGTCAACGGCCTGATCGCCCGGCTGCGCTACGCGGTGCCGGGCGTGACCCTGATCTCGCCGCCGCCGCACCACGATATCTACTCGATCGAAGACCTGGCCCAGCTGATCTACGACCTCAAGCAGGTCAATCCGCAGGCGCTGGTGTCGGTCAAGTTGGTGGCAGAGGCCGGCGTCGGCACCATCGCCGCGGGCGTGGCCAAGGCCTATGCCGACCTGATCACCATCTCCGGCTACGACGGTGGCACCGGCGCCTCGCCGCTGACCTCGATCAAGTACGCTGGCGCGCCATGGGAACTGGGCCTGGCCGAAACCCACCAGACCCTGCGCGGCAACGACCTGCGCGGCAAGGTGCGGGTGCAGACCGACGGCGGCCTGAAAACCGGCCTGGACGTGATCAAGGCCGCCATCCTCGGCGCCGAGAGCTTCGGCTTCGGCACCGCGCCGATGATCGCCCTGGGCTGCAAGTACCTGCGCATCTGCCACCTGAACAACTGCGCCACCGGCGTGGCCACGCAGAACGACAAGCTGCGCAAGGATCACTACATCGGCACCGTCGACATGGTGATCAACTTCTTCACCTTCGTCGCCGAAGAGACCCGCGAGTGGCTGGCCAAGCTGGGCGTGCGCAGCTTGGGTGAGCTGATCGGCCGCACCGACCTGCTCGACGTGCTGCCGGGCGACACCGAGCGCCAGCATCACCTCGACCTGTCGCCGCTGCTGGGCAACTCGCACATTCCGGCCGACAAGCCGCAGTTCTGCGAAGTCGACAAGAACCCGCCGTTCGACAAGGGCGAGTTGGCCGAGAAGATGGTCGCCATGGCCCTGCCGGCGATCCGCGACCAGGCCGGTGGCGAGTTCAGCCTCGACATCTGCAACTGCGACCGCTCCATCGGTGCGCGCATCTCCGGCGAGATCGCCAGGCTGCACGGCAACCAGGGCATGGCCGCGGCGCCGATCACCTTCCGCTTCAAGGGCACCGCTGGCCAGAGCTTCGGCGTTTGGAACGCCGGTGGCCTGAACCTGCACCTGGAAGGCGACGCCAACGACTACGTCGGCAAGGGCATGACCGGTGGCAAACTGACCATCGTGCCGCCAGCCGGCAGCCCGTTCGAAACCCAGCACAGCGCCATCGTCGGCAACACCTGCCTGTACGGTGCCACCGGCGGCAAGCTGTTCGCCGCCGGCACCGCGGGCGAGCGCTTCGCTGTGCGTAACTCCGGCGCCCACGCTGTGGTCGAGGGCACCGGCGATCACTGCTGTGAATACATGACCGGCGGCTTTGTCTGCGTCCTGGGCAAGACCGGTTACAACTTCGGTTCTGGCATGACGGGCGGCTTCGCCTATGTGCTCGACATGGACAATAGCTTCGTCGACAAACTCAACCACGAGCTGGTGGAAATCCAGCGCATCAGTGGTGAGGCGATGGAGGCTTACCGCAGCCACCTGGCACGGGTCCTGGGCGAGTACGTGGAAGAAACCGGCAGCGAGTGGGGGCGTGAGCTCTCCGAGAACCTGGACGACTACGTGCGGCGCTTCTGGCTGGTCAAGCCGAAGGCGGCCAACCTCAAGCAACTGCTGTCCAGCACCCGTGCTAACCCGCAGTAAGAACAGCTGCAAGTGACGGCCCCGTTTGCGGGGCCCGTCCTGCTCAAGTGATTGTCTTGCAGCTTGCGGCCTAAGGCCGGCAACTGCGGTAAAGAGGTTTTGAAAAATGGCTGAACGTCTGAGCAACGACTTCCAGTTCATCGAAGTGGGCCGCAAGGACCCGAAGAAAAAGCTGCTGCGCCAGCGCAAGAAGGAGTTCGTCGAGATCTACGAACCTTTCAAGCCGCAGCAGTCCGTGGAGCAGGCGCACCGCTGCCTGGGCTGCGGCAACCCGTATTGCGAATGGAAGTGCCCGGTGCACAACTTCATCCCCAACTGGTTGAAGCTGGTCTCCGAAGGCAACATCCTGGCCGCGGCCGAGCTGTCGCACCAAACCAACACCCTGCCGGAAGTGTGCGGCCGTGTGTGCCCGCAGGACCGTCTGTGCGAAGGGGCGTGCACCCTGAACGACGGCTTTGGCGCGGTGACCATCGGCTCGGTGGAGAAGTACATCACCGACACAGCCTTCGCCATGGGCTGGCGCCCGGACATGTCCAAGGTCAAGCCCACCGGCAAGCGCGTCGCCATCATCGGTGCCGGCCCTGCTGGCCTGGGCTGCGCCGACGTGCTGGTGCGCGCGGGCGTGACCCCGGTGGTGTTCGACAAGAACCCCGAGATCGGTGGCCTGCTGACCTTCGGCATCCCCGAGTTCAAGCTGGAAAAGACCGTGCTGAGCAATCGCCGCGAAGTCTTCACCGGCATGGGCATCGAGTTCCGGCTGAACACCGAGGTGGGCAAGGACATCAGCATGGAACAGCTGCTCGCCGAGTACGATGCGGTGTTCATGGGCATGGGTACCTATACCTACATGAAGGGCGGCTTCCCGGGTGAGGACCTGCCGGGCGTGCATGACGCGCTGGACTTCCTGATCGCCAACGTCAACCGCAACCTCGGTTTCGAGAAGTCGCCGGAAGACTTTGTCGACATGCAGGGCAAGAAGGTCGTGGTCCTGGGGGGGGGCGACACCGCGATGGACTGCAACCGCACCTCGATCCGCCAGGGCGCCAAGTCGGTAACCTGCGCCTATCGCCGTGACGAGGCCAACATGCCGGGTTCGCGCAAAGAGGTGAAGAACGCCAAGGAAGAGGGCGTGAAGTTCCTCTACAACCGCCAGCCCATCGCCATCGTTGGCGAAGACAAGGTCGAGGGTGTGAAGGTGGTCGAGACCCGTCTCGGCGAGCCGGATGCCCGTGGCCGCCGCAGCCCCGAGCCGATCCCGGGCTCCGAGGAGATCCTGCCGGCCGACGCCGTGGTGATCGCCTTTGGTTTCCGCCCGAGCCCGGCGCCGTGGTTCGAGCAGCATGGCATCCAGCTGGACAGCCAGGGCCGCGTGGTGGCGCCGGAGAAGGGCAAGTTCAAGCACCAGACCAGCAATCCGAAAGTGTTTGCCGGTGGTGATATGGTGCGGGGCTCGGACTTGGTGGTTACCGCCATTTTCGAAGGCCGCACCGCTGCCGAGGGCATCCTGGATTACCTCGAAGTCTGATCGATCGTTGGGGCCGCTTTGCGGCCCCAAGGGTATTTTGTATACAAAAACGCTTGATCCAAGGCACCCAATAGACAAAACGCATGGCCGTGGCCGTGCCTTTTGTGCCCGCGTCTGAGAAAATGCCCGCACTTTTTTTCCGGATGCCGACATGACTGCCCTGAAGAACGATCGTTTCCTGCGTGCACTGCTCAAGCAACCCGTAGACGTCACCCCGGTATGGATGATGCGCCAGGCCGGCCGCTACCTGCCGGAGTACCGCGCCAGCCGCGCCAAGGCCGGCGACTTCATGAGCCTGTGCATGAACCCGCAGTTCGCCTGCGAGGTCACCCTGCAGCCGCTGGACCGCTACCCGCTGGACGCGGCGATCCTCTTCTCGGACATCCTCACCATCCCCGACGCCATGGGCCAGGGCCTGTACTTCGAGACCGGCGAAGGCCCGCGTTTCAAGAAGGTCATCAGTACCCTGGCCGACATCGAGGCACTGCCGATTCCCGACCCGCAGAAGGACCTGGGCTATGTGATGGACGCGGTCAGCACCATCCGTCGTGAACTCAACGGCCGCGTGCCGTTGATCGGCTTCTCCGGCAGCCCGTGGACCCTGGCCACCTACATGGTCGAGGGCGGCTCGTCGAAGGACTTCCGCAAGACCAAGGCCATGGCCTACGACAATCCCGAGGCCCTGCACCTGCTGCTGGACAAGCTGGCGCAGTCGGTCACCAGCTACCTCAATGGCCAGATCCTGGCTGGGGCGCAGGCCGTGCAGATCTTCGACACCTGGGGCGGCAACCTGTCGGCGGCGGCCTACCAGGAGTTCTCCCTGGCCTACATGCGCAAGATCGTCAGCGGCCTGATCCGCGAGCACGAAGGGCGCAAGATACCGGTGATCCTGTTCACCAAGAACGGCGGCTTGTGGCTGGAAAGCATCGCCGAGGCCGGTGCCGACGCCCTGGGCCTGGACTGGACCTGCGAGATCGGCGACGCCCGCCGCCGCGTCGGTGACAAGGTGGCGCTGCAGGGCAACATGGACCCGACCGTGCTGTACGCCAAGCCCGAGGCGATCCGCAAGGAAGTGGCGCGCATCCTCGCCAGCTACGGCAAGGGCAGCGGCCATGTGTTCAACCTGGGTCATGGCATCACCCCCGAGGTCGATCCTGAGCACGCTGGTGTGTTCATTAACGCCGTGCATGAGTTGTCGGCGCAGTACCACCGGTAATCGGTGTGCAACGCGAGAAGCCCGGCCAAGTGCCGGGCTTTTTGTTGTATTAAGTTTCAATTCAGCGATCGTCGGTAATCTGGGGCCATCAAAACGCAAACAGGACCCGATCACCATGAAAGCTCGTTACCTGCCCCTGATCCTCGCCCCACTGTTCAGCACCGCCGCACTGGCCGCCGGCTACACCGGCCCTGGCGCCCAGGCCGTGACCACGGTCGCCGCCGCCAACGATGCCGCCGACGACACCCCGGTGGTGCTGCAGGGCTTCGTGACCAAGAAGATCAACAACGACGACAAGTACGAGTTCAAGGACAACACTGGCACCATCACCGTCGAGATCGACGACGAAGACCTGCCGCCGACGCCGTTCAACGACAAGACCAAGGTCAAGCTGACCGGCGAGGTGGAGAAACACCTGATGAGTCGCGAAGTGGATGTAGATATTGTCGAGATCATCAACTGATCGGCGACGATGGGCTGCTTTGCAGCCCTTTCGTGGCACAAGCCCTGTTCACGGGCGCGTGCCATAGGCATCAGCGCATCTCGGCGCGCAATTGCTCGATCCGCTGGTCCTTCTCCACCCACAGCTGGTTCACCCAGGCCTGCACGGTCTGGCGGAAGGCCGGGTCGTTCTCGTAGTCGCCTGCACTCAACGTCGGGTCCAGCTCGCGCACGCGGATGTCGATGATCACCCGGCTGATGCTGCCGTTGAGCAGGTCCCAGAACCCCGGTGCCTTGTCGCCCGGGTAGACGATGGTCACGTCGAGCAGGGCGTCCAGCTGCTCGCCCAGCGCCGCCAGCACGAAGGCCACGCCGCCGGCCTTGGGCTTGAGCAGGTGGCGATAGGGCGACTGCTGCTGCTCGCGCTTGGCCTCGGTGAAACGGGTGCCTTCTAGGTAGTTGACCACGGTCACCGGCTGGCGCTTGAACAGCTCGCAGGCGGCCTTGGTGATCTCCAGGTCCTTGCCCTTGAGTTCGGGATGCTTGTCGAGGAAGGCCTTGCTGTAGCGCTTCATGAACGGGTAGTCCAGGCCCCACCAGGCCAGGCCCAGCAGCGGTACCCAGATCAGCTCCTTCTTGAGGAAAAATTTGAAGAACGGCACGCGGCGGTTGAGGCTTTCGATCAGCGCCGGGATATCGACCCAGGTCTGGTGGTTGCTGATGCACAGGTACGAGGTGTCCTGGCGCAGGGTTTCCACGCCGCGGATGTCCCACTGGGTGGGGATGCACAGGGCGAAGATGGCCTTGTCGATTTCCGACCAGGTCTCGGCGATCCACATCACCGCGGCTGACGCGTAGTCGCGGCCACGGCCGGGCAGTACCAGCTTGAGCAGGGCGAAGACCAGCAACGGGCCGATCAGCACCAGGGTGTTGAGCAGCAGCAGGGTGAGGGTGAGGATGCCGGTCAGCAGGCGACGCATAAAGGGACTCTTGTTGTGTAAGGTGAACGGTTGGCAATGATAAGCAGGGTCTGGCCCTTAGCCAAACGTCGTACGGCCATTAACTGGGACAAATGTTTCACATTGTGTTGTTTACCCTGTTGCAACGAACCTATCCTGCCTGCGCAGTCTAAGCACTGACCCCTCTCAAGGAAGCCTGCCCCGTGAAACCCCTGCTTGCCCTGCTGTCCCTTCTGGCGCTGCCGGCGATGGCCGCCGAGCCCACCCTGTATGGCCGCTACGAGAACATCGCCTTGCCGGAGATCGGTGAAACCCTGAAGGCCAAGATGGACACCGGTGCCTACACTGCGTCGCTGTCGGCCAAGGACATCGAGCAGTTCACCCGTGACGGCGAGGATTGGGTGCGTTTCCGCCTGGCCACCAAGGATGCCAATGGCAAGGTCTACGAACACAAGCTGGCGCGCATCAGCAAGATCAAGAACCGCGCCGACGAGGAAGACGAAGGCGACGCGCCCGAGTTGTCGCGCCGCCCGGTGGTCGACCTGGAACTGTGCCTGGGCGATGTGAAGCGAACCGTGGAGGTCAACCTGGTCGACCGCAGCAGCTTCAACTACCCGCTGCTGGTGGGCGCCAAGGCCCTGCGCGAGTTCAAGGCGGCGGTGAACCCGGCGAAGAAGTTCACGGCGGGCAAGCCGGACTGCTGATACGGCAGCGGCAAGCCACAAGGGACAAGCTGCAAGAAACGGCGGATCGGTGTAAGTTGCCGCGATCCGCTTTCACTTGAAGCTTGCAGCTTGAGGCTTGCCGCTCAGATGCCCCACATCCTTATCGTCGAAGACGAATCCGCCATCGCCGACACCCTGGTCTACGCCCTGCAGGCCGACGGCCACAGCACCGAGTGGGTGACCCTCGGCAGCGCCGCCGTTGAGCAGCAGCGCCAGCGTCCGGCCGACCTGGTGATCCTCGACATCGGCCTGCCCGACATCAACGGTTTCGAGACCTGCCGCCAGTTGCGCCGCTTCAGCGAGGTGCCGGTGATGTTCCTCAGCGCCCGCGACGCCGAGATTGATCGGGTGCTGGGCCTGGAGATCGGTGCCGACGACTACGTGGTCAAACCCTTCAGCCCCCGTGAGGTGGCGGCGCGGGTGCGGGCCATCCTCAAGCGCATGGCGCCCAGGTCGGACGCGGCCAGCGAAAGCATGCCGTTCCAGCTCGACACCCTGGCCATGCGCATCAGCTACCGTGGCCAGCCGTTGACGCTTACCCGCCACGAATTCCGCCTGCTGCAGAGCCTGCTCGAACAACCACGGCGGGTATTCAGCCGTGAACAGCTGCTCGACGGCCTCGGCGTGGCTTCGGACGTCGGCTACGAGCGCACCATCGACAGCCATATCAAGAGCCTGCGCGCCAAGCTGCGCCAGGTCGCGCCCGACGCCGAGGCGATCCAGACCCACCGCGGCCTGGGCTACAGCTACAGCCCTGAGCACGCCTGATGCGCCTGGGCATCCGCATCTTCCTGGTGTACTTCCTGTTCGTCGGCCTGGCGGGCTACTTTCTGCTCAACACGGTGCGCGAGCAGATACGCCCGGTGGTGCGGCAATCATCGGAAGAAACCCTGGTGGACACCGCCAACCTGCTGGCCGAGATCCTTCACGACGATGTGAAGAACGCCACCCTGAACCAGAGCCGCCTGTCGCAGGTGCTCGCCTCCTATGGCGAGCGGCGACCCAGCGCGCAGATCTGGGGGCTGGCGAAGAACCAGGTCAGCCACCGGATCTACGTGACCGACGCCAAGGGCATCGTCCTGCTCGACTCCAGCGGCCAGGACCTGGGCAGGGACTATTCACGCTGGAATGATGTCTACCTGACCCTGCGCGGCCAGTACGGCGCCCGTTCGACCCGCAGCGATCCGGACGACGAAAGCACTTCGGTGATGCATGTAGCGGCGCCGATCCTCGACCAGGGCCAGATCATCGGCGTGGTCACCGTGGCCAAGCCGAACAGCTCATTGCAGCCCTACATCGACCGCTCCGAGCGGCGCCTGCTCATTCTCGGGCTGGGATTGATCGTGCTGGGGCTGCTGGTCGGCGCGGCCTTGTCGTGGTGGCTGACCCGCTCGCTGCGCCGGCTCACCCATTACGCCCAGGCGGTCAGCGAGGGCGAGCGCGCCGCGTTGCCGCACTACAAGGGCGGCGAGCTATTGCAACTGGCCACGGCGGTGGAGCGCATGCGCACCCAGTTGGAGGGCAAGGCGTATGTCGAACGCTATGTGCATACGCTCACCCATGAGCTCAAGAGCCCGTTGGCGGCGATCCGCGGCGCCTCGGAGCTGCTGCAGGGCGATATGCCGCACGAGCAGCGGGCGCGCTTTGCCGGCAACATCGAGCGCGAGAGCGAGCGTCTGCAGCAGATGATCGAGCGCCTGCTCAACCTGGCGCGGGTCGAGCAGATGCAGGCATTGGAAGATGAGCAGCAGGTGGCGGTGGCAGCGCTGATCGACGAGCTGCTGCTGGCCCATGGCGCGAGGATCGACACTGCCGCGTTGCAGGTGCGCCAGCGCATTCCGGCGGGCGTCAGGTTGCTGTGCGATCCGTTCCTGATGCGTCAGGCCTTGGCCAACCTGCTGGACAACGCGCTGGATTTCACCCCCGAGCGT
>NZ_NIBE01000053.1:0-12742 GCF_002205115.1 Pseudomonas sp. DrBHI1
CCAAAAACGTAGCCACCACCCGCCGCGTCCTCTGCTCACTCAAACAAACCAACGTCTCAGTCAAATGCCGCCGACAATCCACAATCGGCAAAGCACAAACCCTCGCATCAGCCCCAAACTCCGCCGCCGAAACAACCCCAACCCCAATCCCCACCACCACCGCCTCGCGCGCCGCCTCGCGCCCCTCGACCTGGATCGCCGGCCGAATCCGCAACCCGGCCCGCTGCATTTCTTCCTCCAGCGTCTGCCGCGTCACCGACCCCGGCTCACGCAGCACCAGCGGCGTGTCGTCCAGATCCGCCAGGCTGATCTGCCCCCGGCTGGCCCACGGGTGGTTGTGCGAGACAAACGCCACCATCGGGTCACGCCGCATCGGCACGCAGAACAACCGCTCATCATCGACATCGCGCCCGAGCAGGGCCAGGTCCGCCTGGTAACTGAACAGCCGGGCCAGCGACTCGTCGGTATTGCCGGTCTCGATCTTCACCTGGATCCCCGGATAGCGCTGACAGAACCGGGCGATCTGCGGCAGCACGTGCACCGGCGCGTCCACCGCCAGGGTCAGGCTGCCGGTGTGCAGGGCGCGGGAGTCCTGCAGCAGCTCCACGGCCTCGGCCTCGCAGGCGAACAGTCGTTGGTTCACGCCCAGCAGGCGCTCGCCCAGGTCGGTCAGTTGTACAGAACGCTTGTTGCGCTGGAACAGCAGCACGCCGAAGCGCTCCTCGAGCTTGCGCACCTGGTCGGACACCGCCGGCTGGGTCAGAAACAGCTTCTGCGCCGCACGGGTAAAGCTGCCCTGTTCGGCGACCGCATGAAAGGCCTTGAGTTGAGCATGGGAGACCGACATCGAACACTCCACTTAAAAGCTGGGCTTATGTGTGAAATACGATAAATCGATATTATTTATCAGTCAGCAGCTGTTTCCATGTGTTTCAACCCGACCACGCTGCCACGAGCGGCGGCATGTCGGCCATGGCGGCACCACCGCCATCTGACCAGGTGACGTCCCTCCGTCACGCAGTGCGCAACACAACAACAAGACAGGCGTTTCTTCACATTCTGCCGGCACACTCAAACAAGAGGTCAGAGTCAATGAATCAATCCCTGGGCGCCATCAAGCGTTGGCGCGTGCAGATCTTCGCGATCACCTGGCTGGCCTACGCCGCCTTCTACTTCACCCGCAAGGCCTTCTCGGTGGCCAAGCTCGGCATCGGCGAGGATCCGAATTTCATGCTCGACAAGGCCGCCATGGCCAACCTCGACGCGATCTACCTGGCCGCCTACGCCGTGGGCCAGTTCACCTGGGGCATGCTCGCCGACCGATTCGGCCCCCGCGTGGTGGTGCTCGGCGGGCTGCTGATCTCCGCGGCGGCCGCGGTGGTGATGGGCAGCTACGCGACCTTCCCGATCTTCGCCACCTGCATGCTGATCCAGGGGCTGGCGCAGTCCACCGGCTGGGCGGGGCTATGCAAGAACATCGGCAGTTTCTTCCCGGCCTCCCAGCGCGGCCGGGTGCTGGGGCTGTGGAGTTCGTGCTACGCCTTTGGCGGCCTGGTGGCCTCGCCGTTCGCCGGCTGGTGGGCCTACACCCTGGTCGGCACCTGGCACGCGGCGTTCTTCTCCAGCGCCGTGGTGGTGGCCGCGGTGGCAGTATTGTTCTTCATTTTCCAGCGCAACAAGCCCGAGGATGTCGGCCTGCCGGCGGTGGAGCCCGAGCCGCAGAGCATGGCCCCGGGGGAGAACCTGTGCAGCGTGTGGTCGCCGCTGCGCGAGATCCTGCGCAACCGCACGGTGCTGACCCTGGGCCTGGCCTACTTCATGCTCAAACCGGCCCGCTACGCCATCCTGCTGTGGGGCCCGGTGATCGTCTTCGAGCAGATGCCGTCGGTGGGCAAGGTCGGCGCGGCGATCATCCCCACCGCCTTCGAGCTGGCCGGGCTGCTCGGCCCAATCCTCATCGGCCTGGCCTCGGACAAGCTGTTCGGTGCCCGACGCATGCCTGCCTGCGTGATCAGCCTGGTACTGCTGACCCTGACCCTGGCCGGCTTCATGGCGGCGATGCACAGCGGCAGCGTGCTGCTGGTGGTGGCCCTGCTGTTCGTCATGGGCCTGACCCTGTACGGCCCGGATTCGATGATCAGCGGCGCCGCGGCCATCGACTTTGGCACGGCCAAGGCCGGCGCCACCGCGGCCGGCTTCGTCAACGGCTGCGGCTCGGTGGGCGCGGTGCTCGGCGGCCTGCTGCCCGGTTACTTCGACAGCGTCACGGTGTTCATCGTCTTCGCCGGCACCGCGCTGTTCTCCGCCCTGGTGCTGCTGCCGCACTGGAACAGCCGCCCGGCGACTGCCCTGCAGGCCAATGACGTGGCACCCAATACCAGCATGGCGATCAAGCCACTGCGTACCTAAAGGAAAGCGAGTAGATGAGACCCTTCTGGCTGCAACAGGCCCTGGACCAGGAAGACGAAGCGCTGTGCCCGCCGCTCGCCGGTGACGTGCGCTGCGACGTGTGCATCGTCGGCGGCGGCTACACCGGCCTGTGGACCGCACTGATGATCAAGGAACAGGCGCCGCAGCTGGAGGTGCTGCTGCTCGAGGCGGATATCTGCGGCGCCGGGGCCAGTGGGCGTAATGGTGGTTGCGCGCTGTCCTGGTCGGCCAAGTACTTCACCCTCGAGCGGTTGTTCGGGGTGGCCGAGGCGGTGCGCCTGGTGCGCGAGTCCGAGCGCAGCATCGGCGCCATCGGCGAGTTCTGCGCGGCCAACGGCATCCGCTGCGACTACCGCATGGACGGCACCCTCTACACCGCCACCAACCAGGCCCAGCTCGGCGGCACCGATGCGGTGATCGCCGCGCTGGAACAGCAGGGCATCAACTCGTTCCAGCGCCTGGCGCTGGAACAGGTGCAGCGCCTGGCCGGTTCCGAACGGCACCTGGAGGGCTGGTATTCGCCGGCCGCGGCCACGGTGCAGCCGGGGCGGCTGGTGCGCGGCCTGCGCCGGGTGGCCTTGCAACGTGGCGTGCGCATCCACGAGGGCACGGCGATGACCGGCCTGGAGCATGGCGCGCCGGTGCAGGTGCGCACCCGCGCCGGCACCGGCACCGTCCGCGCCGACCGCGTGGTGCTGGGCCTCAATGCCTGGATGGCGCGGGCCTTCCCGCAGTTCGAGCGCAGCGTGGCCATCGTCTCCAGCGACATGGTGATCACCGAGCCGTGCCCTGAGCTGCTGGGTCGGATCGGCCTGGACAGCGGCGTCAGCGTGCTCGACTCGCGGATCTTCGTGCACTACTACCACAACACTTCCGATGGCCGGCTGATGCTTGGCAAGGGCGGCAACACCTTTGCTTATGGCGGGCGCATGCTGCCGGTGTTCGACCAGCCGTCGCCGTACCAGCCGCTGCTGCGCGAAAGCCTGGCCGAGTTCTTCCCGGCGCTGGCCGAGGTGCCGCTGGCGGCGAGCTGGAACGGGCCATCGGACCGTTCGGTGACCGGGCTGCCGTTCTTCGGTCGGCTCGATGGGCAGGGCAACGTGTTCTACGGCTTCGGCTACTCCGGCAGCGGGGTTGGGCCGTGTCACATGGGCGGGCAGATCCTGTCGTCGTTGGCACTGGGGCTGGACAACGCCTGGACCCGTTCGCCGCTGGTCAAGGGGCCGTTGGGGCAGTTTCCGCCGGAGCCGGTGCGCTACCTGGGGTCGTTGTTGGTGCGCAACGCCATCCGCCGCAAGGAACGCGCCGAGGACCGCGGCGTGCGCCCGCGCCGGCTGGACGTGCGCCTGGCGAAGTTCGCGGCGGCGGCGGGGAAGGCGGACAAGGGCTGAAGCCGACGCGATTTCTTGTCGAACCCGGCGCGCAGGGCGTATAAACTCTCCCCACTTTTAGGCCGGTCGCTTCCTGAACCGGCCGCGGAAACAAAGAGAGTCGATATGGGCGCACAGTGGAAAGCCAAACATAGAGAAACAGCGGCCAATGCCAAAGGCAAGATCATGGGCAAGCTGGCCAAGGAGATCCAGATCGCTGCCAAGTCCGGTGCCGACCCGGACATGAACCCGCGCCTGCGCCTGGCCATCGTCCAGGCCAAAAAAGCCTCGATGACCCGTGAGACCCTGGAGCGCGCGATCAAGAAAGGCGCGGGCCTGGACGGCGAGGCCGTGCAGTACCATGCCGTCAGCTATGAAGGTTTCGCCCCGCACCAGGTGCCGCTGATCGTCGAGTGCCTGACCGACAACATCAACCGCACCGTGGCCCAGATCCGCGTGCTGTTCCGCAAGGGCCAGCTCGGCGCCAGCGGCTCGGTGGCCTGGGACTTCAACCATGTTGGCCTGATCGAGGCCACCCCGGAAGGTGACGCCGATCCGGAAATGGCGGCCATCGAAGCCGGTGCCCAGGACTTCGAGGACGGCGAGGAAGAGGGCTCGACCCTGTTCATCACCGACACCACCGACCTGGACGCCGTGCAGAAGGCCCTGCCGGAGCATGGCTTCACCGTCACCTCGGCGAAGATCGGCTACACCCCGAAGAACCCGGTGAGCGCCGCCGGCCTGAGCGCCGAAGCGCTGGCCGAGGTCGAGGCCTTCCTCGAGGCGATCGACGAGAACGAAGACGTGCAGAACGTCTATGTCGGCCTGACCGACTGATCCGCGCGTCATCCTCGCGGGGCAAGCCCACTCCCAGCACGTTCTGTGGGAGCGGGCTTGCCCCGCGATCATTTCCGGACCTGTGCCATGCACCCCACCTTCGCCTCCCTCAGCCTCGCCCACCTGCGCACCCTCGACTGCCTCCTGCAGCTGAAGAACCTCAGCCATGCCGCTGAGCGCCTGGGCTGCAGCCAATCGGCGCTGAGCCGCCAGCTGGCCAGCCTGCGCGAGGCCTTCGACGACCCGCTGCTGGTGCGCCAGGGCCGTGGCTACGTGCTCAGCGAACACGCTGAGGCGCTGGTCGAACCGCTGCGCCAGGTACTGGAGGAGCTCAACGCCTTGCGCCAGCCCGCGGCGTTCGACCCGGCGCGCTGCGAGCGGCGCTTCTGCCTGGCGGCCTCCGACTACGTGGCCGAGCACATGCTGCCGCAGCTGGTCAAGGTACTGGAGCAGGAGGCACCGGGGGTGTCGCTGGAGTACCGCACCTGGCAGGCCGGGCAGTATGCCTTGCTTGCCAGTGGCGAGATCGACCTGGCCACCACGCTGTTCGACGAGTCACCGCCCAACCTGCACGGCCGCTTGCTGGGCGAGGACCGGGCGGTATGCCTGATGCGTCACGACCATCCACTGAGCGCCCGCGCCGAGCTGAGCCAGGACGACTACCTGGCCTTCAAGCACGTAAGGGTGTCCGGGGGCGGCGACAAGGACAGCTTCATCGACCGTCATCTGCGCGCCCAGGGGCTGCAGCGGCGCATCAGCCTGGAGGTGCCGTTCTTCAGCGCGATGGTCCAGGTGCTCGGCAATGGCCAGGGCCTGGCCACGGTGCCCGAGCACATTGCCCGGCAGCTGGCGCGGCTGCATGGCCTGAGTTGGCGGCCGATGGGCTTCATCGACCACACCCAGCGCTATTGGGTGGTCTGGCACCAGCGCCTGCAGGCCTCGGCCGAGCACCGCTGGTTGCGCAACCGGGTTTTCGAGGTGTGGCGTCAGTCGCAGTTCGGCGTGCAGGGCGGGCATGCGCCTTCGCCATAGCAGCTATGCGCGAAGCGGGGTTATTCGCAAACCGGCAGGCGCCTAGACTGCGGGCAATGGACACCGCCCAGGAGCGCGCGCATGACACCCGAACAATTCCGCCAGTACGGCCACCAACTGATCGACCTGATCGCCGACTACCGCCAGACCGTCGGCGAGCGCCCGGTCATGGCCCAGGTCCAGCCGGGCTACCTCAAGGCCGCCTTGCCCGAGGGCGCGCCGCAGAAGGGCGAGTCGTTTGAAGCCATCCTCGCCGACGTCGACAAGCTGGTGATGCCCGGCCTGTCCCACTGGCAGCACCCGGACTTCTACGGTTACTTCCCCTCCAACGGCACCCTGTCGTCGGTGCTCGGCGACTTCCTCAGCACCGGCCTGGGCGTGCTCGGCCTGTCGTGGCAGTCCAGCCCGGCCCTGAGCGAGCTGGAGGAAACCACCCTCGACTGGCTGCGTCAGCTGCTGGGTCTGAGCGGGCAATGGAGCGGGGTGATTCAGGACACCGCCTCGACCAGCACCCTGGTGGCGCTGATCAGTGCCCGCGAGCGCGCCACCGACCACGCCCAGGTGCATGGCGGCCTGCAGGCCCAGGCCAAACCGTTGATCGTCTACGTCAGCGCCCATGCCCACAGCTCGGTGGACAAGGCCGCGCTGTTGGCCGGCTTTGGCCGCGACAACATCCGCCTGATCCCCACCGACGCCCGCTACGCCATGCGTCCTGAAGCGCTGCGCGAGGCCATCGAGCAGGACCTGGCCGCCGGCAACCAGCCCTGTGCCGTGGTCGCCACCACCGGCACCACCACCACCACCGCGCTGGACCCGCTGCGCCCGATCGGCGAGATCGCCCAGGCCAACCAGCTGTGGCTGCACGTGGACTCGGCCATGGCCGGTTCGGCGATGATCCTCCCGGAGTGCCGCTGGATGTGGGACGGCATCGAGCTAGCCGATTCGGTGGTGGTCAACGCCCACAAGTGGCTGGGCGTGGCCTTCGACTGCTCGATCTACTACGTGCGCGATCCGCAGCACCTGATCCGGGTGATGAGCACCAACCCCAGCTACCTGCAGTCGGCGGTCGATGGCGAGGTGAAGAACCTGCGCGACTGGGGCATCCCGCTGGGGCGTCGGTTCCGGGCACTGAAACTGTGGTTCATGCTGCGCAGCGAAGGGGTCGAGGCCCTGCAGCAACGCCTGCGCCGCGACCTGGAAAACGCCCGCTGGCTGGCCGCCCAAATCGAGTCGGCACCGCAGTGGGAAGTGCTGGCGCCGGTGCAGTTGCAGACCCTGTGCATCCGCCATCGCCCGGCGGGCCTCGAGGGCGAGGCGCTGGATGCCCACACCCGCGGCTGGGCCGAGCGCCTCAACGCCTCGGGTGACGCCTACGTGACCCCGGCGACCCTGGACGGGCGCTGGATGGTGCGGGTGTCGGTGGGGGCGTTGCCGACCGAGCGTGAACATGTGCAGCAGTTGTGGGCGCGTTTGCAGGCGGTGGTGGCGGAGTAAACACCATTCAGGTCTCGCTGTATCTTTATTGATATAGCGATCAGGCGGTCCTGCCCAGTGGCCATGGCGCCGGGCACAGGCTGCGCAGCAGCAGGTCGGCCTGGGCCTGGGTGGAGGCGCGGGTGGGCCTGACCTGACCCGAGCTGCCGGGCGCCATGCCGAATCGGAAGATAGCGATAGCGTGTTTGCCGACAGCTGCGCGGTTTCAGCTATGCCAGCTGAATCAGCAGGCCGCTCGCCAGGCGCGGATCTGTTCCAGCGTGGCGGTGGCGCCGCCGCAGACGATCACCAGCACATTGCCGTAGGCGGCCACGGCCTCGGGTTGTTCGAGCAGGGCCAGCGCGGCGCCGCAGGCCGGTTCCACCAGCAGGCGATGATCACGCAGCAGCCGCTCGCAGGCATCGAGGGCTTCGCGGTCACTGACCAGGTGGCTGCGCACCGGGTGCTGGCGGGTGCAGGCCAGCGCCTGCTCGGCAACCCGCTTGGCGCCCAGCGAAGTGGCCACCGAGGCGATGCGCGGCAGTTCCACGGTATGCCCGGCAGCCATGGCGGCGTGCAGCGACGCCGCGCCATCGGTCTCCACCGCCAGCACCGGTACATCCTGCCAGCCGTTGCGCTGCAAGCCTTCAACCACGCCGCGGAGCAGGCCGCCGCCGCCGACCGAAAGCACCACCGCGTCAGGCTTGAAGCCGGCGACGGCGACCTCGTCGATCATGCTGGCGTGGCCTGTCCACAGCAGCGGATCGTCGAACGGGTGGATGAAGGCGTCGTCCGCGCCGACCAGGGTCTGGGCGTGCTCATTGGCTTCCTGCCAGGAACTGCCGCGCACGATCACGCGGGCGTCTTCCAGACGCAGCAGTTCCCTGGCCCGTTCGGTAGTGGTCTCGGGCACCACCACGGTGACCGGCACACCGAGCTTGCGGCCGGCATAGGCCACCGCCAGGCCGGCATTGCCGCCGGACGACGAGACGAAATGCCGGGCACCCCGGGCATGGTGGACCTCGCAGGCATGGCCGACGCCGCGCAGCTTGAACGAGCCGCACGGTTGCAGGGCTTCGAGCTTGAGCCACACCGGGCGGTTGGCGCTCAGGGACAATGGGCGGGATTCGATCAGCGGGGTAGGAATGTGCAGCGGCATGATGGGCTCCGGGGTTCAGTCGCGGGCAGCCGTGGCGGGCTCGCCGCGCAGCTGCTCCAGGTAGTTGTAGACGGTGTAGCGGGTCACGCCGAGGGCTTCGGCGGCTTTCTCCACGCCACCCTTGACGATGAACAGGCCGCGCTCCTGCATGAGGCGCACGGCCTCGACCTTGGCCTGTTTGTTCATCCGCCCCTGGCCGCTGCGTTGCAGCGCATCCTGGATGATCCCGGCCATCAGCGCGGTCATGTCGGCCGCCTCGTCGGCCGGCGCCGGTGTCGCGCCCAGTGGCTGGAAGTGCTGGAGAAAGGCCATGGCGGCCTCCAGGCCGGTGACGTCGGTGTTCACGCACAGGCTGGCGAAGGGCAGGCCGTCGCGGTCGCGGAAGATCGCCGTGGCGCTGCGCAGGCTGCGGCCCTTGAGGGTGGTGGGGTAGTCGGGCAGCACCACCGGCGCGCAGCCCTGCTGGTCGGCCGAAGCCTGCATCAACGCCTTGAAGCCCTGGTCCTGCTCGGGGGCGGCGAGAATCGGGCTGCCGACCCGGCGACCGGAAAGATGGCCGTTGACGATTGCCACCACCGAGTGCTCCGGGTGTTCGAGGTCGTGCAGGAGGATCTCGACGTTGCGTGGGACGACACTGCCCAAGGCCTGCAGGGTGGCCTGGAGAACAGTCAGGGTGAGCTGGCGTTCTTGCTGGGTGGTGGGAGAGGGCATGGGAAGGGGCCTGATTCAATAATGTGTTGAATTTTACACAAAAAGTTGAATCTGGTGAGTGCAGTTGTTTGGCCCACATGAAAACGGGGCCAACCCGCTCCTGCGGGCTGCAGGAGCAAGTTGGCCCCGTTGTCAGGCGAATCAGCCCAGCTTTGGCGTACGCGGCGGGATCATGCGGCGCGAGCCGGTCGACTCGAAGGCAGCAGCGAATTTCAACAGATTGTTGTCACTGTACGCCTTGCCGGCGAAGGTCAGCCCCACCGGCATGCCGATATCGGCCATCACGCCCATCGGCACGGTCACGGTCGGTACACCCAGGTGACGGATCGCCAGGTTGCCGTTGGCCACCCAGATGCCGTTGCTCCAGGCGATGTCCGCCGACTCCGGGTTCACATCGGCGTCCGCCGGGCCGACGTCGGCCACGGTGGGGAACAGCACCGCGTCCAGGCCCTGGGCGTCCATCCAGTCTTCCAGGTCGAGCTTGCGGGTGGCTTCCAGGCCGCGCAGGCCATCGGGCACGGTGGCGATCTGGTCCCAGGTCTTCAGGCCGCGCTTGGCCATGTTGACGTATTCGTCCATGCCGGCGGCCAGGTCGTCCTCACGGTTGGGCAGGGTGCCCGGGTCGTGGGGGAAGATCTGCGGGCCGTCGACATCGGCCAGGCGGTTGAGCTTGGGATCGTCGTTGGCGCGCAGGAAATCGTCGAAGGCCCAGCCGGACAGTTCCCACAGTTCGTCATGGAGGAACTCCTTGCTGACGATGCCGCGGGTGAACACGGTCGGCGCGCCCGGGCGATCGCCCTCGCAGTTGGACACCAGCGGGAAGTCGGTCTCCACCACTTCGGCGCCGGCCGCTTCCAGGGCCTGGCGCGCCTGCTGCCACAGTTCGATCACGCTGGCGCGGGTGTTGATGCGCTGTCCGGTCGGGCCGCCGATGCCGGGTTTTTCCGAGGTGCCTGCGTCGGGGTCGGCGTTGATGTACATGCGTGGCACGGCGAAGCGCTTGCCTTTGAGCGACTCGGCGCCTACGGCCAGGTCCAGGTACGAGCGGGGGCGCACGCTCGAGGCGGCCGGAATCGGCACCCATGGCTGCAGGCGCCACAGGTCGCCGCGGGTGTCGCTGTCGTCGGCCACCACCACGTCGAGGATTTCCAGCAGGTCGGCCATGGTCCTGGCATAGGGCACGACCACGTCCATGGTCGGTGTCAGCGGCCAGTTGCCGCGCACCGAGATCACCCCGCGTGACGGGGTGTAGGCGCACAGACCGTTGTTCGAGGCCGGGCCACGGCCACTGGACCAGGTTTCCTCGGCCAGGCCGAAGGCGCTGTAGCTGGCGGCGGTGGCGGTGCCGGCGCCGTTGGACGAGCCGGAGGCGAAGGGCGCGGTCAGGTAGGCGGCGTTGTACGGGCTTTCGGCGCGGCCATAGACGCCGCGCTGCATGCCGCCGTTGGCCATCGGCGGCATGTTGGTCTTGCCCAGGCAGATGGCGCCGCCGGCGCGCAGGCGCTCGACGGTGAAGGCATCGCGCTGGGCGACCAGGTCCTTGAACGCCGGGCTGCCGGAGGCGGCAGTCAGGCCCTTGACCAGGTAGCTGTCCTTGGCGGTGTAGGGAATGCCGTCCAGTGGGCCGAGGGTCTCGCCGCGGGCACGGCGGGCGTCGGAGGCTTCGGCCTCCTTGAGCGCGTCAGGGTTGCGCACGACCACGGCATTGAGTGCGGTGGCGGTGTCCTTGCCATCGTAGGCGTCGATGCGCGCCAGGTAGGCCTTGACCAACTCGACGGCGGTCGTGCGGCCGGACTCGAGCGCGTCGCGCAGCTCGGCAATGGAAACCTCGGTTACCTCGATCATGCTGTCACCACAGTTGTGCAGGTGGAAAAATCATGGCGGCGAGTGTAGCAAGAAGGTCCTGCTGGGCGCAGGCATGCAGCGGGGAAATGGTTGGTTGCAGCCAGGCAATCGAACGGCGGGGCGGTGTGCGCGGTTGCCTATGCCCCTCGAGGCATAGACAACACGGATGAGGTGCTCGCGTCGCGGTGTGTGGGGTGGCAGGATCACTCCAGGTCGCTGGCCGCGTGGCGCTCCGCCACTTGGCTGGCTTCCTCGCCCCAGGTGCGGTTGACGCGGGTGCCGCGCTGCACCGCCGGGCGTTGGGCGATGGCTTCGGCCCAACGCTGCACGTTCGGGTACTCGTGCACCGCGAGGAACTCGGCCGCGCCGTACAGGTTGCCGCGCACCAGCTGGCCGTACCAGGGCCACACGGCGATGTCGGCGATGCTGTAGGCGTCGCCGCCCAGGTAGGCGCTTTCGCCCAGGCGACGGTCGAGCACATCGAGCTGGCGCTTGGCTTCCATGGTGAAGCGGTTGATGGCGTACTCGAACTTTTCCGGCGCGTAGACGTAGAAGTGGCCGAAACCGCCGCCCAGGTAAGGCGCCGAGCCCATCTGCCAGAACAGCCAGTTGAGGCTTTCGGTGCGCGCGGCCAGGTCCTTGGGCAGGAAGGCGCCGAACTTTTCCGCCAGGTACAGCAGGATCGAACCGGACTCGAACACTCGCACCGGCGGTTCGACGCTGCGGTCGAGCAGGGCGGGGATCTTCGAGTTGGGATTGACCTGCACGAAGCCGCTGCCGAACTGGTCGCCCTCGCCGATGCGGATCAGCCAGGCGTCGTATTCGGCATCGCTGTGGCCGAGGGCCAGCAGTTCTTCCAGGAGAATGGTGACCTTGACCCCGTTGGGCGTGGCCAGGGAGTACAGCTGCAGCGGGTGCTTGCCGGTGGGCAGCGGCTTGTCGTGGGTGGGGCCGGCCACCGGACGGTTGATGCTGGCGAACTGGCCGCCGGAGGGCGCCTCGAAGGTCCAGACCTTGGGCGGAACGTAGGGCTTGCTCATGGGGAATCTCCAGGGTGGCGCAATGCGGGTTGACTGCTTCTATGCCATGGATTCGCCAATGGTCACAAGCGCGACATGCGCTTTGTAGGAGGTCGCCCAGCCCTTTCGCGACGCAAGGCCGCTCCTACGCGGACCGTGCAGGGGCTGCGGCCTGGGCCTCGGGTTTCTTCGCAGGCTTGAGCCGCGACACGCCGAACAGCACCAGCACCAGCCCGGCCACTTGGTACAGCGAAACCGCCTCGCTGAGGATCAGCCACGAGGCCAGCATGGTCAGCACCGGCCCCAGGTTGCCCACCGCGGCCGTGTGCGTAGGCCCCATGCGCTGGATCGCCAGGGCCACCCAGTAGATCGGCAGCACCGTGGAGAACAACGCCATCAGCGCCGCGTTGAGCCACACCGCGCTGGGCAGTTGCAGCAACGGCGCGACATCCGCCACCAGCAGGTAATGGGCCAGCACCATCAGCGACGAGGCGCTGCCGCACAGGCCGGCCAGGCGCATCGAGTTCATGCGCTTGAGCATCATCCCGGTGCCGGAATAGTACAGGGCATAGGTCACCGCACTGGCGAACACCCACAGCGAGCCGACCAGCACCTGGTTGCCGCTGCCCGCGCTGGCGATGTCATGCACGAAGGCGATGCCCAGCCCCAGGTAGCACAGGCCCATGGCCGCCAGCGTGCGCAGGGTGGGGCGTTCGCGTTGGACGACGGCCTGGATCACCAGCACCAGGGTCGGGTAGGTGAACAGGATCAGGCGCTCCAGGCCGGCGCTGATGAACTGCAACCCATAGAAGTCGAACAGGCTGGCCAGGTAGTAGCCGAACAGGCCAAGCAGGGCAACCCGCAGG
>NZ_NIBE01000054.1:0-52451 GCF_002205115.1 Pseudomonas sp. DrBHI1
GGGCAGGTCACGCAAGGGTTTCTTTTTGGTTGGCATACATGCACCTCTTACTCATGTTATGCCCGAACACAAAATTTCTGACACCCTCCACAAAAAAGGAGAGCCTGAGCTCTCCTTCTCCGTTCACCGACCGTCAGCGTCAGCCAATGGTCATCAGGCTGGCGTTACCACCCGCCGCCGCGGTGTTCACGCTCACCGCCCGCTCGATCACCAGGCGTTCCAGGGCGATCTGGTGATCGCCACTCGACAGCCCGTGCACGCCGACGATCGCGCCGGCACGCTTGGCCACCTGCTCGCAAACACCGCGCAGCTGGTCGGAGTGACCGTGGTGGATGACCGCGTCGAAGGCCACGTCGTCCTTGCTCCAGTCGGCCACCAGCTTGATCTTCGCCTGCAGCTCCTTCGGCAGACGGCCGCGCACGGTCTTGGCCGGCTCGCCGTCCTGGAACACCGCCGAGCTGCCCACGGCCAGTACCGCCGCCAGCTGGGCCAGCAGGTCGGCCTCGTTGTCGGCCAGGCACAGCACGTGTTCGCGAGGCAGCACAGTGTAGGTGTTGCGCTCGCCGGTCGGGCCTGGCAGCACGCGGGTGATGCCGCTCTGCGACTGCTCGGCGAACTGCTCGCACAGCGCGGCCAGGTCGCTCATCTGGCTGCTGGCCGCCCAGGTCTTGAGGGTGGTCAGCGGTTTGAGCTGCTGGTCGCGCAGGGTGGTGTCGGCCTTGCTGCGCGCATCGTCGGCCTGGAAGTGGCGGGCGATGGCGTCGGCCGGGCGGGTCGACAGCAGGCGGTACAGGTACAGCGGGCCGCCGGCTTTCGGGCCGGTGCCCGACAGGCCTTCACCGCCGAACGGCTGCACGCCGACCACGGCACCGACAATGTTGCGGTTGACGTACATGTTGCCGGCGTTGACGTTGTCCACCACCTTGGCGATGGTCTCGTCGATGCGGGTGTGCACGCCCAGGGTAAGACCGTAGCCGGAAGCGTTGATCTGCTCGATCAGCTGGTCCAGGTCCTTGCGGTTGTAACGCACCACGTGCAGCACTGGGCCGAAGATCTCGCGCTTGAGCTCGTCGAAGCTTTCCAGTTCGATCAGGGTCGGCATCACGAAGGTGCCGCGCTTGATCTCCTCGCCTTCGGCGATGGCCACCTGGTAGACGGTGCGGCCTTTGTCGCGCATGCCCTGGATGTGCTTCTCGATGCCGGCCTTGGCTTCGGCGTCGATCACCGGGCCGATGTCCACGGACAGGCGCTCCGGGTTGCCCAGGCGACTTTCGGCCATGGCGCCCTTGAGCATCTCGATCACGCGGTCGGCGGAGTCTTCCTGCAGACACAGAACGCGCAGGGCCGAGCAACGCTGGCCGGCGCTGTCGAAGGCCGAGGAGACCACATCGATCACCACCTGCTCGGTCAGCGCCGAGGAGTCGACGATCATGGCGTTCTGGCCACCGGTTTCGGCGATCAGCGGGATCGGGCGGCCCTGGTTGTCCAGGCGTCCGGCGATGTTGCGTTGCAGCAGGCGGGCGACTTCGGTGGAGCCGGTGAACATCACGCCCTTGACGCGCTCGTCACCGACCAGGCCGGCACCGACGGTTTCGCCCTGGCCTGGCAGCAGTTGCAGCACGCCTTCGGGGATGCCGGCTTCCAGCAGCAGGCGCACGGCCTGGGCGGCGACCAGCGGGGTCTGTTCGGCCGGCTTGGCCAGTACCGGGTTGCCGGCGGCCAGCGCCGCGGCCACCTGTCCGGAGAAGATCGCCAGCGGGAAGTTCCATGGGCTGATGCACACCACCGGGCCCAGAGGGCGGCAGCTGTCATTGCGCAGGTCGTTGCGTGCCTGCACCGCGTAGTAGCGCAGGAAGTCCACGGCCTCGCGCACTTCGGCGATGGCGTTGGCGTAGGTCTTGCCGGCTTCGCGCACCAGCAGGCCCATCAGCGGCTGGATGTCGGCTTCCATCAGGTCGGCGGCGCGTTCGAGGATCGCGGCGCGCTCGGCCGGTGGGGTGGCTTGCCAGATCGGCGCGGCGTTCAGTGCGCACTGGATGGCGTTGTCGACGTCGGCGACGGTGGCTTCCTGCACGTGGCCCACGACATCGCGGTGGTCGGCCGGGTTGAGTACCGGTGTGGCCGGCTGCTCGCTGGCGGCGCAGGCCAGCAGCGGCGTGGCTTTCCAGTCATTGTGGGCGGTGGCCAGCAGGGCGCAGGACAGCGACGCCAGGCGGTGTTCGTTGGCCATGTCGATGCCGGCCGAGTTGGCCCGCTCGCTGCCGTACAGCTCACGCGGCATCGGGATGCGCGGGTGCGGCAAGCCGATGCTGCCTTCCTGGGTGCCCATGCGCTCGATGCTGGCGACCGGGTCGGCGACCAGTTCCTGGATGGAGATCGAGTGGTCGGCGATGCGGTTGACGAACGAGGTGTTGGCGCCGTTTTCCAGCAGGCGGCGAACCAGGTAGGCCAGCAGGGTCTCGTGGGTGCCGACCGGTGCGTACACGCGGCATGGACGGTTCAGCTTGCCCTCGGAGATCTTGCCCACGACTTGCTCGTACAGCGGTTCGCCCATGCCGTGCAGGCACTGGAATTCGTACTGGCCCGGGTAGTAGTTCTGCCCGGCGATGGTGTAGATGGCCGACAGGGTGTGGGCGTTGTGGGTGGCGAACTGCGGGTAGATGGCTTCTGGCACGGCCAGCAGCTTGCGGGCGCAGGCAACGTAGGAAACGTCGGTGTACACCTTGCGGGTGTAGACCGGATAGCCTTCCAGGCCTTCGACCTGGGCGCGCTTGATCTCGCTGTCCCAGTAGGCGCCTTTCACCAGGCGGATCATCAGGCGGTGACGGCTGCGCTTGGCCAGGTCGATGACGTAGTCGATCACGTACGGGCAGCGCTTCTGGTAGGCCTGGATGACGAAACCGATGCCGTTCCAGCCGGCCAGCGACGGCTCGAAGCACAGGCGCTCGAGCAGGTCCAGCGACAGCTCCAGGCGGTCGGCCTCCTCGGCGTCGATGTTCAGGCCGATGTCGTACTGCTTGGCCAGCAGGGTCAGCGACAGCAGGCGCGGGTACAGCTCGTTCATCACGCGCTCGTACTGGGCACGGCTGTAGCGCGGGTGCAGGGCCGAGAGCTTGATCGAGATGCCCGGGCCTTCATAGATGCCGCGGCCGTGCGAGGCTTTGCCGATCGAGTGGATCGCCTGCTCGTAGGACGCCAGGTATTTCTGCGCGTCGTGCTCGGTCAGCGCGGCTTCGCCAAGCATGTCATAGCTGTAGCGGAAGCCCTTGGCTTCGAACTTGCTGGCATTGGCCAGGGCCTCGGCGATGGTCTCACCGGTGACGAACTGCTCGCCCATCAGGCGCATGGCCATGTCGACGCCCTTGCGGATCATCGGCTCGCCGCTCTTGCCGATGATGCGGGTGAGCGAGGAAGTCAGGCCGGATTCGTTGTGGGTGCTGACCAGCTTGCCGGTCAGCAGCAAGCCCCAGGTGGCGGCGTTGACGAACAGCGACGGGCTGTTGCCCAGGTGCGGCTGCCAGTTGCCGGTGCTGATCTTGTCGCGGATCAGCGCGTCACGGGTGCCTTTGTCGGGGATGCGCAGCAGTGCTTCGGCCAGGCACATCAGCGCCACGCCTTCCTGGGAGGACAGCGAGAACTCCTGCAGCAGGCCCTGGACGATGCCGGCACGGCCGCCGGCGCTCTTCTGGTTGCGCAGCTTGTCGGCCAGGCTCGCGGCCAGCTTGTTGGTGGCTTCGGCCTGGGCGGCCGGCAGGCGGGCCTGCTCCAGCAGCATCGGCACCACTTCCTGCTCGGGGCGGCGGTAGGCGGCGGTGATCGCCGAGCGCAGTACCGACTGCGGCAGGATGCTTTCGGCGAATTCCAGGAAGCACTGGTGGGCGTGGTCGGCGGCGACTTCGCCGGCGTCGTCGCCAGCGGCGGCATGGCCGTTGAGGTCGTTCAGGGTGGCGCCACCCTCGAGCTTCTCGAGATAGTTGAAGATCGCTTGCTTGATCAACCAGTGCGGCGTGCGGTCGATGGACTGCGCAGCTGCTTTGAGTCGCTCACGGGTCGGGTCGTCGAGTTTGACCCCAAGGGTGGTCGTCGCCATTTCTTATCCTCGTTATTGGTCACGGATGTGGCCTAAGCTGAAGGCAAGATTAGCCTGTAGGACAATTCGGGTGCAACCGGGTGCAACCCGAAATCTTCACGGTAAAGGTGCAACTCGTCTGAAGGATGTTTCCTTACAGCCGAAACGGTCTTTTTTGCTGCTTTTGCTTATGTAAAACGCTGCGTTTGCTCCGAAAAGGAGCAAAAAAGGGGCTTTATCCGAAAAACCATGGCTGGGTGCAACTTGCAAATGAAAAATGGTTGCACCTCGTTCATGTTGTTGCATAGGATTCGCCGCCTGGGTGCAACCGTCGTGCACGGCGGTCGCAAGAGATAAAAACAACGCCAGGGCACAACTCATGGGCAATCCACTAACGATCACCTTCGTGATCTACATTGCGGCAATGGTGCTGATCGGCTTCGCCGCCTATCGCTCCACCAAGAACCTTTCCGACTATATTCTCGGCGGCCGTAGTCTCGGCAGCGTGGTTACCGCGCTTTCCGCCGGCGCATCGGACATGAGCGGCTGGCTGTTGATGGGCCTGCCGGGCGCCATCTACTTTGCGGGCCTTTCCGAGGCCTGGATCGCCATCGGCCTGACCGTCGGCGCCTACCTGAACTGGCTGTTTGTCGCCGGCCGTCTGCGTGTGCAGACTGAGCACAACGGTGATGCCCTGACCCTGCCGGACTACTTCTCCAGCCGCTTCGAAGACCAGACCGGTCTGCTGCGGATCATCTCGGCGATCGTCATCCTGGTGTTCTTCACCATCTACTGCGCTTCCGGCATCGTTGCCGGCGCCCGTCTGTTCGAAAGCACCTTCGGCATGTCCTACGAGACCGCCCTGTGGGCCGGTGCCGCCGCGACCATCGCCTACACCTTCATCGGTGGTTTCCTGGCCGTAAGCTGGACCGATACCGTGCAGGCTTCGCTGATGATCTTCGCGCTGATCCTTACCCCGGTGATCGTGCTGATTTCCACTGGCGGCTTCGACCAGACCTTCGCTGCCATCGACGCGGTGAACCCGGCGCACTTCGACATGTTCAAGGGCGCGACCTTCATCGGCATCATCTCGCTGATGGGCTGGGGTCTTGGCTACTTCGGGCAGCCGCACATCCTGGCGCGCTTCATGGCCGCCGACTCGGTCAAATCGATCGCCAACGCCCGCCGCATCTCCATGACCTGGATGATCCTGTGCCTGGCCGGTACCTGCGCAGTGGGCTTCTTCGGCATCGCCTACTTCTCGGCGCATCCTGACCTGGCAGGTCCGGTCACCGAGAACCACGAGCGCGTGTTCATCGAACTGGCCAAGATCCTGTTCAACCCTTGGGTTGCCGGTATCCTGCTGTCGGCCATCCTGGCCGCTGTGATGAGTACCTTGAGCTGCCAGTTGCTGGTGTGCTCCAGCGCCCTGACCGAGGACTTCTACAAGGCCTTCCTGCGCAAGAACGCTTCGCAGCAGGAATTGGTCTGGGTCGGTCGCCTGATGGTCCTGGCCGTCGCGCTTATCGCCATTGCGATGGCCTCCAATCCGGAAAACCGAGTGCTGGGCCTGGTGGCCTATGCCTGGGCCGGCTTTGGTGCCGCCTTCGGTCCGGTGGTGTTGATCTCGGTGCTGTGGAAGGGCATGACTCGCAATGGCGCCCTGGCCGGTATCGTGGTCGGCGCGCTGACCGTGATCCTGTGGAAGAACTACGTGGACATGGGCCTGTACGAGATCATCCCGGGCTTCCTGTTCGCCAGCATCGCCATCTTCGTGGTGAGCAAGCTGGGCAGCCCGTCGAACAGCATGGTTTCGCGTTTTGAAACTGCTGACGCGGCGTATCACGCTGACAAGTAACGCCTGCTGAATCGGCGTTGTCCCTATCGCGGGGCAAGCCCGCTCCCTCGTGTCCTCGGGCATTTGTGGGAGTGGGCTTGCCCCGCGATGCTTTTTGCCGGCTGCAAGGCAAGGTAAACTTGTTGCCCCCGCAGGAGTCCTCATGAACTATCGTCACGCCTTCCACGCCGGCAACCACGCCGACGTCCTCAAGCACATCGTGCTCACCCGCCTCATCGCCCTGATGTCGCGCAAGGAACAGCCATTCGCCTACATCGACACCCACGCTGGCCTGGGTCTCTACGACTTGCAGGGCGACCAGGCGAGCCGTACCGGTGAGTACCTCGAGGGCGTGGCCCGCCTGTGGAATCGTGACGACCTGCCGGAAGCGGCCGCCGACTACCTGCGCATCATCAAGCGCCTGAACCCGGATGGCGAGCTGCGCTTCTACCCGGGCTCGCCCGAGCTGGCGCGTCGTTTGATGCGTCAGCAGGACCGCGCCCTGCTCAACGAGAAGCACCCTGAAGATGGGGCGCTGCTCAAGGAGAACATGAAGAAGGATCCGCGGGTCACCGTTCACCTGGGCGAAGGCTGGCACATCCCGCGGGCGCTTCTGCCGGTGCAGGAAAAGCGCGCCATCATGCTGATCGACCCGCCGTTCGAGCAGGCCGACGAGCTCAAGCGCTGCACCGTGGCCATGAAAGAGGCGATCGGTCGCATGCGCCAGACCGTCGCGGCGATCTGGTATCCGATCAAGGACCAGCGCTCGTTGACCCGTTTCTATCAAGACCTGACCAGCACCGGCGCGCCGAAGCTGCTGCGGGTCGAGCTGTACGTGCACCACCAGGATAGCCCGCAGGGCCTGAACGGCTCGGGCCTGGCCATCGCCAACCCGCCGTGGGGCCTGGAGGACGAGCTCAAGACGCTGCTGCCGTGGCTGGCCAAGGAGCTGGCGCAGACCGCTGGCAGCTTGCGCATGGACTGGTTGATCGCCGAATAGCCTAACGGCATGTGACCCTCGTGGGAGCGGGCTTGCCCCGCGATGGCGCCGGTGGATCCGCCGCTATCGCGGGGCAAGCCCGCTCCCACGCGAGTGCATCGCGCCTGACCATCTTTGCGTTATAATCCCGCCCTTTAGCCGCCATCCGCCCGAATGGCCGTTGGCGCACTTCATACCGATTTGAGAGGCTAGACCCTTGGCACTGACGATTCTTGGCCTGTCCGGCGCCCTTAGCCATGACCCTTCCGCGGCCCTGTACATCGACGGCAAGCTGATTGCCGCCGCCGAAGAAGAGCGCTTCGTGCGTGACAAGCATGCGAAGAACCGCATGCCCTACGAGTCGGCGAAGTTCTGCCTGGAGCAGGCCGGCATCAAGCCGTCTGACGTCGACGTGGTGGCCATTCCGTTCGCCCCTATCAGCCTGTTCGGCAAGGCCCGCTGGCATTACGCCAAGCGCTACTGGTACGCCCCGGACCGCGCCCTCGATGCGCTGCTGATGGGTAACCGCCGCTACAAGCGCTACCGCAAGAAGATCGTCTGGTGCCTGGAGCAACTGGGCTTCGATCCGAAGAAGATCAAGATCGAGCCGGTCGAGCACCACCTGGCCCATGCCTCCAGCGCCTACCACTGCTCGGGTTTCAAAGAGAAAACCGCGATCCTCGGCATCGACGGCAAGGGCGAGTACGCCACCACCTTCTTTGGCTATGGCGAAAACGGCAAGATCCACAAGATCAAGGAATTCTTCGATCCGGACTCGCTGGGCGGCCTGTATGGCGCGATCACCGAGTTCCTCGGCTTCGAGATGCTCGATGGCGAGTTCAAGGTCATGGGCATGGCGCCATACGGCGATGCCAGCAAGTACGACTTCTCGCGCCTGGCCAGTTTCGAAAACGGCGAGCTGGTGATCAACACCGAATACGCCAACGTCATCGGCCTGCGCCGCTATAAAGAGAAGGGCAAGGGCTTCTACTTCTCGCCCAAGCTGATCGAGTGGCTGGGTCCGAAACGCGAAGGCGACATCGCCGACGAGCCTTACATCCACTACGCCGCCAGCATGCAGGCGCTGTTCGAGAAGCTCGCCCTGCAGATGATCGACCATTACCTGGGCGACACGCTGAAAGAGACCGGCAAGCTGGCCTTCGCCGGCGGCTGCGCGCTGAACGTCAAGCTGAACCAGAAGATCATCGCCCGTGATGATGTAAAGGAGCTGTTCGTCCAGCCGGCCTCCGGCGACGCCGGTACCGCCGTTGGCGCGGCCGCCTACGTGTCCCACGCCCGTGGCGTGCCGGTCGAGAAGATGGAACACGTCTACCTTGGCCCTGCGTATTCTAATGAAGACGTGATCGCCGCCTGTGCCCGTCACCCGAGCCAGCCGAAATGGCGCAAGCTGGAGAACATGCCGGAGCAGATCGCCAAGATCATGGTCGATGGCAACCCGGTGGCCTGGTTCCAGGGCCGCATGGAGTTCGGTCCGCGTGCGCTGGGTGGTCGTTCGATCATAGGCTGCCCGAGCGTGGAAGGCGTTGCCGACCGCATCAACCACCAGATCAAGTTCCGCGAGCGCTGGAGACCTTTCTGCCCGTCGATGCTCGATACTGTCGCGCCGCAGATGATCAAGATCGATCACCCCGCGCCGTTCATGACCTTCACCTTCGAAGTCGCCGAGGAGTGGAAGACCCGCGTGCCGGAAGTCGTCCACGAGGACGGCACTTCGCGCGCCCAGGTGCTCAAGCGTGAGTACAACCCGCGCTACTACGACATGATGAAGGCGCTGGAAGACCTGACCGGCAACGGCGTGTCGTTGAACACCTCGCTGAACCGCCGCGGCGAACCCATGATCTGCTCGCCGACCGACGCCCTGAACATGTTCTTCGGCTCGGACCTGCAGTACCTGATCATGGAAGACATCCTGGTGGTCAAGGAAGGCGCCGCGCCGTATGACCAGCCGCTCTGAACCGCGCATCCTGCAGTTCTGCCATGGTTATGACGGGCCGTTCCTCGATTGTGCCCGTCAATACGCCAGCCTGTTCCAAGGCAGCGGCTACAAGGTCACTACCGTGTTCCTCACCGGGGCAGCGGACGCGCAGGTCGCGGCTGGCTGTGCCTCGGACGAGGTGCTGTTTCTCGAGTTCAGTTCCAAGGCCGTGCGCGGCCTGAAGCTGGGCGCGATCCGCGCGCTGCGCAAGATCGCCGCGCAGCGCAATTTCAGCTTTTGCATCGCCCACCGCTTCAAGCCGATCTATGTCGCGCTGCTCGGGACCGGCCTGCCGGTGATCGGTGTGCACCATGCCTTCGGCGACTATGAGCGCAAAGGGCGGCGGCTGTTCGCCAACCTGTTCCGCAAGCGCCTTAGCCTGCTCGGTGTGTCGGACGCGGTGCGTGACGACATGCGTCGCTGCTTGGGCCAGTGGCCGGCCGAGCGTATTCAGACCCTGTACAACCGCATCGACGTCGAGGCACTGCAGGCCAGCCTGGTGCCGCGTGACGAGGCGCGCCGTGCCCTGGGACTGGATGAGCGGGCCTGGGTGGTCGGCAACGTCGGACGCCTGCATCCGGACAAGGACCAGGCCACGCTGCTGCGCGGTTTTGCCGAAGCCTTGCCGGGGCTGCCGACCGGTGCGCGCCTGGCGATTCTGGGCAAGGGGCGTCTCGAGGCGAAACTCAAGGCGCTGGCCGCTGAGCTGGGCATCACCGACCAGGTCGACTTCCTCGGCCAGGTCCCGGATGCCCGCCGTTACTTCCGCGCTTTCGACGTGTTCGCCCTGAGCTCCGACCATGAGCCGTTCGGCATGGTACTGCTCGAAGCCATGGTCGCTGGCGTGCCGGTGCTGGCCACCGCCTGTGGCGGCGCCCGGGAAGTGGTCGAGGGTGTGGGTGTGCTGTTCCCGCTGGGCGATGCCGCGCAGCTGGCCCAGGGCCTGAAGCACATGGCCGGCCTGGATGCGCAGCAGCGCGAGGCATGCGCCGGGCATATGCTGCAGCGTCTGCAGCAGCGCTTCAGCGACCAGGCGGTGCGGGATGCCTTCTGGAAACTGCCGCAAGTCCGCGCGCTGAAGGCGGAGGCTTGATGCTCAATCATCTCAAGGCCTGGCGCGAACGCGGCTGGCAAGTGATCGACGTGGCCGCGTACAGCGACGCCTGGCAGCGTTATGGCGGCAGTGTCGCCACGCACCCGTTGGTGATCGAGCAACTGGCGGACCTGGCCGGGATCCCGGTGCGTTACCTGGGCTGGTTCCAGGGCGCCGAGCTCAAGGCCGCGCTGCCGACCTGGGGGCGCCACCTGGCGCTGTCCAAGGACGTGCTCAAGCGCGAAGGCAAGAAAGGCCTGTTCGACCTGGGCAATGCCGAGATCATCCTGCCGGCCGCCGCCGATGCCGGGGCGCCGCTGCGCCATGCCGGTCGCTACCTGTCGGAGTTGAACCAGGGGCGTTTCGCCGGCTTGAAGGCACAACCCGAGCAGTTGGCCATGGCACGTCCCCACGAGGACCTGTCGAAGAAGTTCCGCTACAACCAGCGTCGTGAGCTGCGCTTGCTGGAAGAGGCGGGCGGTCAGGTGCGACCGATCAGCGATTTCACTGCAGCCGAGGTCGCCGCGATGTACTGTGAATTGTTCCAGCGTCGCTGGGGATTCCCGGCCACCGGCGCGGCCCGCATGGCCGAGGTGGTCGAGCGCTTGCGCGAGCTGCTGGTCGGTTCGGTGCTGTTCCTCGACGGGGCGCCCATCGCCATTCAACTGGTGTATCGCGTCGAGGCGCCGCAATGGATCAGCGTTGAATATGTAAACGGCGGTGTCGATCCAGAGACCAAGGCTTTCAGCCCTGGTAGCGTACTGAGCTTCCTCAATACCCAGGCCGCCTGGGAGGATGCCAATGCCCGCGGCAAGGCGCTGCGGTTCTCGTTCGGTCGGGCCGACCGGGAGTACAAGGATCGTTGGTGCAATCCCGTCAACGTTTTCCAGGTCTGAACATGAGCGCCAATAAACAGCAACTGCTCAAGCGTCATCGCAAGCGCAAACGGGTGATCCTGCTGCTGGCGTTGGTCGTGCTGCTGCTCTCGGCGTTGTGGGCGCTATGGTTGCCGCCCGTGCTCGCGGTGTTGCTGTGGGTGGCCCATGAGGCCTGGTTTTCCGACCACCTGTTCTACGTGCCGGGCAGCGACTACCTGTACGACCTGCAAGCCAGCGAGCGCCATGCGCTGCGCAGCCAGGATGGGGTGCTGGCGTTATCGGGCGATTGCTCGCTGGACGGCAGCGAGACGCTGTTTTTGCAGGTGAGCCTGCGTGCCGGCTGGTTGGGGCGGCTGTTCGATCCGGCAGTACGCATCGAAGGTGGTGCCGTCGATTGCCAGGCTTTCGAGCGGGGTGTGCGGGGTGTGCGTTATCTAAACCTGAGTGGTGAGGCCGGGGCGCTGAGCGCCGGACGGCTGCGCTTGAGCGGTCGCCATTGCCGTATCGCGCCGGAGATGGAGTTGCTGGTGCTGCGCCACCCCGACTACCTGGCCGATACCCTGATGGTTATCGCGCCCCATGCCGACGATGCCGAGCTGGCGGCGTTCGCTGCCTATTCCAAAGCGAAGAGCAGCTGGGTCGTGACTCTCACTGCCGGCGAGATCGAGAACGAGTACTACCGTGACACCTTCGGCCTTGACCTGGCCGAGGCGGCCCGGCTCAAGGGCGAATTGCGCAGTTGGGACAGCATTGCTGTGCCGCGTTGGGCCGGCGTGCCTTCCGCCCAATGCGTGCAGTTGGGCTATTTCTGCATGCAGTTGCCCGCCATGCAGGCCGAGCCCGGGGCATCGATTCCGTCACGCGAGGCAGACTTGGCCGACACCCGGCCATTTCGTCGTTTCAATGAGGTCGCGTTGCAAAGCGACGCCGATGGCCGACCAACCTGGACCAACCTGGTCCAGGACCTGCGCGAGCTCATCGAGCGCGCGCGTCCGACAACCATCGTGATGCCTCACCCGACCCTTGATCCGCACCCGGACCATGTCTGTGCCCATGACGCCTTGCAGCAGGCGTTGCAGAGTGCCGACTGGCGACCTGAAACCCAGCTGTTCTACGCCAACCACCTGCATGACAATGACCGTTGGCCGATGGGCGATGCTGGTATGGGGGTGCCTTTGCCGCCCTTCTTCGATGCAGGCATGCCCATGCGCCCCTGGGTGCTAGGGGTGAGTGCGCAAGAGCAGAGGCAAAAGGCCATTGCTTTGGGTATGATGCACGACCTGCAGCCCGCAGCTCCGCTCAAGCGCCGAATCCGCCGATTCCTGCAGCGCTGCCTCGCCGCCCGGCGCTGGCCCGCATTCGGTGAAAATGAATTCTTCCGCAAGGCCGTGCGGCGCCACGAATTGTTGTGGGTCGGCACAATGATCGACAAGAGAGAGCCACGGTGAAAGTCCTGTTCCTGGTCCAGAAAGAGCAACGCGCCATCCTGGACCGTCTGTACGAAGGCATCGCGGCTGACTGCGAGTGCGATATCCGTTGGCTTACCGATGCCGAGCAGGCGGATCTGCGCGGTTACTTCCGCCAGCATGTGCAGGTCGAGCAGTACGACCGTATCCTGTTCTTCCTGCGGTTCAAGAAAGAGATGCGTCAGGTGCGTTTCATTCGTACGATCCCGAACCTGGTGATCCTCGAGCACGACGCCTACCAGAACTACATCCCCTGCAAATACACCGGCAAGTTCAGCGAGTACTACTGCCAGCTGCCATGGGCGCGGATCATCACCTCCGGCGCGGTGGTCACCCGACGCCTGCGCGATGAAGGCTTCGACGCGATTTTCGTGCCAAAGGGGTATGACCAGGCGCTGCTGCGCAATGAAAACCATGAGCGTGATATCGAGTTGGCGTTCGTCGGCAGCCTGCGCAGCGTGGCCTACTCCGGGCGCAAGCAGATGCTCGAGTCGATCGCGGCGGTGGAAAACCTGCTGATTACCCGTACCAAGTCCGGCGAGGAGTACAGCCGGACTCTCAGCCGCATCCGCTTTTTCGTCAGTGCCGACGTCGGTATGGGCGAGTACATGATCAAGAATTTCGAAGCCATGGCCTGTGGCTGCGTCCTGTTCGCCTATGATCAGGGCGAGGAAGAGAACCAGGCGCTGGGCTTCGTCGACATGCACAATATCGTGCTCTACCGCGACCTCGAGCAGTTGCGCGAGAAGCTCGCCCAGCTGCGTGACGATCTCGCCCTGGCCGAGCGCATCTCGCGCAATGGCCAGCAGTTGGTCGAGCAGCGCTACACCTTCCACGCGCTCGGGCAGGCCATCACCGAGGCCATGCGCGCGCCGCTGCGCCCGGCCGCGAAGCCCGGCCTGCTGGAGCGAGTGCTGCTGGCCATCGGCCTGTCGCGTTAGGCCCACATACATCGAGGAAGCCATGATATTCAGTGAAAACAGCGAGATCACACTGGTGGTGACCAGTTGTGGTCGTTTCGAGTTGCTCAAGCGCACGCTCGAAAGTTTCGACCGCTACAACACGGCGCCCATCCGTGAAGTCTTCATCACCGAAGACTCCGGTGACGAGGCGGTGCGTGGCTGCATCCCGGAACACTGGCGCGAACAAACCACCTTCATCGTCAACAATCCCAAGCTTGGTCAGTTGCGATCGGTGGACGCCGCCTATTCGCAGATCAAGACCTTCTGGGTGTTCCATTGCGAGGATGACTGGGCCTTCTATCGCCCGGGCTTCGTCGAGGATTCCCAAGCGCTGCTTGAGGCCGACCCGCAAGCGTTGCAGGTCTGGCTGCGCAGCTTCAACCATGACCTGCAGGTACACAGCCCCTATGTGTTCCTCGAGGCGCGTCAGGTGCTGCAGGGTATTGCCTTCCACAAGCTGGGCTCGCACAAGGCGGAATGGCAGGGGTTCTCGTTCAACCCAGGCCTGCGTCGATTCGCCGACTATCAGGCGCATGCGCCCTACGCATCGCACTCCGGCGAAAAGAGCTTGTCGCGGCTATACGCGGAGCGGGACCGCTACGCGTTGATCCTGGAAAACGATGCCGTGCTGCACACGGGTTTCGGCGAGCATGTGGAAATGCCGGAAGAAAAAATCAAGAAGGCACGTCGCAAGCGCATGGATCGCATTCGCTTGTTGGGTGTGCTGGTCGTTGGGCTCTTGCTTGGATGGGTGTTGAAGGATGTTTGAAGGGATTGGCAACGATAACCGCACGAGTCGGCGCTACTTCAGCGCGGCATTGATCGTGTTCCTGGCCAGCTTCGTGCTGATGGCCTCATCGAAATGGACCAACAACCTCTTCTACGCGTTCATCGCGTTGCCGGGCCTGGTATTCCTGGTGAAGGAGCGAGGCGCCGGTCTGTTGAGCGATAAGCTTGGTCTGGCGTGGCTGGTGTTCCTGCTGTGGTTCCTGGTGCCGGCGGCGATTGCCGGTGACGGGCAGTTCTATAAGCACATTGTCTACGTGACGTTGTTTGTCTTCGTCGTGGCCGGCTTGGTGAATCACGAATTCCTGCGTTCCTGGGGATTCGCTCGCGCGCTGTTCTGGGTCATCTGCCTGTATATCTATGGCTATGCGCTCTACGCCTATGCGACAGGGTTGTATGCTTTGGGCCAGCGTGTCGATCTGCTGCCGGCGCGAATGGAAAACGTGATTTACGTCAGCATCTGGCTGCTGTGCGCCCTGGCGCTGGTCATGCCGCACTGGCTGCGCAGGCAGCGCTGGGTCGAGGCCTTTGCCGCCGTGGTGCTTTCGTTGGTGGCCGTGAGCTTCGTGCTGCAGACCCGCACGGCCATGGTCGGTGCCGCCTTCCTGTTCGCGGCCTGGGCGGCCTGGGCGCTGTGGCGCTTTCCGCGAATCGCTGGCGCCTGGTTGCTGGTGTTCGCGATTTTAGGTGGCGTGGTGCTCTGGTTGATCAAGGACGCTGCTTGGGTGCATTCGGTCATCGCTCGTGGCGATTCCTTCCGTGGCGAGCTGTTCCGTGTCATGGTCGGCGAATGGCAGAACTGCGGCTGGGCCTTGGGTTGTGGCGTCGAGTTCCATACCGACAAGCTGCTGAGCGGCACCATGCCGATCCAGCACCCGCACAACATCTTCGTTGCCTTGGGTCTTTACACCGGCGGTGTCTCGCTGGTGCTGTTCCTGGTCATCGTGGCGATGACCCTGGTCCAGGCTGTGCGTTTGCGTGACTCGTGGGGCATGTACCTGGCCTGCGCCCTGGTGATGCTCAACTTCGACGGCAGCAAGCTGATTGGCAATCCGGATGAGCTGTGGCCGCTGGTCCTGCTGCCGGCAGCCATGGTGCTTGGCCGTGGCTTGCAACAGCGCCGCTCGATAGGCTGATCCCTTACGGGTTGCGAGTTTTGATAGGGAGCTGCTTGCAGCTCCCTTTTCGTTGCGGCGGACAGCTCAGGCCAGGGCGCTGGTCAGGTCCTGGCGGCGGCACACTTGCTGGCTGGCCAGGTAAGCCTCGACGAAGGCGTTGTCGCCATCGCCAAGCAGCCACTGGCGGTCTTCGCGGTAGCGAAGCATGTGGCGGAAATTGCGCAGGCGTTGCGACCTGCGCAGCGGTGAGCGGCTGGTGCGCAGGTCAGCGACGTCGATAAGCCCCAGCTCGCCTTCAGGGGTGAGTACCACGTTACCCAGGTGCGCCGAGCGAAAATACACTCCGGTGTCGTGCAGCCTGGCAATGAAGCGTCCAAGTTGCCCACGCAGCCCGCTCTGCGTGTCGGATTGCTCCAGCAGTTGGCGCAGGGTGTGGCCGGGCAGTGGTACGTAGTGCACGGCATCGCGGGCAATCTCGGCGATCCGGTAAACCGCCTTGACCTGCGGGCAGGGGATGCCGCGTTTGGCCAGGGCCTGGCAATTGTCGGCGAAGCGCCGGGCGTAGGGGTACCAGGCCGCCGAGCTGATCAGGCGCTTGCGCCGGAACAGCTTGAGCATCGAGCCGTCCCTCAGGCGCAGGACCTTGTCGCCAGTGCCGTCGGCTTCGAGGACGTGGGCGCCCTCGCGCAGGGCAAGGTAACGGGCGTGGTCAAGTGCGTGCATCAAGCCTCCGGGGCCGGGTTCGGGACAGCCGTCTATCTTAACCTGCGGCGGGCGGTGCAAGACACCGCGTGTGTTATAATCCCGACTCTTTTTGACCCGACGGATTCTCATGACAGTTCCCGAATCGTCTTCCCCTGCAAGCCTGAAGATCTACCTGCGCCTGCTGGGCTACGTCAAACCCTATATCGGCATCTTCCTGCTGAGCATCGTCGGTTTCGTGATCTTCGCCTCGACCCAGCCGATGCTGGCCGGGATCCTCAAGTATTTCGTCGACGGCCTGAGCAATCCGCAGGCAGTACTGTTCCCCGACGTGCCTTACCTGCGCGACCTGCAGTTGCTGCAGGCTGTGCCGTTGCTGATCATACTGATTGCCGCCTGGCAAGGATTGGGTTCGTTCCTCGGCAACTACTACCTGTCCAAGGTCTCGCTGTGCCTGGTGCACGATCTGCGGGTCGAGTTGTTCAACAAGCTGCTGGTCCTGCCCAATCGCTACTTTGACAACCACAATTCCGGGCACCTGATCTCGCGCATCACCTTCAACGTGACCATGGTCACCGGCGCCGCCACCGACGCCATCAAGGTGGTCATCCGTGAGGGCCTGACGGTGGTGTTCCTGTTCGCCTACCTGCTGTGGATGAACTGGAAGCTGACGCTGGTGATGGTGGCCATCCTGCCGTTGATCGCGGTGATGGTGAGCACCGCCAGCAAGAAGTTTCGCAAGCAGAGCAAGAAGATCCAGGTGGCCATGGGCGACGTCACCCACGTGGCCTCCGAGACCATCCAGGGTTATCGCGTGGTGCGCAGCTTCGGTGGCGAAAGCTACGAGGAG
Organism: Pseudomonas sp. DrBHI1; assembly: GCF_002205115.1. Lineage (NCBI taxonomy): Bacteria > Pseudomonadati > Pseudomonadota > Gammaproteobacteria > Pseudomonadales > Pseudomonadaceae > Pseudomonas > Pseudomonas sp. DrBHI1. Next base: position 16,737 of record NZ_NIBE01000054.1, read on the forward strand.
CGCCGTTTCGAGAAGGCCAGCCAGAGCAACACCGACAAGCAACTGCGCATGACCAAGACCGGCGCGCTGTACACGCCGATGCTGCAACTGGTGATCTACACCGCCATGGCGGCGCTGATGTTCCTGGTACTGTTCCTGCGTGGTGAGGCTTCCGCGGGCGACCTGGTGGCCTACATCACCGCGGCGGGCCTGCTGCCCAAGCCGATTCGCCAGCTATCCGAAGTCAGCTCGACCATCCAGAAGGGCCTTGCCGGTGCCGAGAGCATCTTCGAGCAATTGGACGAGAAGCCCGAAGTCGACAACGGCACCATCGAGAAGGCGCGGGTCGAGGGGCGCCTGGAAGTGCGCAACCTCAGCTTCACCTACCCGGGGACCGAGCGTCAGGTGCTCAGCGATATCAGCTTCACCGCCGAGCCCGGGCAGATGATCGCTCTGGTGGGGCGCTCGGGCAGTGGCAAGTCGACGCTGGCGGCGTTGATCCCGCGCTTCTACCACCACACGGAAGGGCAGATCCTGCTCGACGGCGTGGAAATTGAGGAATACCGCCTGCGCAACCTGCGCCGGCATGTTTCCCAGGTGACCCAGCATGTCACCCTGTTCAACGACACCGTGGCCAACAACATCGCCTACGGCGACCTGGCCGGCGCGCCGCGCGCGGATATCGAGGCTGCCGCCGCCGATGCCTATGCCAAGGAGTTCGTCGACCAGTTGCCCAAGGGCTTCGATACCGAAGTCGGCGAGAACGGTGTGCTGCTTTCCGGCGGCCAGCGCCAGCGCCTGGCGATTGCCCGGGCCTTGCTCAAGAATGCGCCGCTGCTGATTCTCGACGAGGCCACCTCGGCTCTGGATACCGAGTCCGAACGGCATATTCAGGCAGCCTTGGACCATGTGATGGAGGGGCGCACCACCTTGGTGATCGCGCACCGCCTGTCGACCATCGAGAAGGCCGACCTGATCTTGGTCATGGACCAGGGCCGTCTGGTGGAGCGTGGCACCCACGGTGAACTGCTCCAGGCCAATGGCCATTACGCCCGTCTGCACGCCATGGGGCTGGACGAGGCCGAAAAGGCCAATATCACCTGAGTCAGCGTCACGGCGGGGCCTTGCAGGCCTCGCCGGTCAATCGATACAGCATCGCTGCGGTTGGCCGTAAAGTCCTGCGCATCCCTGTGCTAATATCCTGCCCCTGTTCACTTTTCCAAAAATGGGTTGCCCATGAAGTTGTCCATGCCGCGTTTCGATCAAGCCCCGGTACTGGTGGTCGGCGATGTCATGCTTGACCGCTACTGGCATGGCGGTACTTCGCGTATTTCGCCTGAAGCGCCGGTGCCGGTGGTCAAGGTCGATCAGATCGAGGATCGCCCCGGCGGCGCGGCCAACGTGGCCTTGAACATCGCTGCCCTCGGCGCGCCCGCTTCTCTGGTCGGCGTCACCGGCCAGGACGAGGCTGCCGACAGCCTTGCCAACAGCCTGCATGCCGCCGGTGTGCGCTCGATCTTCCAGCGCATCGCCCACCAGCCGACCATCGTCAAGCTGCGGGTGATGAGCCGTCACCAGCAACTGCTGCGCATCGACTTTGAAGAGCCGTTCGCTACCGACCCGCTGTCGCTGGGCGCGGAGGTCGATGCCCTGCTTGAAGGCGTCAAGGTGCTGGTGCTGTCCGACTACGGCAAGGGCGCGCTGCAGAACCATCAGGCGCTGATCCAGGCCGCGCGCGGCAAGGGCATTCCGGTACTGGCCGACCCCAAGGGCAAGGATTTCTCGATCTACCGCGGTGCCAGCCTGATCACCCCGAACCTCAGCGAGTTCGAGACCATCGTTGGCCGTTGCGCCGATGAATCCGAGCTGGTCGGCAAAGGCCTGAAGCTGCTCGACGAATTGGATCTGGGCGCGCTGCTGGTGACCCGTGGCGAGCATGGCATGACCCTGCTGCGCACCGGCCACCCGGCCCTGCACCTGCCGGCCCGTGCCCGTGAGGTGTTCGATGTCACAGGTGCCGGCGATACGGTGATTTCCACCCTCGCCGCCGCCATTGCCGCGGGTGAAGACCTGCCGCATGCCGTCGCCCTGGCCAACCTGGCCGCCGGCATCGTGGTCGGCAAGTTGGGTACCGCCGCCATCAGCGCGCCTGAGCTGCGTCGCGCCATCCAGCGTGAAGAGGGCTCGGAGCGGGGCGTGCTGGGCCTGGAGCAGCTGCTGCTGGCCATCGACGATGCCCGTGCGCACAACGAGAAGATCGTCTTCACCAACGGCTGCTTCGATATCCTCCACGCCGGTCACGTGACCTACCTGGAACAGGCACGCGCCCAGGGCGACCGGCTGATCGTCGCCATCAACGACGATGCCTCGGTCAGCCGCTTGAAGGGCCCGGGCCGGCCGATCAACAGCGTCGACCGACGCATGGCCGTGCTGGCGGGCCTCGGTGCGGTGGATTGGGTCATCAGCTTCCCCGAGGACACGCCGGAGAACCTGCTGCGCCAGGTCAAGCCAGATGTGCTGGTCAAGGGCGGTGACTACGGTATCGACCAGGTGGTCGGCGCCGATATCGTCAAGGCCTACGGCGGCACGGTGAAGGTGCTGGGCCTGGTGGAAAACAGCTCGACCACGGCGATCGTCGAGAAGATCCGCAAGCACTGATAGGCTGCAAGTCGCGGGGTAAACCCGCTCCCACGAAACGCTGGGAGCGGGCTTGCCCCGTGTTCATTTATGCAGCGAGGTCCGCGCCCGGGCCAGCAGTTCCCGAGCCTTGTCCCCGAACCGTTCCAGGTGCGACACCGGCGCGGGCTTGCTTTCGACCAGCCCCTGCTGCTTCAGCCAATCCTTCCAGCGCACCCGCTCATCCCGCACCACCCAGCCATCCTGACGGGCGAAGCTCTCTGCCAGCCACAGTCCGCGCGTGCCCGCGGGTGTCAGTTGGTCCTTCTTCAAGGTGTACAGCTCGGCCACGGGCTGGCCGTCCTTGAGTGGCATCAGGTAGAGATCCGGCCGCTTGCGATTGAGCCTGGCCACCAGTTGATCGCCCTCCAGGCGCTCGTCGACATGAAACAGGCTCAGCGATTTGGCCTCCTTGGGCACTTGCAGGCGCAAGTCGTAGATCAGCTGCAACGACGCCGTGGGCAGATGAACATAGGCGCGTGGCCGCTCCAGCAACATCAGGTTGGCGCAATGCACCGGGCGGGCAGCGCCCGACTCGGGCGACAGCACGAACGGCAGCGCCTCACGGTAGTGCAGGGCAGCGGCATAGGGCGCTGGCAGCCAGGTGTCGTTGAAGCGTCCGCCCAGCCAGCCTTCGGGGGTTTCCAGCAGACATTCCTCGGCCACTTCCTGGATCGCTGTGTGCAGCGGCAGGTTCAGCTCGTGGGCCGGGACGTAGCCGGAAATCAGTTTGAGCACTACATCGCCACGGTCCTGTCGGCGCTGGCGGACCAGCACCCAGTAGTCGCGGCCCTGCCAGTGCAGGGTCAGTCGTACCGACACGCCGAGGTTGGCCAGTTCTGCCACGAAGTGTTCGGGGTCGGCGACCTGGATGGCCTTGCGCCGCTGCAGGGTCTGGGCGAAATTCAGCGGCATGCCGATACTCTGGTAGGTCAGGCCTTCGGGCGTGGCCTCGACGTGCAGCGGCAGGGTCTTGAAGTTGCTCGGATTCTTGCGGATCAGCGTACGCGGCACGAGGCTCCTCCTTGCGTTGGGCCCCCGCCTGGACGGCTCAGGGCCGGCCCAGGATGCGGGCGACGGTGGCCACGTTATGGGCCAGGTGCATCGGGTTGATGGTGCCGACGATGGCACTGCTCACGCCCGGGTGGGCGAACAGCAGCTCGAAACTGGCCTGCACCGGATCGACCCCGGGCGCCAGGCAGATATGCCCGCTGGCCAGGGCTTTCTTCACCAGGATGGCCTTGCCGTGCTCGGCAGCGTAGTCCAGCACGGGCCGCTCCGCCTGCTCGTTGAGGTTGTAGGTGACCATGGCGCAATCTCCTTGCTCCAACGCCTTCAGGCCGCCGGCGACGGTCTTGCCAGACAAACCATAGCCCAGGATCTTGCCTTCCTGCTTGAGTGCGGCGAGGGCTTCGTACACGCCCTCTCGCTCGAGGATCGCCAGGTCGTTGCCGTCGGAATGCACCAGCACCAGCTCGATGCGGTCGGTTTCCAGGCGCTGGAGGCTGCGTTCGACCGAGCGGCGGGTGTGGGCGGCGCTGAAATCGAAGTGCGACTGGCCGGCCTCGAACTCTTCGCCGACCTTGCTGACGATCACCCATTGGTCACGCTGGCCGCGCAGCAATGGGCCAAGGCGTTCCTCGCTGCGGCCGTAGGCCGGTGCGGTGTCGATCAGGTTGATGCCCAGTTCGCGGGCCTGGGCGAGCAGCAGGCGGGCGGTTTCGTCATCGGGGATGGTGAAGCCGTTGGGGTACTTCACGCCCTGGTCGCGGCCAAGCTTGACCGTGCCCAGGCCCAGCGGCGACACCCGCAGGCCGGTGCTGCCCAGGGGGCGGTGATGATCGTGCAGGGTCGGCAGGCTCATGGCAGCAGTTGCTCCCAGGCAGGCAGCGCCAGCGGTGGGCGGGGCAGGTTGGCGAGGTCCGGCTGGTTCTTCGGGTGGATGCCGTCACGTTCGAAGCTGGCCAGCACACGATCAGCGAAGTCCGGCGCCAAGGCCAGCTTGGTCGGCCAGCCGACCAGCAGGCGCTGCTGGTCGGCGAGGAAGGCGTTGTCCGGGCGTACCAGGCCCGATTGCGCCGGCTCGGCACGGTCGACGCGCAGGGTGGCCCAGCGCACCTGGGCCTGGTCGATCCAGGGCAGCAGGCTGGCGACTTCCTTTTGCGCCGCGGCGATCTGCGCGGCGGGCTCGCGGGCCACGCCGTCGGCCTCGGCGATGTCGCCACCCAGGTACCACACCCACTGGCCGTCGGCGGCCGGGTGGGTGGTCACGGTGATGCGCGGCTTGGGCCCGCCGCCCAGGCAGTGGGCGTACAGCGGCTTGAGGTTGGGCCCCTTGGCCAGGACCATGTGCAGCGGCCGGCGCTGCATGGCCGGTTGGTTCAGCCCCAGGGCGTGCAGCAGTGCTTCGGTGCCGCCACCGGCGCTGAGGACGATACGTTGGGCGCGGATCTCGCGGCCGTCGACCACCAGCCCGGCCAGGTCACCGCCGTCGCGCAGCGGCTCGACGCGCTCGCCGGCCAGCAGGCTGTCGCCCGCCAGCTGCGCCAGGTTGGCCAGCAGGCTGGGCACGTCGATGACCAGTTCGGCCAGGCGATAGACCTTGCCCTTGAACGCTCGGTCCTGCAGGGCCGGCGGCAGTTGCTCGCCCTTGACCTGGTCGACCCGGCCACGCACGGCCTTGCTGGCGAAGAAACTGGTGAGGTTGCCGGCCAGGGTGCCGGGGGACCACAGGTAATGGGCATCGGAAAGCAGGCGGGTAGCGGACAGGTCCAGCTCGCCGTTGCCGGCCAGCGCTTCGCGCCAGCGCCTCGGCATGTCGGCGATGGCCTCGGAGGCGCCGCTGAGGGCGCCGTGCAGGGCGTATTTGGTGCCGCCGTGGATGATGCCTTGCGACTTGATGGTCTGCTCGCCACCCAGGCTGGCGCGCTCCACCAGCACCGTCGAATAGCCCAGGCGGCGCAGCCGGGCATTGAGCCAGAGGCCTGCGACCCCGGCGCCGACGATCAGCACGTCAGTGGTAATGGCGGATGGCATGCGGGCACCTCGAAAACTGGGACAGGTGCGCAGTATACAGTTCACATGGGAACAGTGTTCCCCGTGGATCAATGCCCGGCGGTATTGGAGAACACCTGGATCACCACTACCCCGCCGACGATCATGGCCATGCCCAGCATCGCCGGCACATCCAGTTTCTGTCCGTAGATCAGCAACGCCGCGATGCTGATCAGCACGATGCCCAGCCCCGACCAGATCGCATAGGCGATGCCCACCGGAATGCTGCGCACCACCAGGGTCAGCATCCAGAACGCCACGCCGTAACCGCAGACCATCAGCAGCAACGGCAGCGGCGTGTTCAGCCCCTTGACCGCTTTCATGGAGGCGGTGGCGATGACTTCGGCGCAGATGGCGATGGCGAGATAGGTGTAGGCGTTCATGGTGCGGGTCCTCCGTTGCTGGATGGCATTCTAGGGAATCCCTGGATGCGGTAAAGTCATTACCTATCTACTTTGGAGATAGGTTGGTCATGACAGAATACTGGAGCCTCGAGCAACTGCGCCTGTTCGTGCGGGCCGCCGAGTTGCGTTCGTTTTCCGCCGTGGCCCGCGAACAGCGCAAGGCCCAGTCGGCGATCAGCAGCGCCATCGCCTTGCTCGAGACGGACCTGGGTGTAACCCTGTTCGAGCGCAGCAGCGGCCGGCTGCCGCGCCTGACCGAAAGCGGCGCCGCGTTGCTGGAGGACGCCCGCGAGCTGTTGCGTCAGTGCGAGCGCCTGGATGGTCGGGCACAGGCCTTGATGCGCGGGCAGGAGGCGTTGTTGCGGGTGGCCCAGGACGAGGCCATGCCCTACCAGCCGGTGATCGACAGCCTCGACGAGTTGGCGGCGCACTACCCCTACCTGGAAGTGCAACTGGCCAGCGGTGCCCAGGGCGATGTGGCGCGCAAGCTGGTGGAGCGGCGTGCCGACCTGGGGTTGTTCTTCCACCATGAAAGCATTCCCGCCTCGTTGGAGCGGCGCGCCCTGGGCAGCGTCGAGATGGTCACGGTGTGTGCCATCGACCACCCGCTGGCACACCTGGCCAAGGTCAGCCGCCAGCAACTGGCCCGCCACCGCCAGTTGCTGATCACCCCGCAGCAGAGTGGCTACCCGGGCGGCGAGGCGATCAGTCCGCAGGTCTGGCGCGCAGACAGTTTCTACGCCATGGCCGAGTTGCTGATGCGCGGTCTGGGCTGGGCCTGGCTGCCTCGGCATGTGGTGCAGTACCCCACCTACCAGACGCAGATGGTCGAGCTGGACAGCGAGTGGCGCCCGCCAGCGCTGGTGGCGGAGCTGGCCTGGCGGCGCGACGAACCGTTGGGCCCGGCCGCGCAGTGGCTGGCCGAGCGCTTCGCCGTGCACCTGAGGGCGATTGGCTGACAGGCCTTTTCGCGCGGTTCCTAGTAAACTCCGCCGCCATGAACAGAACCCTCTATACCTTGCTGTTTCACCTGGGCCTGCCGCTGGTCGCGCTGCGCCTGTTTCTGCGCGGGCGCAAGGCGCCGGCGTACCGTGCGCGGATCGCCGAGCGTTTCGCCTGCCAGCTGCCGGCGATGCGCCAGGGCGGCATCTGGGTGCATGCGGTCTCGGTGGGCGAGAGCATCGCCGCCGCGCCAATGGTCCGGGCCCTGCTCAAGCAGTACCCGGACCTGCCGATCACGCTTACCTGCATGACCCCGACCGGCTCCGAGCGCATCCGCGCGATGTTCGAGGGTGAGCCACGGGTGCAACACTGCTACCTGCCTTATGATCTGCCGTGGGCGGCCGGGCGGTTCCTCGGCCATGTGCGCCCGCGCCTGGGCATCATCATGGAAACCGAGCTGTGGCCGAACCATATCCACCAGTGCGCCAGGCGCGGCATTCCGGTGGCGCTGGCCAATGCCCGGCTGTCCGAGCGCTCCGCCCGTGGCTATGCCCGCTTCGCCGGCCTGACCCGGCCGATGCTCGAGGAGATGAGCCTGATCGCCGTGCAGACCGAAACCGAGGCCGAGCGTTTCCGTACGCTCGGTGCGCGCGACGAATGCGTGCAGGTGACCGGTTCGATCAAGTTCGACCTCAAGGTCGACGATCAATTGCCGCCACGGGCCAGCGCATTGCGTGAACAGTGGGCTGCCCGGCAACGTCCGGTATGGATCGCTGCCAGTACCCATGATGGCGAAGACGCGTTGATTCTTGAGGCTCATCGTGAGCTGCTGAAGGTCCACAGCGATGCGTTGCTGATCCTGGTGCCGCGCCATCCCGAGCGTTTCGCGGCGGTGCATGAACTGTGCGCCGGCCAGTTCACCACAGTGCGCCGCTCGAATGGCGACACGGTCACGGCGCAGACCCAGGTGCTGCTGGGCGACACCATGGGCGAGCTGCTGTTCCTCTATGCCCTGGCCGATATCGCCTTCGTCGGTGGCAGCCTGGTGGCCACCGGCGGTCACAACCCGCTGGAGCCGGCGGCGCTGGCGCTGCCGGTGCTCATGGGGCCGCATGTGTTCAACTTCCTCGAGATCAGCGCGATGCTGCGCGAGGCGGGGGCGTTGCAGCAGGTGGATGACGCCGAAGGGCTGGCCGGGGCGGTGCGTCGGTTGGTCGAGCTGCCACAGGATGCGCGGCGCATGGGCGAGGCGGGCAGGGCGGTGATGCAGGCCAACCAAGGGGCGTTGCAGCGGTTGCTGGATGGGCTGGCTGCGCTAATCCGCTGATCTGTGAGGCGATGCGGTCCCTGTAGGAGCCGCCTTGTGTCGCCAAAGGGGGGCGAAGCGGCCCCGGGATCTGCGCATTACTGCTAGATTGCCGGGGCCGCGGTGCGGCCCTATCGCGACACAAGGCCGCTCCTACAGCGACCGCGAGCTCCCTTGGCTCAAGGCCGGCGTTCGAAGTTCTTCGCCGCCGCCGCCGCCAGGTCCGGTGGCAGGAAATCCTTGTCCGGGTTGTAGTCGGCCTTCAGGTACCGCCCCAGGTCCTGTAGGTCCTGGGGGCTCAGGGTGCCGGCGGCCTGCTTCAGGCGCAGGTTGTCGAGAATGTAGTCATAGCGGCTGTTGTTGTAGTCGCGCACCGAGGTGTACAGCTGACGTTGCGCGTCGAGCACGTCGACGATGTTGCGGGTGCCGACCTGGTAGCCGATCTCGGTGGCTTCCAGCGCGCTCTGGTTGGAGATGATCGACTGCTTGCGCGCCTGCACCTGCTCCACGTCGGTATTCACCGCGCGGTGCAGGTTGCGGGTGTTCTCCACCACCTGGCGACGCAGGCTTTCGCGTTGCTGCTCGCTCTGGGTCAGGCGCGCATAGGCCTCGCGTACCTGAGAACTGGTCAGGCCGCCGCTGTAGATCGGGATGTTCAACTGCAGGCCGACGCTGGTCTGCTCGACATCGCCACCGTAGCGCACCCCGTTCTGCGAGGGGTTGGTGAAACCGAGGTTGTCGTTGTCGCCCTTCTGATACTTGGCCACCGCGTCGAGGGTCGGCGCATGGCCGGCCTTGCGCTGGCGCACGGTCTCTTCGGCGGCCGCCACGGCGTGGTTGGTCGCCAGCAGGTTGAGGTTCTGCCGTCCGGCGGTCTCGACCCAGGCCTTGGCGTCGTTGGGCGTGGGCACCTGCACCGGCAGGGTGTGGACCACGCCCTGGATTGCCGTGTACTGGCGGTTGGTCAGGGTGATCAGGGCCTCGAAGGCATCCTGCACCTGGCGCTCGGCAATGATCCGGTTGGCCCGGGCGGTGTCGTAGCTGGCCTGGGACTGCAGCACGTCGGTCTTGTCCGAGAGGCCGACGTCGAAGCGCTCGTTGGATTGGTCGAGCTGGCGCTTGAAGGCCGCTTCTTCGGCCTTGGTCGAGGCCAGGTTGTCCTGGGCGCGCAGCACCGCGAAGTAGTTCTCGGCGCTCTGCAGGATCAGGTTCTGCTCGGTGGCCGACAGTTCCAGGGCGGCCTGTTCGTTGACCGATTCGGCGGCTTGCAGCTGGAACCAGCGGTCGGCGCGGAAGATCGGCTGCGCCAGGGTGGCGCTCCAGGCGTTGCCGCTGCGGTTGGAGGTGACCGACGGTTCGTCGAGCTTGGTGCGGGTGTTCATCATCTCGGCGCCGGCCGAAAGGTTCGGCAGCAATCCGGCGCGGGCCTGGGGCACCACTTCACGGCGGGCACCGTAGTCGGCGCGGGCGGCGGCCAGGTCGGCGTTATTGTCGACCGCTTCCTGGTAGACGCTGACCAGGTCGGTCTTCACCGTCGTGGGCGTATCCACTGCCCAGGCCACTCCGTGGGACGCACAAGACACGGCAATTGCCAGTGAGAGTTTGCGCAGCATAGGGCAATCCTTGATCAAATTTTATTTACTGTACTGTCGGGTATCGGGCGATGCGCCAGTGTAGTGCCGCGCGCCGTCATCAACAATCCGCCACTTGTGCCATTTATCACCCCCGGATTTACCCGCTTGGCTTTGCCGGCCACTCCAGTCTAGACTGCGCATGTTCTTGTCGGGGTGCCTTGAAGCAAAGGCTGAGATCGCAGAGGTGCGGATCCCGTTGAACCTGATCAGGTTAGCGCCTGCGTAGGGAACAAGATTGCTCTCACATCCCGGGAGCCTCTTGTGCCAGGTCCGGGATCGTCACGGCTGCTTGCAGTCCACGGCACCCCATGTCCGGCACTGCACCCGTCAACACGGGTGCGTCCACGCCTTTCAGGTTCACCCCGACATTCCACCGCCTGGAAGCTGTCTGGAGAGCCTGTGATGAGCAAACAAGAAAAAACAATCAGTCTGAGCGAGTCGGCCCAAGTCGACCAACAGTCCGTGCAACCCCTGCCCAATTCGCGCAAGGTGTATGTCGAAGGTTCGCGCCCCGACATCCGCGTGCCCATGCGCGAGATCAGCCTGCACGACACCCCCACCGACTTCGGCGGCGAGAAAAACGCCCCGGTGCTGGTGTATGACACTTCCGGCCCGTACACCGACCCCAATGTCATCATCGACGTGCGCAAGGGCCTGGGCGACGTGCGTTCGGCCTGGATCGACGCCCGTGGCGACACCGAGCGCCTCGATGGCCTGAGCTCTAACTTCGGCCAGCAGCGCTTGAACGACGCGGAGCTTGCCAAGCTGCGCTTCGCCCATGTGCGCAACCCGCGCCGGGCCAAGGCCGGCGCCAACGTCACGCAGATGCACTACGCGCGCCAGGGCATCATCACCGCCGAGATGGAATACGTCGCCATCCGCGAGAACATGAAGCTGCAGGAAGCCCGCGCCGCCGGCCTGCTGGACCAGCAGCACGCCGGCCACAGCTTCGGCGCCAGCATCCCGAAGGAAATCACCCCCGAGTTCGTCCGCGAAGAGATCGCCCGCGGCCGCGCGATCATTCCGGCCAACATCAACCACACCGAACTGGAGCCGATGATCATCGGCCGCAACTTCCTGGTGAAGATCAACGGCAACATCGGCAACAGCGCCCTGGGTTCTTCGATCGAGGAAGAAGTGGCCAAGCTGACCTGGGGCATCCGCTGGGGTTCGGACACGGTCATGGACCTGTCCACCGGCAAGCACATTCACGAGACCCGTGAGTGGATCATCCGCAACTCGCCGGTGCCGATCGGTACCGTGCCGATCTACCAGGCCCTGGAGAAGGTCAACGGCGTGGCCGAGGACCTGACCTGGGAGCTGTTCCGCGACACCCTGATCGAACAGGCCGAGCAGGGCGTGGACTACTTCACCATCCATGCCGGCGTCCTGCTGCGCTATGTGCCGCTGACCGCCAAGCGCGTTACCGGCATCGTCAGCCGCGGCGGCTCGATCATGGCCAAGTGGTGCCTGGCGCACCATAAAGAGAACTTCCTGTACACGCACTTCGACGAGATCTGCGAGATCATGAAGGCCTACGACGTCAGCTTCTCGCTGGGTGACGGCCTGCGCCCGGGCTCGATCGCCGATGCCAACGACGCCGCTCAGTTCGGTGAACTGGAAACCCTCGGCGAGCTGACCAAGATCGCCTGGAAGCACGACGTGCAGTGCATGATCGAGGGCCCGGGCCACGTGCCGATGCAGTTGATCAAGGAGAACATGGACAAGCAGCTCGAGTGCTGCGACGAGGCGCCGTTCTACACCCTCGGCCCGCTGACCACCGACATCGCCCCGGGCTACGACCACATTACCTCGGGGATAGGCGCGGCGATGATCGGCTGGTTCGGTTGCGCCATGCTCTGCTACGTCACGCCCAAGGAGCACTTGGGCCTGCCGAACAAGGATGACGTGAAGACCGGCATCATCACCTACAAGATCGCCGCCCATGCCGCGGACCTTGCCAAGGGCCACCCAGGCGCGCAGATTCGTGACAACGCGTTGTCCAAGGCGCGCTTCGAATTCCGCTGGGAAGACCAGTTCAACCTGGGCCTGGACCCGGACACCGCGCGCTCGTTCCACGACGAGACGTTGCCCAAGGAGTCGGCCAAGGTCGCGCACTTCTGCTCGATGTGCGGGCCGAAGTTCTGCTCGATGAAGATTACCCAGGAAGTGCGTGAGTATGCGGCCAAGATCGAGACCGTGGATGTGACGGTCGAGCAGGGCATGCGTGAGCAGGCCGAGCGGTTCCGCCAGGAAGGCAGCCAGTTGTACCAGAAGGTGTAAGTAGACCTTGGGGGCCGCATCGCGGCCCTTTCGCGACGCAAGGCCGCTCCCACAGGTCCTGTATATGGCTCACGTCATACGCGGAGCCTGTGGGAGCGGCCTTGTGTCGCGATACGAGGACGCAGTCCTCGCCAGCAACAACTCCAATACTCCGGCGAGCCCCATGACAACACCCAGTCACTTCTCCCCCGACCATTGCGTCCCCACCCACCACCGGCAGTTCGGCGCCCGCGACCTGTTTGCGCTGTGGTTCTCCCTCGGCATCGGCCTGATGGTCCTGCAGGTCGGCGCCTTGCTTGCCCCGGGCCTGGGATTGGCCGGCTCGATCCTGGCGATCACGCTTGGCACGGCGGTGGGTGTGCTATTGCTCGCGGCGGCCGGCGTGATCGGCAGCGACACCGGCCTCTCGGCGATGGGCAGCCTGCGCCTGACCCTGGGTCGCCACGGCGCGCGCCTGCCTGCCTTGCTGAACCTCCTGCAACTGGTGGGCTGGGGCTCGTTCGAGATCATCGTCATGCGCGACGCCGCCAGCCTGCTGGGTGCCCGCGCCTTTGGCGAGGGCAGCGGCTGGAGCAGCCCGTTGCTGTGGACCCTGTGCTTCGGCGCCCTGGCCACCCTGCTGGCGGTCTGCGGGCCGCTGGCGTTCGTGCGCAAGGTCCTGCGCAAATGGGGCATCTGGCTGCTGCTGGGCGCTTGCAGCTGGCTGACCTGGAACCTGTTCGCCAAGGCCGACCTGGCCGGGTTGTGGCAGCGCCCGGGGGATGGTTCGCTGTCCCTGGCCCTGGGCTTCGACATCGTCATCGCCATGCCGCTGTCGTGGCTGCCGCTGATCGCCGACTATTCACGCTTCGGCCAGCGCGCCAGCCGGGTATTCGGCGGTACGGCGCTGGGCTTTTTCATCGGCAATGCCTGGCTGATGAGCCTGGGCGTGGCCTATACCCTGGCGTTCGCGCCGAGCGGTGAAGTGAATGCGTTGTTGCTGGCGCTGGCCGGTGCCGGGCTGGGCATTCCGCTGCTGCTGATCCTGCTGGACGAGTCGGAGAACGCCTTTGCCGACATTCACTCCGCAGCGGTTTCCACCGGGCTGTTGATCAAGCTCAAGGTCGAGCACCTGGCCTTGGCCATCGGCGTGTTGTGCACGCTGATCGCCCTGCTGGCACCGCTGGCCCAGTACCAGAGCTTCCTGCTGCTGATCGGCTCGGTGTTCGCGCCGCTGTTCGGCGTGGTGCTGGTGGATCACTTCGTGGTCCGTCGCCGTCGCCTGCCGGTGCTGGTCGAGGGCTTGCACGGGCGGGCGCTGCTGGCCTGGGCGGTGGGGGGAGCGGCCTATCACCTGCTGGCCAGCCAGGCGCCGGAGCTTGGGGCGACCCTGCCGGCACTGCTGCTGGCAGGGGGGCTGCATCTGCTGCTATCGCTCAGCCGCGGCCGGGAAACAGCTCGGGCCTGATCACGCCGTTGAGGCGCGGGTAGGGGATCTTCAGTTCGACGTGGCCCATGGAGTACGGGGCGATGGCGTAGACCTCGTACTTGATCACCACCGCGCCGTAGGTCAGGGCGATGTGCGGCGACTGCTTGAACGGCCAGGTCTTGACGAACTCGGGATCCTTGTCCATGCCGGTGCTGATCAGCCAGGCGCGGTGGGACTCCTCGGCGGTCTTCCAGAAGGTCGCTTCCTGGCCGGGCACCAGCATGTCGTCCAGGGTCAGCACCTTGTCCAGCTTTCGCGAGTAGTTGATGAAGCCGCGCCCGGGCATGCCATGGGCGCCGCCGCTGTCCAGGTAGCTGGACAGCTCGACGATCACCAGCCCGTCATGCTGCTCGCGTACCTTGGCCTGCAGGTAGCTGCTGTTGCGCTTGTCGGCGCGGGCCAGGTACTGCTGTTCATAGGCTTGCAACGAGGCCGGCGGGGTGCCGCGCTGGTTGTCCTCGGTGAGCATCAGCAGGCGTTTCTCGACGAGGGCGTCGAGCTTGGGCAGGGCGGGGAAGTGCACCACGTCGATGTTGACCAGTGGGCAGTCGCTCTCGCTGCAGCCGGGCTTGACGTGTTCCCAGGCCTCGCGCTTGACCTCGAGCGGAGCGCGGTAATTGGGCGTGAACAGGCTCTGGCAGGCGCCGAGCGCCAGTGCCAGGACGGCCACGGAAGTCAGTTTGACAAGCGTCATGTTGCCTCTTTCACAACGGTGATGATCGGCCTTGGACCGCCTGCGCGGCCTTCAGTTCGCCACTAAGCTAACAGAGAGCGGCGCGCCTGTCCCGGCTGCCTGAACGGTCGCCAGAAAGGGGTGAAACCGGGCGGCGCGCAGAGTAGGATTGCGCGATGCGGTAACCGAGGTATCAAGGAGTTTGCATGACGGACACGTTGAATACAGTGCCCACCCAGGTCGAAATCACCCGGCGTGAGCAGTTGTTCAAGGGCTTCTACAAGCTCGACAAGCTGCACCTTCGCCACGAATTGTTCGCCGGCGGCATGAGTCGCGAGTTCACCCGCGAGTTGTTCGTGCGCCATGACGCCGTCTGTGTGCTGCCCTACGATCCGCAGCGCGACGAAGTGGTGCTGATCGAGCAGTTTCGAGTCGGCGCCGTGGGCAAGATCGATAATCCCTGGCTGATCGAGATGGTCGCCGGCCTGATCGACAAGGACGAGCAGCCGGAAGAGGTCGCTCATCGTGAAGCCGATGAAGAAGCTGGCCTGACCTTCAGCGCGCTGTGGCCGATGACCTGCTACTTCCCCTCGCCAGGCGGCAGCGACGAGTACGTCCACCTGTTCCTGGGCCGTTGCATTAGTGAAGGTGCCGGCGGCCTGCATGGCCTGGAGGAGGAGAGCGAGGATATCCGTGTTCGCGTGTGGGCGTTCGAGGACGCCCTGCAGGCGGTGCGCGACGGGCGTATCTGCAACGCCGCCACGATCATCGGCCTGCAATGGCTGGCACTCAACCGTGATGAAGTTCGAGGTATGTGGAAGTGAACCTGCTGCGTGAGCGCTATCGGGTCGACCTGGTCGGGCTGCAGTCGGCCTGCGAGGCCAACTATGCCCGCCTGATGCGCCTGCTGCCGGACATGCGCACCACGCAGAGCTCGCGGCGCATCGGCATGACCCAGGGCGACCAGATGCTCGGCGTGCTGGTGCTTGAAGTGCTGCTGGCCTGTCCCTATACCACGACCCTCAAGGTGCGCCAGGAGCACAGTCTGCCCTGGCTGCCGGTGCCCGAACTGGAAGTGCAGGTCTACCATGACGCGCGCATGGCCGAGGTGGTCAGCGCCGAGCATGCCCGCCGCCTGCGCAGCATCTACCCGTACCCCAACACGGCGATGCACCAGCCGGACGAGAAAGCCCAGCTCAATCTGTTTCTCGGCGAATGGTTGAGCCACTGCCTGGCCTGCGGCCACGAACTGGAAGCGGTGCGCTGAAATTGTGATGCGCGTCGGTTTCGAGTACTTGCTCGAAACCGATCCGCCGCCATAATCGGTGCTGAATCCGTTCGAGGAGACGGCCGTTGCCGCAACCACACCCACTTTCGTCACCCGTCCATGTGGTGCAACTGACCGATGCCCACCTGTTCGCCGACCCGGCGGGCACTTTGCTGGGCCTGAATACCCGCGCGAGCCTCGGGCATGTGATCGACCAGGTGCGTCGCGAGCAGCCGCGTATCGACCTGCTGCTGTGCACGGGCGACCTGTCGCAGGACGCCAGCGCCGCCTCCTACCAGGCCTTCAGCGAGCTGACCTCGAAGTTGGAGGCGCCAGCGCGTTGGCTGCCGGGTAACCATGACGAGGCCCAGGTAATGCAGGCCGTGGCGCCGGAGCTGGTGCAGGCGGTGACGGACATTGGTCAATGGCGCATTGTCATGCTCGATTCGGCAGTGGTCGGTGCCACCTTCGGCGTGTTGGCGGACGACCAGTTGGCCGTGCTGGATCAGGCGCTGAACAGTGCGGGCGAACGCCATTGCCTGGTGTGCTGCCATCACCAGCCGGTGGATATCGGTTGTGCGTGGATTGCGCCGATCGGGTTGCGAAACGCCGATGAACTGTTGCAGCGCCTGCGCGGTTATCCACAGGTGAGGGCGCTGCTGTGGGGGCATATCCATCAGGAATGGGACGAGGTGCGCGACGGCGTTCGTTTCCTTGCCACGCCTTCAACCTGCATCCAGTTCGCGCCGCGTAGCGAGGAATTCAAGGTGAGCGAGGAGCAGCCGGGCTATCGCTGGCTGCGGCTGCACGCCGACGGACGGTTGGAGACCGGGGTGGAGCGGGCGCGCGATTTCGAGGTGAAACTGGATTTCGACAGTCCGGGCTACTGAGTCGGGGGACCGCTTTGCGGTCCTTTCGCGACACAAGGCCGCTCCCACAGAGATCGTGCCCCCGGTTGTTTGAAGAATTTGCTGCGAAAATCCCCACGCTGCGCCAATGCCCTTTGAACACGCTACACTGCGCGTCTTTGCGTCCGGGGGGCAGCATGTCGGGTTCCATCCTCTATATCCATGGCTTCAACAGCTCGCCGCTGTCGAAGAAGGCGCGCCAGCTCGAGGCGGTGATGCAGCGGATCGGCCTGTCCGACCAGCTGCGTGTCCCGGCCCTGCATCACCACCCGCGCCAGGCCATCGCCCAGCTGGAGGCCGCCATCGATGAGCTCGGCGCCCCCTTGCTGGTCGGCAGCTCACTCGGCGGCTACTATGCCACCCATCTGGCCGAACGCCATGGCCTCAAGGCCTTGTTGGTCAACCCGGCGGTCGGCCCGCACCGCCTGTTCGACGGCTACCTGGGTACCCAGCGCAACCTTTATACCGACGAGGCCTGGGAGCTGACCCATGATCATGTGGCCGCCCTGGCCGAACTGGAAGTGCCGCCGCCGCAGGACGCCGCCCGCTATCAAGTGTGGTTGCAGACCGCCGATGAAACACTGGACTATCGCCACGCCGAGCACTATTACCGTGCTTGTGCCCTGCGTATCCAGGCCGGTGGCGACCACAGCTACCAGGGCTTCGCCGAGCAAATCCCGGCCCTGCTGGCGTTCGCCGGTATTGCCCGTGGGCAGTATGCGGCGCTGGATTTTTCTGTATTTTGACTTTTGCATTCACCTGACTGACGACGAGAACCCATGGCCAATCCCAGCGCTAGCGCCTATAACGCAGACGCCATCGAAGTCCTCTCGGGCCTTGACCCGGTCCGCAAGCGGCCGGGCATGTACACCGACACCAGCCGGCCCAACCACCTGGCCCAGGAAGTCATCGACAACAGCGTCGACGAAGCCCTGGCCGGCCACGCCCGCTCGGTGCAGGTGATCCTGCATGCCGACCACTCGCTGGAGGTCAGCGACGATGGCCGCGGCATGCCGGTGGACATCCATCCCGAGGAGGGCGTTTCCGGCGTCGAGCTGATCCTCACCAAGCTGCACGCCGGCGGCAAGTTTTCCAACAAGAACTACCAGTTCTCCGGCGGCCTGCACGGCGTCGGTATCTCGGTGGTCAACGCCCTGTCGAGCCAGGTGCGGGTGCGCGTCAAGCGCGACGGCAACGAATACCAGATGACCTTCGCCGACGGCTTCAAGGCCAGCGAGCTGGAAGTGGTCGGCACCGTCGGCAAGCGCAACACCGGCACCAGTGTGTACTTCACCCCCGACCCGAAGTACTTCGACTCGCCGAAATTCTCCATCAGCCGCCTCAAGCATGTGCTCAAGGCCAAGGCCGTGCTGTGCCCGGGGCTGTCCATCAGCTTCGAGGACAAGGGCACCGGCGAGAAGGTCGAATGGCACTACGAGGACGGCCTGCGTTCCTATCTGGTCGATTCGGTCAGCGAGTACCTGCGCCTGCCCGACGAGCCGTTCTGCGGCAGCCTGGCCGGTAACAAGGAGGCCGTGGACTGGGCCCTGCTGTGGCTGCCCGAAGGCGGCGACAGCATCCAGGAAAGCTACGTCAACCTGATCCCCACCGCTCAGGGCGGCACCCACGTCAACGGTCTGCGTCAGGGCCTGCTGGACGCCATGCGTGAATTCTGCGAGTTCCGCAACCTGCTGCCACGCGGGGTCAAGCTGGCGCCTGAGGACGTCTGGGAGCGCATCAGCTTCGTGCTGTCGATGAAGATGCAGGAGCCGCAGTTCTCCGGCCAGACCAAGGAGCGCCTGTCGTCCCGCGAGGCGGCGGCATTTGTCTCCGGCGTGGTCAAGGACGCCTTCAGCCTGTGGCTCAACGCCCATCCCGAACTGGGCATGCAGTTGGCCGAACTGGCCATCAGCAACGCCGGCCGTCGCCTGAAGGCAAGCAAGAAGGTCGAGCGCAAGCGCATCACCCAGGGCCCGGCGCTGCCCGGCAAGCTGGCCGACTGCGCAGGCCAGGATCCGATGCGCGCCGAGCTGTTCCTGGTCGAGGGTGACTCCGCCGGAGGTTCTGCCAAGCAGGCGCGGGACAAGGAATTCCAGGCGATCCTGCCGCTGCGCGGCAAGATCCTCAACACCTGGGAAGTCGATGGCGGCGAGGTCCTGGCCAGCCAGGAAGTGCACAACATCGCCGTGGCCATCGGTGTCGATCCGGGCGCCACCGACCTTTCGCAACTGCGCTACGGCAAGGTCTGCATTCTCGCCGACGCCGACTCCGACGGCCTGCACATCGCCACCCTGCTGTGCGCGCTGTTCGTCCAGCACTTCCGTCCGCTGGTCGAGGCCGGGCACGTCTACGTGGCCATGCCACCGCTGTACCGCATCGACCTGGGCAAGGAGATCTACTACGCCCTGGACGAAGCCGAGCGCGATGGTGTCCTGGACCGTCTGGTCGCCGAGAAGAAGCGTGGCAAGCCGCAAGTCACCCGATTCAAAGGCCTGGGCGAGATGAATCCGCCGCAGTTGCGCGAGACCACCATGGACCCGAACACCCGGCGCCTGGTCCAGCTCACGCTGGACGACGTGCAGGGCACCACCGAGATCATGGACATGCTGCTGGCCAAGAAGCGCGCCGGTGACCGCAAGAACTGGCTGGAAACCAAAGGCAACCTGGCCGAGGTCCTGGTTTGATTCGTCCGTTGCTCATGGCCTGCCTGGCGTTGTTCGCCCTGCAGGCCCAGGCCGGCGACTGGCCGCAGCTCAAGCTCAGCGGCGAGCACGTGGTCGATGGCATGCGCGGCGGCAACCTGTCGGGCCTGGCCTGGTGCCGGGGCGCATTGTGGGCGGTGTCCGACCGCGATGACGACCGTATCTACCGCCTGGACCAGGAGGGCGCGGCCTGGCAGGCCCAGCCGCTGACCTTCACCCCGCCACCGGCCCCCGATACCGGGTTGCCCTGGGGGTTGAAGTCGCGCAACTGGGCATCGTCGTTTATTCGTGGCGGCGCGCTGGATTTCGAAGGTATTACCTGCGACCAGGCAGGCAACCTGTTCATCGTCAGCGAGGCCCAGGCCGCGGTGCTGCAACTGCCCCTGGAAGGCGAGCCGAACTGGCTGAGAATCGACCAGGCCATGGTGCGCCAGGCGCGAGCCAGCGGCATGCTGCTGCATTTCAACGCACTGTTCGAAGGACTGGCGATCAACCCGGCGGGCGATCGCTTGTGGCTGGCCGCCGAGCGTGAGCGACGCGGGCTGCTCGCCGTGCAGCGCCAGCAGTCGGTATGGACCTGCGGGCGCGGTTGCGTGCTGCTCAGCGAAGCCGGCGTGGAAATGCAGCCGCCGCAGTTCCCCGAGGCACGCCCGGTTTCCCGCGACTTCGCCGACCTGGCCTGGTTCGAGGGCAAGTTGTTCACCCTCGAGCGCAACGCTTATCGCATCTGCCGACGCGACGCTGACAGTGGCACCGTGGAGCGCTGCTGGTCGTTCGCCGCGGACGCCCTGGTGGAATCGCGTCGCTATTCACAGCCCTATGGCCTGGCCGAGGCGCTGGTGATCGACAAGGACGGCGCCTGGATCGGCGTGGACAACAACGACCGGCCACGGGCGGACGGTGAAGCGCGGCCGGTCGTCTGGCGCTTCGGCGCGCCGGCCGGCGGCTGGAGTGCCAAGCCATGAGCCAGCCAGCGGGCAAGCGGGCGGGCAGGGTGCTGATGATCGTTGCCTGGGCGGCGGCGATGTTTTTGGCCACGCGCTTTTTCGGCCAATGGGAGGCGCGTCAGCAGAATCCCAACGCCGTGGTGCAGAGCGAGCAGGGCGACGGCTTCGTCGAAGTTCGCCTGCTGAGCAACGGCCAGGGCCATTTCGTCGCTGACGGCGTGATCAATGGCCAGGTGGTGCATTTCATGCTCGATACCGGCGCCACCGATGTGGCGATCCCCGAGGCGCTGGCCCGCGACCTGGCCCTGGCCCGTGGCGCCCCGGTGCAACTGAGTACCGCCAATGGCCGCACCGAAGGCTACCGCACCCGGCTCGACAGCCTGCAACTGGGCGACATCCACCTGCGCGACGTGCGCGCTTTGGTGGTGCCGGGCCTGGATGGCCAGGCCGTGTTGTTGGGCATGAGCGCCCTGAAACAACTTGAATTTACCCAGCGCGGCGGCACCATGCTGCTGCGCCAGAACCTGAAATGACGAGGCTCGCATGAGCGACTTACTGGACAGTCTCGAAGGCGTCGAACGCCGTTCCCTGGCCGACTTCACCGAACAGGCCTACCTCAACTACTCCATGTACGTGATCATGGACCGCGCCCTGCCGCACATCGGCGACGGCCTCAAGCCGGTCCAGCGCCGCATCGTCTATGCCATGAGCGAGCTGGGTCTGGACGCCGACTCCAAGCACAAGAAGTCGGCACGTACCGTCGGCGACGTGCTCGGCAAGTTCCACCCCCACGGTGACTCGGCGTGCTACGAGGCCATGGTGCTGATGGCCCAGCCGTTCAGCTACCGCTACACCCTGGTCGACGGCCAGGGCAACTGGGGTGCGCCGGACGATCCGAAGTCGTTCGCCGCCATGCGTTACACCGAGGCGCGCCTGTCGCGCTATTCCGAAGTGCTGCTCAGCGAGCTGGGCCAGGGCACCGTCGACTGGGTGCCGAACTTCGACGGCACCCTGCAGGAGCCAGCGGTGCTGCCGGCGCGCCTGCCGAACATCCTGCTCAACGGTACCACCGGCATCGCCGTGGGCATGGCCACCGACGTGCCGCCGCACAACTTGCGGGAAGTGGCCAGCGCCTGCGTGCGCCTGCTCGACGAGCCCAAGGCCACCATCGAGCAGCTGTGCGAGCACATCCAGGGCCCGGACTACCCCACCGAGGCCGAGATCGTCACCCCGCGCGCCGATATCCTCAAGCTCTACGAGACCGGCAAGGGCTCGATCCGCATGCGCGCGGTGTACCGTGTCGAGGACGGCGACATCATCGTCACCGCGTTGCCGCACCAGGTCTCCGGGGCCAAGGTTCTGGAGCAGATCGCCGCGCAGATGCAGGCCAAGAAGCTGCCGATGGTCGCCGACCTGCGCGATGAGTCGGACCACGAGAACCCCTGCCGCATCGTCATCATCCCACGTTCGAACCGCGTCGATGCCGCCGAATTGATGCAGCACCTGTTCGCTACCACCGACCTCGAGAGTACCTACCGGGTCAACGTCAACATCATCGGCCTCGACGGCCGTCCGCAGCTGAAGAACCTGCGCGCGCTGCTGCTGGAGTGGCTGGAGTACCGGATCGGTACCGTCCGTCGCCGCCTGCAGCACCGCCTGGACAAGGTCGAGAAGCGCCTGCACTTGTTGGAAGGCCTGCTCACCGCGTTCCTCAACCTGGATGAAGTGATCCATATCATCCGTACCGAAGAGCACCCCAAGCAGGCACTGATCGCCCGTTTCGACCTGACCGAAATCCAGGCTGACTACATCCTCGAGACCCGCCTGCGCCAGCTGGCCCGTCTGGAAGAGATGAAGATCCGTGGCGAGCAGGACGAGCTGCTCAAGGAACAGAAGCGCCTGACCACCCTGCTGGGCAGCGATGCCAAGCTGCGCAAGCTGGTGCGCAGCGAGCTGATCGAAGACGCCGAGACCTATGGCGACGACCGTCGCTCGCCGATCGTCGAGCGTGCCGAGGCCAAGGCGCTCTCGGAAAACGAGCTGATGCCGACCGAACCGGTCACCGTGGTGCTGTCGGAGAAGGGCTGGGTGCGTTGCGCCAAGGGCCACGATATCGATGCCACCGGGCTTTCCTACAAGGCCGGTGACGGTTTCAAGGCCGCCGCCGCCGGACGCTCCAACCAATTCGCCGTGCTCATCGACTCCACCGGCCGCAGCTATTCGGTGGCGGCCCACAGCCTGCCATCGGCGCGCGGCCAGGGCGAGCCGCTGACCGGTCGTCTGACTCCACCGCCCGGCGCTACCTTCGAGTGCGTGCTGCTGCCGGAGGACGAGGCCCTGTACGTGGTGGCCTCCGACGCCGGCTACGGCTTCGTGGTCAAGGGTGAGGACCTGCAGGCCAAGAACAAGGCCGGAAAGGGCCTGCTCAGCCTGCCCAACGGCGCCAAGGTGATGACCCCGCGCCCGGTGGCCGACCGCGAGCAAGACTGGCTGGCCGCGGTAACCACCGAAGGCCGTCTGCTGGTATTCAAGGTCGCCGACCTGCCGCAGTTGGGCAAGGGCAAGGGCAACAAGATCATCGGCGTTCCGGGCGACCGAGTAGCCAGTCGTGAAGAATTCGTCACTGACCTGGCAGTGATCAGTGAGGGGTCGACCCTTGTATTGCAAGCTGGCAAGCGTACCCTTTCTCTGAAACCAGATGATCTCGAGCACTACAAGGGTGAGCGTGGTCGCCGCGGTAGCAAATTGCCACGTGGTTTCCAGCGCGTGGATAGCTTGATGGTGGAAACCCCCGCCTGAGTGCATGGGCTGTCTGATGCGGCGCTTTCGGCGCCGCTTCAGGCGGAAATGCTGGAGTCTGGCGGCTAATTCGCGGATGATAGGGCCCGCGTGGCGCCGGCGTGGCCGGGTGCCCGGATGAATCTACATGTGTATCACTGCGGTCAGTCTGGAGACGACCGCCTGGATGGGATGAATGAAATTTCTGCGCCTTCCATTTGCGTTGCTGGTGACCGGCTTGCTGGGCCTGAGCGGATGCAGCATGCATCAGCCGGTCGCCTTGTATCAGCTCGACAGCGGTGAACCCGGCCAGCCGACCCAGGCGGCGGGCATGGCGGTGGTGCTCGGCCCGGTATCGGTGGCCGACTACCTGCAACGTGAGACCTTTCTACAGCGGCAGGTCGATGGCAGTCTGACGGCAGCCACCGATGGCCGTTGGGCCGGCAGCCTTTCGTCGGATATCGACCAGTTGCTGGTGCGCCAGCTGGCCTGGCGCCTGGACAGCCAGCGCGTGGTGCTGGCGCCGGCGAGCGCCGGCTTCACGCCGGACGTGCAGGTGCTGCTGTCCATTACCCGCCTGGACTCGGGCAAGAACCAGCCCGCGATCCTGGACGCCCAGTGGCGTGTGCTGGACCGCCGTGGCCAGGTGCGTGACAACCGCATCGTCCACCTCGAGCAGCCCCATGCGGGCAGCGAGTCTGCGCAGGTCCAGGCTCAGGGGCAATTGTTGCAGAAGCTGGCCGAACAGCTGAGCACCGCCGTTAAACCACTGGCCAACCAGCCGGCCATCGCCGAGGAGACGCCACGCAAGCCGGCGGCGCCGGTGCAGGTGAAGAAAGAGCCTGAGAAACCGAAGATTCCGATGGCCTCGCCGATTCGTACCGATATGGAAGTGTTCCGCTTCTGATATCCGCAGCCACAAAAAAGCCCGCAGCGATGCGGGCTTTTTTGTGTCTTTGGTCGGGAGGCTTTATCAGATCTGCGTGGGAGCGGGCTTGTCCCGCGATAGGGCTTGCCAGGGCAGCAACATTGCCTGCCCCGACGCTATCGCGGGGCAAGCCCGCTCCCACGCAAGTCCTAGATGAGCGGTGGCGCTCAGGCGCGGCGCTCGTGCATCCGTGCCAGCTGGCGTTCCAGCATCGACGGGTAAGGCTCCATCAGGCGTTCTACACAGCACGCGCCTTCCGGGCTGGCAATCGGCCGAATACGCGCACGCTGGCGCACCAGGGCGTCATCGCTGATGCGGCGCTCCACCAGCAGCAGGTTGCGGCTGTGCTGCGACAGAGCCAGGGCGTCCTGGGCCTGTTCGGTCATTAGCAGGTCGACCTGATCCAGGCCTTGCAGGTCGTCAGCCAGCACCAGACCCAGTTGCAGCTGCAGGGTGATGCCGCTGTCGGCCACCTCGATCTGCAGGGCGTGGCCCAGGGCACGCAGCAGCTCGCCGCAGCAGATGGCATTGGTCAGGTAGTCCTCGCCGCTGTCGCGGCTGTGGAACAACAGCAGGGTGCTGCCGTCGTTCAGGGTGTGGACTTCGCCTTCGTACAGCGATGCAGCCTGCTCCAAACAGTCGCGGTAGCGCTCCAGCAGCTCGGTCAGGCGGGTGCGTGGCAGGCGGCGCAGTTGCTCCTGGGAGCCCAACTGCACGGCCAGCACGGCACTGAACTGCGGCTCGTCGGACTCGACGATGACAGGCTTGGCCGGAGCGCTTTGCTCATCCATCAGGTCGGCGAAGGCGTCGTCGTCCTCGTCGTGCCCGGCAGTCTGTACCATCGCCTTGGCCCGTGGGGCGACCTTGGCAACTGGCGCGTCGTCGAAATCGTCTTCCTCGTCCTCTTCTTCAGGCTCAGGTGGCGGCGGTGGGGCGAGGCGCGCGTGCAGTTGGCGCGCCAGATCGCCGACTTCGTCCTGGCGGTCGATGCCCGGCGTGTAAGGGTGCGGGTCACGCAACCACACGCGCAACTGCAGCAGCGGCGTCGAGATAAAGCGGCCAAGGCGCAGGCTGAGGGTCAGGGCCAGGGCCAGCAGGATCGCGGCGAGGATACCCATGCTCTGCAAGCTGATCAGCATCGGTTGCTGGAACTGGTTCATGTCCAGGCTGATGCGCAACTGGCCGGCGGTCACGTCCTGGAAGGTGATCTTGGTCTGGTAGACCCCTTCGGTTTCGCCCAGCAGGCTGTTGCGCGGGCGCTGGCCGGCCTCGGCGAGGATGCGGTTGTCCACGCTGTAGATGGCCGCATGGGCCACCAGCGGGTTCTTCACAAGGTTGCCCAGCAGCACGTTGAGGCTGAGGATGTCGTTGGACACCAGCAGCTCGGTGGCCGAGGTGGCGGTCTGGGTGGTCAGGCTCTGGCCGACGGCATCGGCCTGCTCGTGCATGGCCTGCTTGAACTGCAGGCCCATCACGCAGGCATAGATCACCAGGGCCAGGGCCACCAGGAAAATGTTGTGGCTGGCAATGCGCAGGGCCAATGGAATTCGGCGCTGGCTCAGGGCTCGGTAGATCATCAGGAAGAAGTTGTCGGGTTTTACGGGCGTGGGCCGGTTCACAGAGCGCGGCTCTTTATGGCGAGAAAGTTGCTGCGCAGTATAGCGACACGCGTTTTGTCGGCAAAGTATCGTTGGCGCCCGGCGGTCATGGAAAATCGGTAGAATGCGCATTTTTCATCGAGTTGGAGCCCCGGTCTTGCGCGAAATCGTCCTGATCAACATCACTGGTGAAGACCGTCCGGGTCTCACTGCGGCCATCACCGGCGTCCTGCTCCAGGGCGGTGTGAGTATTCTCGACATCGGCCTCGCTGTCATGCACGGCACGCTGTCGTTCGGCATCCTGGTCGACATCCCCGATAACGAAGTGGCCACGGCGCTGCTGCAGAGCGTGCAGTCCAAGGCTCACGAACTGAACTTGCAGGCCCGCTACACCCCCATTTCCGAGGCCGACTACCAGCACTGGGCCGACAGCCAGGGTGAGGCCCGCCACATCGTTACCCTGCTCAGCCGCCGGATCACCCCGCAGCAGTTGCAGCGCGTCAGCGCCATCATCAGCGAGCACGACCTGACCATCGAGCGCATCGAACGGCTGTCCGCCCGCGTGGCGCTGGACGCCCAGATCGACAAGGGCAAGGCCGCGCTGGAAATCTCGGTGCGTGGCGAGCCGAACGACGGCCAGGCCCTGCGTGCGGCGTTCTTCGCGCTGTCCGAAGAGCTGAGCATCGACATCGCCTTCCAGAAAGACGACCTGTTCCGCCGCAACCGCCGTCTGGCGGTGTTCGATATGGACTCGACCTTGATCGAGGCCGAAGTCATCGACGAGCTGGCCAAGGCCGCCGGCGTCGGCGAACAGGTCGCGGCGATCACCGAGCGTGCCATGCGTGGCGAACTGGATTTTCGCGCCAGCTTCAAGGAGCGCATGGCCTTGCTCAAGGGGCTGGACGTGAGCGTGCTCGACCAGATCGGTGCTTCGCTGCGCCTGACCGAGGGCGCCGAGCACCTGTTTGCCGAACTCAAGCGCCTGGGCTACAAGACCGCCATCCTCTCCGGCGGTTTCACCTACTTTGCCAAGCAGGTACAGGCGCGCCTGGGCATCGACTACGTATTCGCCAACGAACTGGAGGTGGTCGACGGCAAGGTGACCGGGGTGGCCGTCGAACCGATCGTCGATGCCCAGCGCAAGGCCGACCTGCTGTTGCAACTGGCCAGTCAGGAGGGCCTGCAGCTCGAGCAGACCATCGCCGTTGGTGATGGGGCCAACGACCTGCCGATGCTGTCCCAGGCCGGCCTGGGCGTGGCCTTCCGCGCCAAGCCGCTGGTGCGCCAGTCGGCCAAGCAGGCCATCTCGACGCTGGGCCTGGATGGCGTGCTGTACCTGCTGGGCGTGCGTGATCGCGAAGCGCGCGGTTGATCTTGAGCCCAAGGAGGGCGAAGCCCTCCCAGCAATCCCAAGGCAAAAAAAGGCCCTGCATGACTTGAATCATGCAGGGCCTTTTGCTTACCGGATAGTCAGGCCTGGGTCGGCTGCGCCAGCAGCTCACCCATGCGCACCGCGGAGCCGGCACCCAGGCTCTCTGCCCACTTCACCTGCTCCGGCCCGAACAGCACGATGGCGGTGGAGCCCAGCTTGAAGCGGCCCAGTTCGGCGCCCTTTTCCAGGTGGATCGGTGCACGGCTGGCCTCGTCGTAGCGGAAGGTCTTCAGCTCGCGCTTCGGTGGCGTGACCAGGCCGGCCCAGACGGTCTCGATCGAGGCGACGATCATTGCGCCGACCAGCACCACGGCCATCGGCCCACGCTCGGTGTCGAACAGGCAGACCACGCGCTCGTTGCGGGCGAACAGCTCAGGTACGTTTTCCGCGGTGGTTTGGTTGACCGAGAACAGCCGACCCGGCACATAGACCATCTCGCGCAGGGTACCTGCCAGCGGCATGTGCACGCGGTGGTAGTCCTTGGGCGACAGGTAGATGGTGGCGAATTCACCGCCCATGAACGGTGCGGCCAGGGCCGGATCGCCGCCCAGCAGCTCCAGGGCGCTGTAGCCGTGGCCCTTGGCCTGGAAGATGCGGCCGTGCTCGATCGGACCGAGCTGGCTGACGGCGCCATCGGCTGGGCAGAGGATCGCGCCGGGGGTTTCGTCCAGCGGGCGGGCTCCCGGCTTGAGGGCGCGGGTGAAGAAAGCGTTGAAGTGCTCGTAGGCACTGAGATCTTCGACCAGCGCCTCGGACATGTTCACCTGGTAGCGCTTGGCAAACCAGGCGGTGAAGGCGTTCTTGAACCAGCGTGCGCGGCACTCGGCGACGCAGCCGGCCAGCCGCGACAGCAGGTGGTGCGGCAGCAGGTACTGGCTGATGATGAACAAGCGGGATTTCATTGAGCGTCCTTAAACTTCGACGGGCGTGTCGGGGTGATTGCCCCATTCGCCCCAGGAACCGGCATAGCCCTTCACCCGTGGATAGCCGAGGGCTTTGGCCACGAGGTAGGTGAAGCCGGAGCGGTGGTGGGTCTGGCAGTGGGTAATCACTTCCTTGTCGGGGGTGATGCCCAGGTTTTGCAGGACGTCGGCGATGTCCTTGCGGATGCGCAGGTGGTTGTTCAGGTCCATGCCGGCGGTCCACTCGAAGTTGATCGCGCCGGGAATGTGCCCGCCCTTGGCCGCCAGCACCTTCTCGCCGCTGAATTCCAGTGGCCCGCGTGCGTCCCAGATGACCAGGTCGGCGGCGCCCAGGCGGCTTTGCAGGTATTCGCGGGTAGCGGTGGGTTCGCCATGCAGGTGCAGGCTCACCGGGCCGCCGGCGACTTCGGGCGTTTCGGTGGACAGCTTGTCCGCCGGCCAAGCCTGGATGCCGCCATTGAGGTAGTGGTATCCCTTGTGGCCGATGACGTCGAGCAGCCAGATGAAGCGCCCGGCCCAGCCGCCGCCCTCGTCGTCGTAGACCACATACACTGCATCGTCGCGGTGGCCGAGTTCACCGAACAGTTTCTCCAGGTCGGCACGGGCCGGCAGCAGGCCGGGTGCCGGGGGCTGGCCCAACTGGGTGCGTTTCGGGTCGACGAAGCGGGCTCCGGGGATGTGCCCGCTGCCATAGCGGTTGGCGCTGGTCAGGTCGACCAGGATCAGCCGCGGCGAATCCAGGCGCGGCAGCAGGTCCTCGGCTTCGATCACCAGGGACAGGCCGGAAAAGTCAGTCATCCACGTTCTCCAGGGTGGAAAGAGGGGCGATTGTAGCGCAAGGGTCAGGCATTGCGGGTGGCAAACACGGCCAGGGCGCGCTCCACGCATTGCGCGGTCTTGCCGAACGCCTGCACGCTGACGTCGGCCAACGGCTTGCCGTCCTGGTCGGCCACCGCCAGCATCAGTACCTGGTCGCCCACCGCCAGCGAGCGCAGCAGCAAGTGCTCGCCGCGGAAGAAAGCGCGCAGCGGTGCCGGCAGCAGGGCACTGAACTGGGCATGGTTGTCGGGTGTCAGGCGTAGTTGCCCGGCTTTTGCCATCAACTTTTGCAACAATTTGTTCTGCACGACGGGCAGCGCCATGGCGGCGGCCTCGCGTGGCAGGCCGGCGGTCTGCTGCACGCGCAGGTAATCGGTGGTCTTGTCCAGGCTCAGCAGCATGATGCGTTGCATGCCGCAGGCCAGCAGGGCGTCGCGGGCCTGGGTGGCCAGGTGCACGGCATTGCTGAACGGGCTGGGCTGGGCCAACAGTTCCTGGCACAGCGCGCGCCAGCGGCCAAGATCCTCGGTGCTGGGTGGCGGCGGAGTAAGCATGTCCGGGTGCGGTCTGCGCTGGTGCCAGGGCCAGATCAGCGCCTCGGCCGGGTGGAACAGCGCATCACGGGCGTGATGACGGGCACTGGCCGCGGCTTGTTGGTGAACCTGCTGCTGGACATCGTCCAGGGTGGTCTGCAGGTATAGCGCGGTGAGCAGTTGCCAGCGCAGCAGGTGCGGGTTGTCCCAGCCTACCTGGGCGGCCAGGGCGAGGCCGTTGGCCAGCAGCACGGTGTTGGGTGGCTGGTTGAACCAGCGACGCAGCGCTGGCTCGTCGTCCAGGCGCTGCTGCTGGACCAGCGGGTCCTGTTCGCGGGCGATGTTCAGCACCTGAGCCAGTTGCTCGCGCTCGTCCATCAGCAGGCGATAGCCCTGGGTCACCCACTCGGGCAGGCGCCAATGCTCGGCCATGGCCTGGCATAGTTGCATGAGGCGCACGCCGAACAGTTCCCGTTCGACCTCGGCGGCGTCCTCGCTCTTGTGGATGACCCGCAGTTCCCAGTTATCCAGCAATTTGGGGTAAGCCAGGGCCAGCGGCCACAGCGGCGAGAGGAACAGCAGGCTGCCCCAGTGGATTTCCTGCCACAGCCGCGCCAGCCGGCTGGCGAACAGGCCGTTGGCCTGTTGGGTGGCGTGTTGGCTGATCAACAGGAACTGGCGCAGCACCGGCGGGATCTCGTCGGCCGGTATCGACGGCAGCCGCGCCAGCAACTGGCTGGTGCGGGCCAGCCCCAGCCGATTGAGGGCGATTTCCAGGCTTTCGGCAGGCTCCGCCAGGCTGGCGTTGGCCGGGTGGTTGGCCTCGCGCAGCACGCAGAGCACCAACGCGGGGCTGTCCTGCATCAGTTCGGCGATGTCGCGCAGGGAGCGGCGGCTGTCGTTGATGGCCTGTAGAACGCGGTCGTGGCTGTCTTTCGGCACGGGTACTCGAATCCCGTCGAGCAGCTTTACCCAGGCCTCTAGACTCGACGGAACCTGACTTGGCACCTTGGTTTCAATTGGCATATTGACATCAGTCCGAACTGGCTTTTCGCAATGAGTGGCTATAGTCTGGCGCAGTTCTGCCGATAAGTAGAAGAAGAGTTTTCAAGCTTCCGTTCCCTACCCTGACCACGACAGCAAGTGCTTCCAACTTATGGCTAAAATTATCGGCATCATCGTCGTATTCGCGAGCGTGCTCGGCGGCTACGTGCTTTCCCACGGCAAGATCGCGGCACTGATCCAGCCGTTCGAAGTGCTGATCATCGGCGGCGCGGCCTTTGGTGCGTTCCTCCAGGCCAACCCTGGTTACATGACCATGCATGTAATCAAGAAGTCGCTGAAGATGTTCGGCACCCGCTTCACCCACACCTTCTACCTCGAAGTGCTGGGCCTGGTGTACGAGATCCTCAACAAGAGCCGTCGTGAAGGCATGATGGCCATCGAGGGGGACATCGAGGACGCCGCGGCCAGCCCGATCTTTGCCAAGTACCCGGCCGTGCTGGGCGATGAGCGCATGACCGCGTTCATCTGCGACTACCTGCGGATCATGTCCACAGGCAATATGGCGCCCCATGAGCTCGAAGGCCTGTTCGACATGGAGCTGCTGAGCATGAAGGAAGAGCTGGAGCACCCGTCCCACGCGGTGACCGGCATCGCCGACGGCATGCCCGGCTTCGGTATCGTCGCGGCGGTACTGGGTATCGTGGTGACCATGGCCTCGTTGGGCGATGGCGACCAGAAGTCCATCGGCCTGCACGTGGGCGCGGCACTGGTCGGTACCTTCTTCGGTATTCTCGCTGCCTACGGCTTCTTCGGCCCGCTGGCCAACGCCCTGCGCCACGATGCGAAAGAGGAACTGAACGTCTACGAGGCGATCAAGGCCTCGCTGGTGGCCTCGGCCTCCGGCATGCCGCCGTCGCTGGCGGTCGAGTTCGGTCGCAAGGTGCTGTACCCGGCGCACCGCCCGAGCTTCGCCGAGCTGGAACAAGCGGTACGCGGTCGCTAAGCCATGGAGAACAATCAGCCCATCATCGTCAAGCGCGTCAAGCGCTTTGGCGACGGCCATCACGGCGGCGCCTGGAAAATCGCCTTCGCCGACTTCGCCACGGCGATGATGGCGTTCTTCCTGGTGCTCTGGCTGCTGTCGACGGCCACGCCCGAGCAGAAGATCGCCATCGCCGGCTACTTCAAGGATCCGATCGGCTTCTCCGAGAGCGGCACGCCCTACATCATCGACCTGGGCGGTTCGCCGCAACTGGCGCCGGAAAAGACCATCAACCCGGAAGTGAAGTCCGAACCGACGCCCGACACCAGCCTGCAGCTGGACAAGGACAAGGTCGAGACCATGGCCGAGCAGGTCGAGCGCGAGCGCCTCGAGCTCTTGCTGCAGGAGTTGCAGAACAAGGTCGAGGAAAACCCGCAACTGCAGAAGTTCAAGGACCAGATCCTGTTCGAGATCACCCAGGACGGTCTGCGCATCCAGATCATGGATGCCGAGAACCGGCCAATGTTTGACCTGGGGAGTGCACGACTGCAGCCCTATTTCGAAGATATTCTGTTGGCCATGGCCGACACCATCAAGGCGGTCCCGAACAAGATCAGCATCAGTGGCCATACCGATGCCAAGCCGTATTCCGGTACCGGCGATTTCGGTAACTGGGAGCTTTCGGCCAACCGCGCCAACGCGGCGCGTCGTGCATTGGTCGCCGGTGGCTATCCGGACGAGCAAGTGGCCCGTGTGGTCGGTTATGCATCGTCGTCGCTGTTCGACCGTGCCAACCCGTTTAACCCGGTCAACCGCCGTATCGACATCATCGTCCTGACCAAGAAGGCGCAACGCGATATCGAAGGTGAGCAGGGCAAGCCGGACGCAGCGCCACCTGCCGCTGAAGCACCGCCTACGGGTGCTGCGCCAGGTGCGGCCGCGACACCGGGCGATACGCCGATGCAGCCGCGCGAGCTGCGCCAGAAGCTGAACATCTTCGAGGATGGCGTGTTGAAGATGGATGAGGCCAAAGACCAGTAATTGACAGGGGCCGCTTTGCGGCCCCGATGCATTCAGAACCCCCGCCTGATCTTGGCCTTGAGATCGGCATGGAAGAAATCTGCATTGTCCCTGTCCGACACTACGCCGTCCCCGGCCGGTGAAGCCATGGCCCGGCCAAAGGTCTGCTCGTCATGATAGGCGCGCACGAACAGGTCTATATGCGCTCGTTCCCGCATTACTGGCCACTTGCGCAGGCCCTGCGGCAGTTCAGTCGAGTCAGGGTGGTAGAAAGTCACCCGGCGATCCGCCATGGCCGCTGCGCCCAGTAACCAGGCCGTCCACAAGTCTTCGGTATAGGCCTCGCAGAGCACTCCGATCCAGTGAGTGGCATCGGCCATGTGTTGGCAAAAGCTGCCTTGCAGGTCGTCGTGGGTCTGTCCTTCACTGTCGAAGGGGACGAGTTGGGTGGGAATGCCTTCTAGTAGCAGGCGCTCGTTTAAGATGAAGGCATCGAGCCGTTCGTTCTGGTGGTAACTGATGAATACCGGCATCTGTGCTGCCCTCCCTGATCAATGCCGACGACAAAGTCATGACCATCAGGGAAAACCGTGGGAGGGACAATAGGAGACCGCGAAACCGGAGCGGTCCTACCTGTTCCGGTAAAATTTCCTACGATGCTGGCGTGCTTGCCGTCACTTCAATAGGTGTCTTCTGGCAAACTGGCGATGATCGAGCGGTAGCTGTTCATTCGCTGTTGCGTGACGCTGCCGTCTTCCAGGGCCTTGAGCAGCGCACAGCCAGGCTCGCGGTCATGCTTGCAGTCGCGGAAGCGGCAGTTGCCGATCAGTTCGCGGAATTCGATGAATCCATCCTCGACATCATCACGGCTGACATGGCCCAGGCCGAATTCGCGGATGCCCGGCGAGTCGATCAGGTCACCGCCATTGGGGAAGTGGTAGAGGCGCGCGGTGGTAGTGGTGTGGGTGCCCTGGCCGGACCATTCCGATAGGTCGCCGACACGGGTGCCTGCATCAGGCAGCAGGCTGTTGACCAGCGAGGACTTGCCCACGCCCGACTGTCCGACGAACACGCTGATATGACCATCGAGCGTCTGCTGCAAGCGCTGCATGCCATCGCCCTGGTGCGCCGAGACTTCCAGCAGCGGGTAGCCCAGGCCGCGGTAGACCTCGAGCATGGCATTGAGAGTCGGGGCGTTCTCGTCGTTGATCAGGTCGGCCTTGTTCAGCAGTAGCAGTGGGTGGATGCCGGCATGCTCGGCGGCGACCAGGTACCGGTCGATCAGGTTGGGGTGCGGTTCGGGCGCAGGGGCGAAGACAATGACGATCAGGTCGACGTTGGCTGCCACCGGCTTGAGCTGGCCATGATTGTTTGGCCGGCACAGCTCGGTGCTGCGCGGCATCTGCGCGACGATCACGCCGATGCCCTGGTTGCCCGCGCGCCAGACCACACGGTCGCCGGTGACCAGCGCCGGCAGATTGGCCCGCAGGTGGCAACGGAAGACCTGGCCGGCGGCCTCGCCGTCCTGGGCCTCGACCTCGACCTGCACACCGAAGTGGGCGATCACCAGGCCCAGTTGTTCCGGCCCTAGATCGCCACCCTCCAGTTCCTGCAGCACGTGCTGCTCGCGTTTGGCGGCGCGGGCGGCGCGCTCGCCCTGGATCTTTTCGATGCGCCAGTTCTGGCGGCGATTGAGCTGGCGTTTGGCCATGAGGGTTCCGTGTCGGCGGGGCAGAAAGAAAACGGCGGGCAGTTTAGCACGGCACGCCCACGAGCCGCCCCGCTAGGCTAATATGACGGGCTATTCGAGGAGCCTTTTCATGCAGAACCCACAGAATCTGATCTGGATCGATCTGGAGATGACCGGCCTGGATCCGGACAACGACGTCATCATCGAGATGGCCACCATCGTCACCGACAGCGAGCTGAACACCCTGGCCGAAGGCCCGGTGATCGCCATTCACCACAGTGATGAGGTGTTGGCGCGCATGGACGAGTGGAACACCCGCACCCACGGCGCCTCGGGCCTGACCCAGCGCGTGCGGGAGAGCAAGGTGAGCATGGCCGAGGCCGAGGCGCAGACCATCGCTTTCCTCGAACAGTGGGTGCCGAAGGGCAAGTCGCCGATCTGTGGCAACAGTATCTGCCAGGACCGTCGTTTCCTGTATCGCCACATGCGCGAGTTGGAAAACTACTTCCACTATCGCAACCTCGATGTGTCCACGCTCAAGGAGCTGGCCGCGCGCTGGGCGCCGGAAGTGCGTGACAGCTTCAAGAAGGGCAGCACCCACCTGGCGCTGGACGATATTCGCGAGTCGATTGGCGAGCTGCGCCACTATCGCGAGCACTTCATCAAGGTCTGACCTTGTCGTGCGCCGACGATCGTCGGCGCGCCCCCTTTTGGTGCCCCGCGCGACTGGGTAGACTGCGCGCCTTTCCCGCACGGACCTGCACCATGTTGCTGATGCTCTACCTCATCGCGATCACCGCCGAAGCCATGACCGGCGCCCTGTCCGCCGGCCGCCGCGGCATGGACTGGTTCGGCGTGGTGCTGATCGCCTGCGTCACCGCGCTCGGTGGTGGCTCGGTGCGTGACGTGCTGCTTGGGCACTACCCGCTGACCTGGGTGAAGCACCCGGAGTACCTGGTGCTGACCAGCTTCGCGGCGCTGCTGACGATTTTCATCGCGCCCTTGATGCGTCACCTGCGGTCGCTGTTCCTGGTGCTCGACGCGCTGGGGTTGGTGGCGTTTACCCTGATCGGCTGCATGACCGCGCTGGAGATGGGGCAGGGGTTCCTGGTTGCTTCGATCAGCGGGGTGATTACCGGGGTGTTTGGCGGCATCCTGCGGGATATCTTCTGCAACGATATTCCGCTGGTGTTTCGGCGTGAGCTCTATGCCAGTGTGTCGTTCGCGGCGGCTTGGTTCTACCTGGGGTGCGTTTACTTCAAGGTGCCGGCGGAGCAGGCCATGTTGCTGACATTGTTTGGTGGTTTTCTGGTGCGGTTGTTGGCGATTCGGTTTCATTGGGAGATGCCGAAGTTTCATTACAACGATCAACAGTAAATTAGCGCTGCCCTTTGAGGGGTTCAATTATCCCTGTGGGAGCCGGCTAGTCGCCGAGAACCTATAACTTAGCTACACTGCCAGTGGCCCAATAGTTGGTT
The DNA here is from genome assembly GCF_002205115.1 of Pseudomonas sp. DrBHI1. Classification (NCBI taxonomy): domain Bacteria; kingdom Pseudomonadati; phylum Pseudomonadota; class Gammaproteobacteria; order Pseudomonadales; family Pseudomonadaceae; genus Pseudomonas; species Pseudomonas sp. DrBHI1. Next base: position 52,166 of record NZ_NIBE01000054.1, read on the forward strand.
CATGTCTGTTGATCTTGATCTTGATCTTGATCTTGCTTCTAAGCGCGCGATAGTTCAGGCAACGCCAATTGCGACTTCAGGAGGCCGAGCGGAGTTCTTGCGGAGGGAGGTGACGGGCATGGATGCCCGTCAAGCGCTGCGCCCCAGGATGGGGCGTTCAGCGCGGTCCTCCCGGGAGCAAGAACGGAGCGAGGGAACCCCGGAGCGAAGCGTAGGGGCCGGATGAATGGAGCGAGGATTTTTTGGTGACTTTTTGATCCTTCAAAAAGTTACCCGCCGTAAGGGC
>NZ_NIBE01000054.1:52461-104163 GCF_002205115.1 Pseudomonas sp. DrBHI1
CGCGTCACCATCGCGAATGAATGCGCATATAGCTTTCAAAACACATGCTCTAAAAGTCAAAGTCAAAGTCAAAGTCAAAGTCAAAGTCAAAGTCAAAGTCAAAGTCAAAGTCAAAGTCAAAGTCAAAGTCGGTCGGCGCTGGTTTTAATGGTTGTAAGTGCATTCGTTTGCGATGTCGACGCATAGTCACCTTTTCGCCCTTACGGCGAGTTCCTTTTTGAAGGATCAAAAAGGAACCAAAAAATCCTCGCTCCATTCATCCGGCCCTCCGCTTCGCTCCGGGTTCCCTCACTCCGGCCTTGCTCCCGGGAGGACCGCGCTGTACGCCCCATCCTGGGGCGCAGCGCTTGACGGGCATCCATGCCCGTCACCTCCCTCCGCAAGACCTCCGTTCGGCCTCCTGAAGTCGCGAAGTTACGGGCGGCGCCTGGACTGGCGCAGCTGTCGCTAGTGGGCTGCAGGGGTTAATCTTCTGATCGCCAAAGCCGGCAGGCGTCAAAGGGCGTCGTGGCGAGCCAGCGCCCACTCCACGTGCTCGCGTACCAGCTCCGAAGGATCATCCCGCCGCGCGTTGAGCGCCTCCAGCACGGGAATGGTCGATGGCGCATTCCCCAGTCCCACCGCTAGGTTACGCAAAAACCGCTCATACCCCGCCCGCCGCAAGGGCGAGCCCTCGGTGCAACCGAGAAAACGCTTTTCATCCCACAGGAACAGCTCGGCCAGCTCGATATTGTCCAGCCCCCGGCGGGGCATGAAGTCGTCTTCGGTAGTGGTCTTGGCGAAACGGTTCCAAGGGCAGACGATCTGGCAATCGTCGCAGCCGAACACCCGGTTACCGATCAATGGGCGCAGTTCCAGTGGAATGGCACCGCGCAATTCGATGGTCAGATAGGAGATGCAGCGTCGGGCATCAAGCTGGTAGGCCCCGACGAATGCCTGGGTCGGGCAGATGTCCAGGCACGCCTGGCAGCGCCCGCAATGATCGCTGCCCTGCACGCCGTCGATCGGCAGCGGGAGGTCGACGAACAGCTCGGCCAGGAAGAAATAGCTGCCAGCCTTGCGGTTCAGCAGCAGGGTGTTCTTGCCGATCCAGCCCAGGCCGGCTTCCTGCGCCAGGGCCTTTTCCAGTACCGGGGCGCTGTCGACGAAGGCACGGTAGCCAAAGGGACCGATGGCCGCCTGGATGCGGTCGGCGAAGTGCTGCACGCGCTTGCGCACCAGCTTGTGATAATCGCGGCCCAAGGCGTAGCGCGAGATATAGGCCTTTTCCGGCTCCGCCAGGCGCTTGGCCATCTGCGTGTCGCCGGGCAGGTAGTCCATGCGCAGCGAAATCACCCGTAGCGTGCCGGGGATCAGCTCGGCCGGGCGCGAGCGCTTGTGGCCATGGTCGCCCATGTACTCCATCTCGCCGTTGTAGCCAGCGGCCAGCCAGCGCTGCAGGTGCTGTTCGTGCTCGCCAAGATCGACGCCGGCGATGCCGACATGGGCAAAACCGAGTTCGCGGCCCCAATCCTTGATCGATTGGGCCAGTGTGGCGATGTCTGGAGTCGTGGCGGGCATGGATGGATAAGGCATTACAGGCACAGGTGCGTATAATTCTGCCAGACATCGGAGCCTTTGATCCCATGCCTCAGACCAAACACCCCCCATTGTTGCTGAGCAGCCTGACCTTGGCCGGGCTGCCACCCCGTGCCGCCGATGCCCACAAGGGCGATTTCGGCCATGTGCTGGTGATCGGCGGTGACCTGGGCACCGGCGGCGCGGTCTTGCTCAGCAGCGAGGCGGCGCTGCGTTGCGGCGCCGGCCTGGTCAGCGTGGCGACCCGTGCCGAGCACGTCGCCGCCGGGCTGGCACGCCTGCCGGAGGTGATGTGGCTGGGCGTGAGCTCGGCCAACCAGTTGCTCGGCCCGCTCGCACGGGCCACGGTGCTGGTGGTCGGCCCCGGGCTGGGCCAGGCGGCCTGGGGCCGCAGCCTGCTGTCGGCGGTGACCCATGCGCATCTGCCGCAGGTATGGGACGCCGATGCTCTCAACCTGCTGGCCGCTGCGCCACTGGCGTTGCCCAGCGGCAGCATCCTCACCCCGCACCCGGGCGAGGCTGCGCGGCTGCTGGGCATCTCCACCGAGGCGGTGCAGGCCGACCGGCCGGGCGCCGCGCGCAAGCTGGCGCGGCGTTACGCCAGCGTCTGCGTGCTCAAGGGCGCGGGCACGCTGGTGGCCGATCCGGCGGGGCAGTTGGCGCAGTGCGGGCGAGGGCATCCGGCCATGGCCGGTGCCGGGCTGGGCGACGTGCTTACCGGCGTGTTGGCGGCGTTGTTGGCCCAGGGGCTGGACGCCTGGCAGGCCGCGTGCCTGGGGGTATGGTTGCATGCCTGCGCGGGCGAGCGCCTGGGTGTCAAAGGTAGAGGGCTGGCGGCCAGCGATCTGGTCCCGGTCATTAGAGCGTTATTGGAGGAGCATTCAGCGTGTCAGGTTTAACCCTGTTTCTGGCCGACGAGCCAGCCACCGTCGCCTTTGGCGCCAAGCTGGCCGAAGTGACCAAAGGTCATGGTGTGATCTTTCTCGAAGGTGACCTGGGCGCCGGCAAGACCACGCTGTCCCGTGGCCTGATCCGTGGCCTGGGTCATGAAGGTCCGGTGAAAAGTCCGACATTCACCGTGGTCGAACCCTACGAAATCGGCGACATTCGCGCCTTCCATTTCGACCTCTATCGCCTGGTCGATCCGGAGGAACTGGAGTTCATGGGCATTCGCGACTATTTCGAGGGCGATGCGCTGTGCCTGTTCGAATGGCCCGACAAAGGCGCGGGCGTTTTGCCAAAGCCCGACCTGACCATTACCATAAGCCCGCAAGCGGGCGGACGTTCGCTGAACCTGTCGCCGCAGGGGGCACGCGGCGAAGCCTGGTGTGCCGTTCTGGCCAAAGAATTCAAACAGTAAGTGGGGAAAGGTATGCGCATACGCGCACTGGTCGCCGTCGTTGGGCTGCTGCTGACCGCGGTGACCGTTGACGCGCTGGCCGTCACTCAAGTCAAGAGCATGCGCCTGTGGCGCGCTCCGGACAACACGCGGCTGGTCTTCGACCTGTCCGGGCCTGTGCAGCACAGCGTCTTCACCCTGACCGCACCTGATCGCCTGGTGATCGACATCAACGGCGCCACCCTGGGTGCGCCGCTGAATGTCTCCACCTCGAATACGCCGATCACCAGCGTGCGCTCGGCCCAGCGCACGCCCACCGACCTGCGGGTGGTGGTCGACCTGAAAAAGGCCGTCTCCCCCAAGAGCTTCACCCTGGCGCCAAACGCCCAGTACGGCAACCGCCTGGTGGTCGACCTGTACGATCAGGAGGCCGATGCCATCGCCGCCAGCAACCCGACCCCGCCACCGACGCCGCAGCCCCCGGCCACGACGCCAGCGGTGCCGGTCACCCCGGCGCAACCGGCGATCAAGCTGCCGCCAGCTCCGAGCGGCAAGCGTGACATCGTGGTCGCCATCGACGCCGGTCACGGTGGCGAAGACCCTGGCGCGTCCGGCTCGCGCGGCCAACACGAGAAAGACATCGTGCTGGATATCGCCAAGGAGCTGCAGCGTCAGATCAACGCCGAGAAGGGCTACCGCGCCGAGCTGACCCGTACCGGCGACTACTTCATCCCGTTGCGCAAGCGCACCGAGATCGCCCGCAAGAAGGGCGCCGACCTGTTCGTTTCGATTCACGCCGACGCCGCGCCGTCGAAGGCCGCGTTTGGCGCCTCGGTGTTCGCCCTGTCCGACCGTGGCGCCACCTCCGAGACCGCCCGTTGGCTGGCCGACACGGAAAACCGTTCCGACCTGATCGGCGGTGCCGGCAACGTCAGCCTCGACGACAAGGACCGCATGCTGGCCGGCGTGCTGCTCGACCTGTCGATGACCGCCACCCTCAGCTCCAGCCTCAACGTTGGGCAGAAGGTGCTGGGCAACATGGGACGGGTCACGCCGCTGCACAAGCAGCGTGTGGAGCAGGCCGGGTTCATGGTGCTGAAATCGCCGGACATTCCGTCGATCCTGGTCGAGACCGGGTTCATCTCCAACGCCAACGAGGCCGCCAAGCTGGCGACCCGCAGCCACCAGCAGGCGCTGGCGCGCTCGATCCACACCGGCGTGCGCCAGTTCTTCCAGCAGAACCCGCCACCGGGCACCTACATCGCCTGGCTGCGTGACAGCGGCAAGATCGCCCAGGGGCCGCGTGAGCACACCGTGCGCCCCGGCGAGACACTGGCGATGATCGCGGTGCGCTACCAGGTCAGCGTTGCCAGCCTGCGCAGCAGCAACAGCCTGAAGACCGACGAGCTGAAGGTCGGCCAGCACCTGGACATCCCCACCACCGCCTTGGCGTCCCAGCAATGAGTGGCGGCTCGCGCATCCAGCTGCTCAGCCCGCGGCTGGCCAACCAGATCGCCGCCGGCGAGGTGGTCGAGCGCCCCGCGTCGGTGGCCAAGGAACTGCTGGAAAACAGCCTCGACTCCGGTGCCCGGCGCATCGAGGTCGAGGTCGAGCAGGGTGGCGTGAAGCTGCTGCGGGTGCGCGACAACGGCAGCGGCATCGCCCCGGATGACCTGCCGCTGGCCCTGGCGCGTCACGCCACCAGCAAGATCCGCGAACTGGAGGACCTCGAAGGCGTACTCAGCCTCGGCTTTCGCGGAGAAGCCCTGGCCTCGATCAGTTCGGTGGCACGCCTGACCCTGACCTCGCGCACCGTCGACGCCAGCGAAGCCTGGCAGGTGGAAACCGAAGGGCGCGAGATGACGCCTCGGGTGCAGCCCGCCGCGCATCCGGTCGGCACCTCGGTCGAAGTGCGCGACCTATTCTTCAATACCCCGGCCCGGCGCAAGTTCCTCAAGGCCGAGAAGACCGAGTTCGATCACCTGCAGGAAGTGATCCGGCGCCTGGCACTGGCGCGCTTCGACGTCGGCTTCCACCTGCGCCATAACGGCAAGACCATCTTCAGCCTGCACGAAGCCGCCGACGAGATGGCCCGGGCGCGGCGCGTGGGCGCCATCTGCGGCCCGGGCTTCCTCGAGCAGGCGCTGCCGATCGATGTCGAGCGCAATGGCCTGCGCCTGTGGGGCTGGGTCGGCTTGCCGACCTTCTCGCGCAGCCAGGCCGACCTGCAGTACTTCTTCGTCAATGGCCGCGCCGTGCGCGACAAGCTGGTCGCCCACGCGGTGCGCCAGGCCTATCGCGACGTGCTGTTCAATGGCCGCCACCCGACCTTCGTGCTGTTCCTCGAGTGCGACCCGACCGGAGTGGACGTCAACGTGCACCCGACCAAGCACGAAGTGCGCTTCCGCGAAGGGCGCATGGTCCACGACTTCCTTTATGGCACCTTGCACCGCGCCCTGGCCGACGTGCGCCCGGAAGACCAGCTCGCCGCGCCTGCCGCGACCAGCGAGATGCTTCGCCCGAGTGGTCTGCAGGCCGGCGAGTTCGGCCCGCAGGGCGAGATGCGCCTGGCCTCGCCGGTGCTCGAGCAGCCCCAGGGCGAGGCGCGCCCTGCCTTCTCCTCCGGCGGTTCTGGCGCTGGCTATCAGTATCAGTATCAGTACACCCCGCGCCCCGCGCAGCCGGTCAACGTCGGCGAGGCCCAGGCGGTCTACCGTGAGTTCTACGCGCCGCTGGACAACACCGCCGCCACGTCGAGCGCGCTGCCGGAAAGCCAGGGCGACATTCCGCCGTTGGGCTACGCCCTGGCACAGCTCAAGGGTATCTATATCCTCGCCGAAAACGCTGTCGGCCTGGTGCTGGTGGACATGCACGCCGCCCATGAGCGGATCATGTACGAGCGTCTGAAGGTGGCCATGGCCAGCGAAGGCCTGAGCGGCCAACCGCTGCTGGTGCCCGAGTCGCTGGCGCTGAGCCAGCGCGAGGCCGATTGTGCCGAGGAACACGCTCAGTGGTTCCAGCGTCTGGGCTTCGAGCTGCAGCGCCTGGGCCCGGAAACCCTGGCGATCCGCCAGATCCCGGCGTTGCTCAAGCAGGCCGAGGCCAACCGTCTGGTGCAGGATGTGCTTGCCGACCTTATGGAGTACGGCACCAGCGACCGGATCCAGGCGCACCTGAACGAACTGCTCGGAACCATGGCCTGCCACGGCGCGGTGCGCGCCAACCGACGCCTGGCCATCCCGGAGATGAACGCGCTGCTGCGCGACATGGAAAACACTGAGCGCAGCGGCCAGTGCAACCATGGCCGGCCGACCTGGACCCAGATGGGCCTGGACGACCTGGACAAGCTGTTCCTGCGGGGCCGATGAGATGAGTGCGAAACCCCCGGCGATCTTCCTCATGGGACCGACTGCAGCCGGCAAGACCGATCTTGCCATCGAGCTGACCAAGGTGCTGCCCTGCGAGCTGATCAGCGTCGATTCGGCGCTGGTCTATCGCGGCATGGACATCGGCACCGCGAAGCCCTCCAAGGAGGTGCTGGCCGCCCACCCGCACCGCTTGATCGACATCCTCGATCCCGCCGAAAGCTACTCGGCCAAGCGGTTCTGCACCGATGCCCTCGAGTCCATGGCCGAGATCACCGCGCGCGGCAAGATCCCGCTGCTGGTCGGCGGCACCATGCTCTATTACAAGGCACTGATCGAGGGCCTGGCCGACATGCCGGAGGCTGACCCGGCGGTGCGCGCCGAACTCGAGGCCCAGGCCGCCACGCTGGGCCTGGGCGAGCTGCACCGGCAACTGGCCGAGGTGGATCCCGAATCGGCGGGGCGCATCCATCCGAATGACCCGCAGCGGTTGATCCGTGCGCTCGAAGTGTATCGGGTCAGCGGTCAGACCATGACCGCCCACCGCCAGCGTCAATTCGCGGAAAGTAGCGCTGCAGACGCAGGCGCGGGCGGGCATTTGCCCTATACTGTCGCGAGTTTGGCGATTGCTCCTACAGATCGTCACATTTTGCATCAGCGAATTGCGTTACGATTTTCACAGATGCTGGAACAGGGCTTCGTCGACGAGGTCCGAACGCTGCGAGCCAGAAGTGACTTGCACGCGGAACTGCCGTCTATACGGGCAGTGGGCTATCGACAGGTCTGGGATCATCTCGACGGCAAGCTGACTGAGAATGAGATGCGTGAACGCGGTATCATCGCCACACGCCAGCTGGCCAAGCGGCAGTTCACCTGGTTGCGCGGTTGGGAAGGCGTGCACTGGCTGGATAGCCTGGCCTGCGACAATCTGTCCCGCACCTTGAAATACCTGGGGACCGTCTCCATATTGAGCTGAGTCCCTGCCAAATGCCGTCTATCCTTGCGGACGGGCGTCATAATTTATCGATTTTCTTGATTTTCTACTATTGATCCTTACAGGAGTGCGGCATATGTCAAAAGGGCATTCGCTACAAGACCCTTACTTGAACACCTTGAGAAAAGAAAAAGTCCCGGTTTCGATCTATCTGGTCAACGGGATCAAGCTGCAGGGCCAGATCGAATCCTTCGACCAGTTTGTTGTGCTGCTGAAGAACACTGTCAGCCAGATGGTCTACAAGCACGCCATTTCGACTGTCGTACCTGCCCGTCCGGTTCGCCTGCCAAGCCCGTCCGATGCCGATCACGGCGACAGCGAGCAAGGCAACGCTTGAAAAAAGTAGGAGCCTGCATTGTTCTTTGAGCGCCACGGTGGTGGTGAGCGAGCGCTGCTCGTTCACTTGGAAGGTCAGAACCCTGAGGCGCGCGAAGACCCGCAGGAGTTTCAGGAGCTGGCGCTGTCGGCCGGCGCCGATATCGTCTCGCTGGTAACAGTGGCGCGGCATCAGCCCACCGCCAAGTTTCTGATCGGCAGCGGCAAGGTCGACGAATTGCGCGACCTGGTCCAATCAGCCGAAGCCGACCTGGTGATTTTCAATCACACCCTTACGCCCAGCCAGGAACGCAACCTCGAGCGCGTCTTCGAGTGTCGCGTGCTGGACCGCACCGGGCTGATTCTCGACATCTTCGCCCAGCGGGCGCGCACTCATGAAGGCAAGCTGCAGGTCGAACTGGCCCAGCTTGAGCACATGAGCACGCGGCTGGTGCGCGGCTGGACCCACCTTGAGCGGCAGAAAGGCGGTATCGGCCTGCGCGGCCCGGGCGAGACCCAGCTGGAAACCGACCGCCGCCTGCTGCGGGTGCGCCTGCGTCAGATCAAGGCACGCCTGGAGAAGGTGCGCAGTCAGCGCGAGCAGGCCCGTCGCGGGCGCAAGCGCGCGGACATCCCGTCGGTGTCGCTGGTGGGCTACACCAACGCCGGCAAGTCGACCTTGTTCAACGCCCTGACGCAATCCGAGGTGTATGCCGCGGACCAGTTGTTCGCCACCCTCGACCCGACCTTGCGCCGGCTCGAACTGGCCGACCTGGGGCCGATCGTGCTGGCCGACACCGTGGGCTTTATCCGCCACCTGCCGCACAAGCTGGTCGAGGCATTTCGGGCTACGCTCGAAGAGTCGAGCAACTCCGACCTGCTGCTGCACGTGATCGACGCCCATGAGCCCGAGCGCATGGAGCAGATCGAACAGGTGCTGGCGGTGCTGGGCGAGATCGGGGCCGAGAGCTTGCCGATCCTCGAGGTCTATAACAAACTCGACCTGCTTGAAGATGTCGAGCCGCAGATCCAACGCGATGCCGATGGCAAGCCGCAGCGGGTCTGGGTATCGGCACGTGATGGACGCGGCCTGGAGCTGGTTGGCCAGGCGATTGCCGAGCTGCTGGGGGACGATCTGTACGTCGGAACCCTGTGCCTGGAGCAACGGTTTGCCCGCCTGCGCGCGCAATTCTTTGCCCTGGGTGCCGTGCAGAGTGAAGAGCATGATGAAGAAGGGCGCAGCCTGCTGAGCGTGCGACTGCCCAGGGTCGAGTTGAATCGCCTGGTCAGCCGCGAAGGCATGGAGCCGCAAGTGTTTGTCGAGCAACACACTTTGCAATAAATGCCCGTCGAGGTCGGCGGGCAGCGGTGACAGGCATTCTGTAGCATTGGACGGCGCGCCGTGGGCGCGTCTTTGCTTTATCAGATGGAGAGCGCTATGGCTTGGAACGAGCCGGGTGGCAACTCGAACAATCAGGATCCCTGGGGCGGTCGCCGTAACGGCGGTGGCGGTGGTGGCGACAAGAAAGGTCCACCGGATCTCGACGAGGCCTTCCGCAAGCTGCAGGACAGCCTGAACGGCATGTTCGGCAGTGGCAAGAAACGCGGTGGCAGTGGCGACCGCAATATCGGCAAGGGTGGCGGCTATGGGCTGCTGGGCATTGGCCTGGCGGTGCTGGCTGCCATCTGGCTGTACAACGCCGTGTACGTGGTGGACGAGCAGGAGCAGGCCGTGGTGCTGCGCTTCGGCAAGTACTACGAGACCGTCGGTCCCGGCCTGAACATCTACTTCCCGCCGATCGACCGCAAGTACATGGAAAACGTGACTCGCGAGCGGGCCTACACCAAGCAGGGCCAGATGCTCACCGAAGACGAGAACATCGTCGAGGTGCCGCTGACCGTGCAGTACCGCATCAGCAACCTGCAGGACTTCGTGCTCAACGTCGACCAGCCGGAAGTCAGCCTGCAGCATGCCACCGACAGCGCCCTGCGCCACGTGGTGGGTTCCACCTCGATGGACCAGGTGCTGACCGAAGGCCGCGAGCAGATGGCCGTGGATATCCGCGAGCGTCTGCAGCGTTTCCTCGACACCTACCGCACCGGTATCACCGTCACCCAGGTCAACGTGCAGAGCGCGGCAGCCCCGCGTGAAGTGCAGGAAGCCTTCGACGACGTGATCCGCGCCCGGGAAGACGAGCAGCGTGCGCGCAACCAGGCCGAGTCCTACGCCAATGGCGTGGTGCCCGAGGCACGTGGCCAGGCGCAGCGTATCATCGAGGACGCCAATGGCTACCGCGATGAAGTCATTGCCCGCGCCAAGGGTGAGGCCGACCGCTTCAGCAAGATGGTCGTCGAGTACCGCAAGGCGCCGGAGGTCACTCGCCAGCGTCTGTACATCGATACCATGCAGGAGGTGTACAGCAACTCCAGCAAGGTCATGGTGGCCACCAAGGACGGGCAGAGCAACCTGCTCTACCTGCCACTGGACAAGATGGTCGAAGGCAGCCGCAACAGCGCGTCGGCGCCGGTCAGCAGCGTTTCGCCGTCGGTCAACGACGCCGCCGCGCGCGCCGCGCAGGACCTGCAACAACAACCGCCGCTGCGTTCCAGGGAGAGCCGCTGATGAGCAATAAATCGCTGTTCGCCCTGATTGGTGCCGTGGTCGTGGCGATCGCCGCCTGGAACTGCTTCTACATCGTCTCGCAGACCGAGCGCGCGGTATTGCTGCAGTTCGGTCGCGTGGTCAAGGCTGATGTCCAGCCCGGCCTGCACGTGAAGGTGCCGTACGTGAACCAGGTGCGCAAGTTCGACGCCCGCCTGATGACCCTCGACGCCCCGACCCAGCGTTTCCTGACGCTGGAGAAGAAAGCGGTGATGGTCGATGCCTACGCCAAGTGGCGGGTCAAGGATGCCGAGCGCTTCTACACCGCGACCTCGGGCATGAAGCAGATCGCCGACGAGCGCCTGTCGCGGCGTCTGGAAAGCGGCCTGCGTGACCAGTTCGGTAAACGCACCCTGCACGAAGTGGTGTCCGGTGAGCGTGATGCGCTGATGGCCGACATCACCGCCTCGCTGAACCGCATGGCCAGCAAGGAACTGGGTATCGAAGTGGTCGACGTTCGCGTCAAGGCCATCGACCTGCCGAAGGAAGTCAACCGCAGCGTGTTCGACCGCATGAGCACCGAGCGTGAGCGTGAGGCCCGCGAGCACCGCGCCAAGGGTAACGAGCTGGCCGAAGGTATTCGTGCCGACGCCGACCGTCAGCGCCGCGTGCTGCTGGCCGAGGCGTATCGTGAAGCTGAAGAGACCCGTGGTGATGGTGACGCCCAGGCGGCGGCCATCTATGCCAAGGCCTACACCCAGGACGCCGATTTCTACGCGTTCTACCGTAGCCTGCAGGCCTACCGCGAGAGCTTCTCCAGCAAGAGCGACGTAATGGTCCTGGATCCGAAGAACGAGTTCTTCCGCTACCTGGACAAGAGCAAGCCCTGAGGTTGCTCTCATGACGGGGCACCCCGTCTGGCAGCTAAAATGCCAGGCGGGGTGCATCCTGAATGAAAAGGGGTGTATGATGCGGCAGCCGGGAAATTCCCGGCTTTTTTGCGTCTGCAAGGTTGATCGGCCCATGGCTTGTTGACGGTTTGGTCAGGACGCAAGGCAATTCGAGGGTATTGGGTACGGTGGTTGCGCTGGGATCAGTGCTGCCCGCTATTGTGCGCCAATGCCTGCTTCACTCACGGCTCGCCTGCGGGCAGGCCGCCCGGACCAGAGGGGAAATGGCGTAATGGCAACGGTAGACCGCTGGCTGCTGCCAGATGGCATCGAGGAAGTACTGCCACCTGAGGCGGCGCGCATCGAGATCGCGCGGCGTCAGGTGTTGGACCTGTTCCAGAGTTGGGGTTACGAACTGGTCGTCACGCCGCATATCGAGTACCTGGAGTCGCTGCTCACCGGCGCCGGCCAGGACCTGGACCAGCGCACCTTCAAGGTCGTCGACCCGCAGTCCGGCCGCCTGATGGGCTTCCGTGCCGATTTCACCCCGCAGGTGGCGCGCATCGACGCCCACACCCTGCGCCGTGAGGGCCCGAGCCGCCTGTGCTACGCCGGCAGCGTGCTGCACGCGCAACCGCGTGCCCTGTCCACCTCGCGCAGCCCGATCCAGCTGGGCGCCGAGCTGTACGGCGATGCCAGCCCTACCAGCGATGTCGAGGTCATCAGCCTGATGCTCGCCACGCTGCAGCTGACCGATGTGCCGGATGTGCACATGGACCTTGGCCATGTCGGTATCTACCGCGGCCTGGCCCGTGCCGCCAACCTGTCCGGTGATGTGGAGCAGCAGCTGTTCGACGCCCTGCAGCGCAAGGCGGTCGACGAAGTGCAGGCGCTCACCGCCGACCTGCCGAAGGACCTGGGCAACATGCTGCGTGCCCTGGTCGAGCTGTGCGGCGGCCGTGAAGTGCTGGCCGAAGCCCGCGTGCGCCTGGGCCGTGCCCCGGCCAGCGTGCTGGCGGCGCTGGACGACCTGCTGGCGATCGCTGATCGCCTGGCGGCACGTTACCCGGATTTGCCGCTGTACTTCGACCTTGGCGAGCTGCGCGGCTACAACTATCACACCGGCGTGGTGTTCGCGGTGTTCGTGCCGGGCGAAGGTCAGTCGATCGCTCAGGGCGGTCGCTACGACGACATCGGCGCCGATTTCGGCCGGGCGCGCCCGGCCACCGGATTCTCCACGGATTTGAAGACCCTGGTCACACTGGGGCGAGCGGAGGTCGTATTGCCTGCTGGTGGCATCTGGATGCCCGACAGCAGCGATGCGGCCCTCTGGCAGCAAGTCTGCCAGTTGCGCAACGAAGGCCAGCGTGTGGTCCAGGCCCTGCCTGGCCAGCCGTTGAGTGCTGCCTTCGAAGCGGATTGTGATCGGCAATTGATTCAGCAAGACGGGCGCTGGCAGGTTCTGCCGCTGACCCATTGAGATTCTTCGCCGGCAGTGGGCCGGCAACCAAGTTGCGTGAATGAGGACAAGTGTTATGGGTAAGAATGTCGTCGTCCTGGGCACCCAGTGGGGTGATGAGGGCAAAGGCAAGATCGTCGATCTGCTGACCGAACATGCTGCCGCCGTAGTGCGCTACCAAGGTGGCCACAACGCGGGCCACACCCTGGTGATCAACGGTGAGAAGACCGTTCTGCACCTGATTCCCTCGGGCATCCTGCGTGAAGGCGTGCAGTGCCTGATCGGCAACGGCGTGGTCGTTGCTCCCGACGCCCTGATGCGTGAAATCACCAAGCTGGAAGAGAAGGGCGTGCCAGTGCGCGAGCGCCTGCGCATCAGCCCGGCCGCCCCGCTGATCCTGTCCTACCACGTGGCCCTCGACCAGGCCCGTGAGAAGGCCCGTGGCGAAGCCAAGATCGGCACCACCGGTCGCGGCATTGGCCCAGCCTACGAAGACAAGGTGGCCCGTCGCGGCCTGCGCGTGGGCGACCTGTTCCACCGCGAGCGTTTCGCCGCCAAGCTCGGTGAGCTGCTGGACTACCACAACTTCCAGCTGGTGAACTACTACAAAGAACCGGCCATCGACTTCCAGCAGACCCTGGACGAGTGCATGGCCTACGCCGAGCAGCTCAAGCCGATGATGCTCGACGTCACCGCCGAACTGCACAACCTGCGCCGCGCCGGCAAGGACATCATGTTCGAAGGCGCCCAGGGCTCGCTGCTGGACATCGACCACGGTACCTACCCGTACGTCACCAGCTCCAACACCACTGCCGGCGGCATCTCCACCGGTTCCGGCGTTGGCCCGATGTACCTGGACTACATCCTGGGCATCACCAAGGCCTACACCACTCGCGTCGGTTCCGGTCCGTTCCCGACCGAACTGTTCGATGAGACCGGTGCCACCCTGGCCAAGCGTGGCCACGAGTTCGGCTCGACCACCGGCCGTGCCCGTCGTTGCGGCTGGTTCGATGCCGTCATCCTGCGTCGTGCCATCGACGTCAACAGCATCTCGGGCATCTGCCTGACCAAGCTGGACGTGCTGGACGGCCTGGAAACCATCAACATCTGCGTTGGCTACAAGAACGAGAACGGTGCCGTTATCGACGCGCCGTCCGATGCCGACAGTTACATCGGCCTGGAGCCGGTGTACGAAGAGATGCCGGGCTGGAGCGAGTCGACCTTGGGCGTGAAAACCCTGGAAGAGCTGCCGCAAGCCGCGCGCAACTACATCAAGCGCATCGAGGAACTGGTCGGCGCGCCGATCGACATCATCTCGACTGGCCCGGACCGCAACGAGACCATCGTGCTGCGTCATCCGTTCGCCTGATCGGCCACTTCGGTAGCTGCTTGAATGCCGCGCTCTCGCAAGGGAGCGCGGCGTTTTCATTTGCGAGCAAGGGTGGCTTTGCACAAATGCCTTACCCCCTTCTACTCATTGGCGTTTATACCTGCTGCCTCAGGCACAACCCTTGCTGTAAGAAGTTTCTGTAGATGCCATCAAAGTAATGGCGCCAGAAACACGAGGGTTACAACGTGTCTGCCATCCTTTCACTGTTACGAAGCCGCCTCTTGCGGCCTGTGTTTGTTGCGCTTGGTATCGCTCTTCTGGTGCAGGTGCTGGTCGCCGTTGCACTGACACGGAGCACGGTCACCGCCCTGGAGGCCGATTTGGGCGCGCGCCTGGGTAACGACAGCCAGAAGCTGGCCGCCGAACTGGAGCAGGCCGGACAGGATGTCCGCGCCGGGCTCGACAGCCTGTCGGCCAGTACCCGCCAGCGCCTCAGCGCCGGCCTCTCCGAGCGTCTGCAGGGCGAACAGCAGCAGCTGCGCGCCACCCTGGAGAAGAATCTCAAGGACTCGGCCAATGACATGGCCGAGCTGCTGGCCTCGGTCGCGCCGCGGGCGATCTGGGACAACGACGTGCCGACGCTGTCGGACTTCGCCCGTCGTGCCCAGCGCAACCCCAATGTGCTGTTCGTGATCTATGACGACGCCCAGGGCCAGCACCTGACCCGCTACCTCAACCGACAGAACCCGATCAACCAGGCGTTGATGGACAAGGGGCAGGGTGAGCGTGCGCTGGACAAGGTACTGGACGCCGCGCGCAAGGATCCGTCGGTGTACTACGTCGAGGCCTCGATCAACCCCAACGGTGCCGAGATCGGCAAGGTGCTGATGGGGGTCTCCACCGTGGGCGTCGACCAGGAGCTCAAGGCCCTCGACCAGCGCTTCGCCGCCCTGATCGCCAGCGGCGAACAACTGGTCGGCGACAGCCTGGTGGCCGCCGCTGCCGACAGCGGCAAGGCCCTGCGCGCGCGGTTGGAAACGGCGCAGAACAGCGCCACGGCGATGCAGGCCAACACCGCGCAGACCGTGCGCGACGCGGCCGCCGAGCTGCGCTGGCGCATCGGCCTGGGCCTGGTGCTGGTGGGCCTGGGCGTGCTGTTGGTGGTGGCCGTGGTGCTCGGGCGTCGGGTGCTTAGCAAGCTCGGCCTGCTGATCGCCGCGCTGAACGACCTGGCCGCGGGCGAGGGGGACCTGACCAAGCGGGTCAAGCTCGATAGTCGTGACGAGATCGGCGACATGGCCTCGGCGGTCAACCGCTTCGTCGACAAGCTCCAGCCCATCGTCCGCGAAGCGGGCGAGGTGGCGCAGCGCACCGGTGTCGAGATCGACAGCATGGCCCAGCGCAACGCGGGGGCCGATGCCGCCGCCGCGCTACAGCGTGATGAGGTGGCGGCCAGCCTGCGCGACCTGTCGAGCATGGCCGACGAGGCCCAGGCAGAGAGCCATGCGATGCAGGCGGCGTTGCAGCAGGTGGTGGACATTCGTCAGGCCACCGACGAGAACAGCCGCGCCTCCACCCAGCTGGCACGGTTGATCGAGAACCTGGCCGGCGAGGTGCAGACCGGCTCCCAGGTGATCGAGCGGCTTGCCAAGCAGAGCGAGCAGATCGAGGTGGTGCTGACGGTGATTCATGGCATCGCCGAGCAGACCAACTTGCTGGCGCTGAACGCCGCCATCGAGGCGGCGCGGGCCGGGGAAACCGGGCGCGGCTTCGCCGTGGTGGCCGACGAGGTGCGGGCGCTGGCGAGCAAGACGCAGAGCTCGACCGGTGATATCCAGTCGCATATTGCCGCCCTGCAGCAGGGGGCCAAGGAGGCGGTGGCGACCATCAGCCAGGCCGGACGCCAGGCCAGCGAGGGTCTGCTGGTGTTGCGTGATAACGAGCGTCGCCAGCAGTCGGTGCAGGCGGCGGTGGAGCAGGTGCATGCGGCGATCGGCCTGGCCACCCGCGCGGCGGAGCAGCAGGCCAATGGCGCCCAGGCCGTGCGCGGTCGGGTGGAGAACATTCATGCCCAGGCCGAGCGCTCGGCCGAGGTGGTGATGCAGACCACGGCCAGCAGCAAGGTACTGGATGACCTGGCGGCGCAGTTGCGCGCCAGCCTGGGGCAGTTCCGGGCCTGACTCGGGCGAGGGCTGAGCCCTCGCATCGCGACACAAGGCCGCTCCCACAGGTTCGGCGCTCGGTGCAGTGCCTGTGGGAGCGGCCTTGTGTCGCGATTGGGCCGCAAAGCGGCCCCAGTGGGTGTCACGCCTTGTTCAGATACATCCGCGTCGTCAGCAGGTACACCGGCAATCCCGACACCACGATCAGCAACGCCGCATAAGGCGCCGCCGCCGCGAACTCGACGTTGGCGGTGTGCGCCCACACCTCGGTGGCCAGGGTGGTCATGCCGGTCGGGCTGAGCAGCAGGGTTGCGGTCAGCTCCTTCATCGCATCCAGGAACACCAGGGCGAACGCCGCCGCCATCGCCGGGAAGATGATCGGCAGGGTGACCCGGCAGAACGCCGCGAAACTGCTCGCACCCAGGGTGCGTGCGGCCTCTTCGAGCGTCGGTGAGGCCTTGTTCAGCGCCGTGCGCACCGGCGACTGCGCCAGTGGCAGGAACAGCAGGGCATAGGCCAGGATCAGCAGCGCCGTTGTCTGGTACAGCACCGGCACATAGTGCAGGGCGAAGAACACCAGGGTCAGGGCAATCACCAGCCCGGGCAGGGCGTGCAGCAGGTATGGCAGGCGCTCGGCCCAGATCGCCAGGCGCCCTTTGTAGCGCACCACCAGGAAACTGATCGGCAGGGCCAGCAGCACGCAGAAGCCGGCGCCGCCCAGGGAGACCGACAGCGAAGTGGCCAGGGCCTTGCCGATGGCCGCAACCGGGAACGCCGCGGACGAACCGACGCTCAGCCAGTAGCCAAGCATGGCCAGCGGAATGCCGCTGCCCAATACCGCCAGGGCCAGGCAGAACAGCTGCCCCAGCGGCATCCAGGCACGCAGGCGCAGCGGTTGCGCGCGGCGCGCCACGCCCTGGCCGATGCGCACATGGCGGGCCTTGCCGCGCACCCGCAGCTCCAGCCAGAGCATCGCCAGGCACAGCACCAGCAGCACCGCCGAGAGCATGGCCGCGTTGGCGTTGCTGAACTCCAGCTCGAACTGCTGGTAGATCGCCGTGGTGAAGGTCTGCAGGCCGAGGATCGACAGGGCGCCGAACTCCACCAGCATATGCAAGGCGATCAGCAGCGCGCCACCGAGCATCGAGGGCCACAGCAGCGGCAGGGTGATCCTGTGGAACACGCCCCAGCGCCCGCAGCCCAGGGTGCGC
Source organism: Pseudomonas sp. DrBHI1 (assembly GCF_002205115.1). NCBI lineage: Bacteria > Pseudomonadati > Pseudomonadota > Gammaproteobacteria > Pseudomonadales > Pseudomonadaceae > Pseudomonas > Pseudomonas sp. DrBHI1. The sequence goes on from NZ_NIBE01000054.1 coordinate 69,707, forward strand.
GCCGACTCCTCCAGCGAGGTGTCGAGGTTGCGCAGGGTGGCGGCCACCGGCAGGAACACCAACGGGTATTTCGACAGTGCCATCACCAGAATGGCCCCGCCCAGGCCCTCGAAGTCAGAACTCAGTGACACCCAGGTGAAGCTGCTGACGAACGACGGCACGGCGAACGGCAGGCACAGCACCACGCCCCACAGGCGCCGCCCCGGCAGGTCGCTACGCTCCAGCAGCCAGGCCAGGGCCACGCCAACCAGCAGGCAAAGCACGGTGACGCCGACCATCAGCAGCAAAGTGTTGCGCAGCAGGCCCCAGACAAACGGGCGCCAGAGCAGGCGCAGGGCTTCGTGCCAGCCGGCTTCCCAGGCCTTGAGTCCGACGTACAGCAACGGCAGCAGGCTCATCGCCACCAGGAACAACACGGGCAACACCACCCAGACGGAGGGTCGCTTGCGCTTCGGTACGAAGCGCGACAAGGCGGGCGAGGGCAGGGCGGCGGTCATCAGAGCAGGCCAACCTCACGTTCGAGTTCGATGGCTTCCTCGGCATTGCCAAGGTCCGCCGGCGAGATCTTCGGCGGGCGCAGATCCTCGAACGGTTTCAGGCCACGGTCCGAGACCATGCCCTTGTGCAGCGGGTACTCGGCGGTGGTCTGGGTGATCACCCGCTGGCCTTCTTCGCTGGCCATCCAGTTGAGCAGGGCCTGGGCTTCCTTGGGGTGCTTGCTGGCCTTGACTACCGCGGCGCCGGAAATGGTGACCAGGTTGCCGGCATCGCCATCGGCCAGGTAGTACAGCTTGGAATCCAGCTTGCCGCGCTCGCGCTCAAGCGCATACCAGTAGTAGTTGTTCACCAGAACCGCGGCGACTTCGCCTTTTTCCACGGCCTTGAGGGCCACCATGTTGTTGGTGTAGGTCTTGCCGAAGGCTTTCAGGCCGGTCAGCCATTCTTCGGTGGCCTCGCGGCCATGCATCTTCAGGATGGCCACGGCCTGTTCCTGGAAGGCGCCGCTGGTGGGGACGTAGCCGACGCGCCCTTCCCACTCGGGGTTGGCAAAGTCCATGACCGTGGTCGGCAGGTCTTTCTCATCGATCTTCTTCGGGTTGAACACCACGATGCGGGTGCGGGCGGTGATGCCCATCCAGGTGCCGTTGGCGCCTACGTATTCCCTGGGCATCATGTTCGCGGTGGCGTCGTCGATCTTCGCCAGCAGGCCCAGCTCGCCCAAGTTGTTCAGGGGCGGGGATTCCTCGGTGTAGATGATGTCGGCCGGCGAGCGTGCGCCTTCCTCGATGATCTGGCTGGCCAGCTGGTTGCTGCTGCCCTTGCGGATATTGATATGGATGCCGGTCTTGGCCTCGTAGGCCTTGGCGATGGCGTCGCCGATTTCCTTGTGCTGGCCGTTGTACATCGTCAACGTGACCGGTTCGTCTGCCAGGGCGGCCGGAGCGCCGATCACCAGGCTCAGAACTGCGGCGGCCAGGGTGCGCATCAGCGGTTGCGGGCGGATCGTCATGCGGGTACTTCCTCGCTTACGGCTACATATTTGGAAACAATGGTAAACGAAATTGTTTCTCAAATGGGCGCATGACGGGAAATTCATGGGTCGACCATGGGATAGGGCTTGCCCCCCCGCGATACAAAATCGCAGGCAAGAAAAAACCCACTAGCAAGCTAGTGGGTTTTTGTATGGTGCCCAGGAGAAGACTCGAACTTCCACGACCGTTAAGTCACTGATACCTGAAACCAGCGCGTCTACCAATTCCGCCACCTGGGCAAAGCTTTGCATCATCTGGTGAAGGCGACTATCGTTCGCTTTCACACAGTAGTAACAGATCCTTGGTCATCTGTTACTTGAAAAATTTGGTGCCCAGGAGAAGACTCGAACTTCCACGGCCGTTAAGCCACTGATACCTGAAACCAGCGCGTCTACCAATTCCGCCACCTGGGCACACATTCGAGATTACAAGATGCTTTACAGCGTCGTTCATCTCTACTACAACTTCGGGGTTGTCCGTCGTTGTGGTGCGCACTATACGGACGCCCTTGATGCCTGTAAACCCCCCGAACGAAAAAAAATTCAAAAAATTCAACTTGTTGATTCCGCAGGCCTATTGCCGCATGACGGACACGCTGCCGGGGCTGTCCAAGGCTGACATTTCCGGTTTCAATACGCCTATGCCAGAATTCCATTCTATATACCCCAAGGTGAACCCTTTCTGATGGCCGATTGGCAATCCCTCGATCCCGAGGCCGCTCGCGAAGCGGAAAAATACGACAACCCCATCCCCAGCCGTGAGCTGATCCTGCAGCGCCTCGCCGACCGTGGCGAACCGGCTGCCCGTGAACAGCTGGCCGAAGAGTTCGGTCTTTATAAAGAAGACCAGATCGAAGCCCTGCGCCGCCGCCTGCGTGCCATGGAGCGCGATGGTCAGCTTATCTATACCCGGCGCGGCACCTATGCCCCGGTGGACAAGCTCGACCTGATCTGCGGCCGCGTATCCGGCCACCGTGATGGTTTCGGCTTCCTGATCCCCGATGACGGCAGCGAGGACCTGTTCCTCAGCCCGGCGCAGATGCGCCTGGTGTTCGACGGCGACCGCGGCCTGGCCCGGGTGTCCGGCGTCGACCGCCGTGGCCGGCGCGAAGGCGTGCTGGTCGAAGTCATCTCCCGCGCCCATGAAAGCGTGGTCGGCCGCTACTTCGAAGAAGGCGGCATCGGCTACGTGACCCCGGACAACCCGAAGATCCAGCAGGAAGTGCTGGTCACCGCCGGGCGCAACGGCGGCGCCAAGATCGGTCAGTTCGTGTCGATCAAGATCACCCACTGGCCAACCCCACGCTTTCAGCCCCAGGGCGACGTGGTCGAGGTGATCGGCAACTACATGGCGCCGGGCATGGAGATCGACATTGCCCTGCGCAGCTATGACATTCCGCATGTCTGGCCGAAGGACGTGATCAAGGAAGCGCGCAAGTTCCGCTCCGAAGTCGAGGAGAAGGACAAGGAGAAGCGCGTCGACCTGCGCCACCTGCCGTTCGTCACCATCGACGGCGAGGATGCCCGCGACTTCGACGACGCCGTCTATTGCGAACCGCTGGGCAAGCTGCGCCTGTTCTCCGGCGGCTGGCGCCTGTACGTGGCGATCGCCGACGTCTCCAGCTATGTGCGCCTGGGCTCGGCCCTGGACGTCGAGGCCCAGCAGCGCGGCAACTCGGTGTACTTCCCCGAGCGCGTGGTGCCGATGCTCCCCGAGGAGCTGTCCAACGGCCTGTGCTCGCTGAACCCGCACGTCGATCGCCTGGCCATGGTCTGCGAAATGACCATGAACAAGGCCGGCCAGATGGTCGACTACCAGTTCTACGAAGGGGTTATCCACTCCCACGCGCGCCTGACCTACAACAAGGTCAGCAGCATGCTCGAGCATGCCCGCACCCGCGAGGGCAAGGCGCTGCGCGAGGAGTACAAGGAAGTCCTGCCGGACCTGAAGAACCTGTACAACCTGTACAAGGTGCTGGTCGATGCCCGTCACACCCGTGGCGCGATCGACTTCGAAACCCAGGAAACCCGGATCATCTTCGGCGAAGACCGCAAGATCGACGAAATTCGTCCGACCGTGCGCAACGATGCCCACAAGCTGATCGAGGAATGCATGTTGGCGGCCAACGTCGCCACCGCCGAATTCCTGCAGAAGCACAACGTGCCTGCGCTGTACCGCGTGCACGACGGTCCGCCGCCGGAGCGCCTGGAAAAACTGCGCGCCTTCCTCGGCGAACTGGGCCTGACCCTGCACAAGGGCAAGGATCCATCGCCCAAGGACTACCAGCAACTGCTGGCGAGCATCGCCGGGCGTCCGGACTTCCACCTGATCCAGACCGTCATGCTGCGCTCGCTGAGCCAGGCGGTGTACAGCGTCGAGAACAACGGCCACTTCGGCCTGAACTACGAGGCCTACACCCACTTCACCTCGCCGATCCGCCGCTACCCGGACCTGCTGGTGCACCGCGCCATCCGCAGTGTGATCCGCTCCAAGGTCGACACCCCGCACGTCAAGCGTGCCGGCGCCATGAGCATCCCCAAGGCGCGCATCTACCCGTACGACGAGAATACCCTCGAGCAGATGGGCGAGCAGTGCTCGATGACCGAGCGCCGTGCCGACGAGGCCACCCGCGATGTGGTCAACTGGCTCAAGTGCGAGTACATGCGTGATCGCGTGGGCGAGACCTTCCCCGGCGTGATCACGGCGGTGACCGGTTTCGGCCTGTTCATCGAGTTGACCGACATCTACGTCGAAGGCCTGGTGCATGTCAGCGCCCTGCCGGGTGATTACTACCACTTCGATCCGGTACACCACCGTCTGTCGGGCGAGCGCAGTGGTCGCAGCTTCCGCCTGGGCGATACGGTCGAGGTCAAGGTCATGCGCGTCGATCTCGAGCAGCGCAAGATCGATTTCGAAATGTCTGAGGCCACCGTCAACGCGCCGGTCGGCCGCAAGTCCGCCGCGCCTGCCGGCAAGGCCGCGCCGGAGCCGGCAGCGGCGCCCGAGGCGAAGATCTCACCCAAGCCGCGCAGCCGCAAGAGCGAAACCGCCGAGGCGTACTTCCCGAAAGACGCGGTGCAGCGCAACGCCGAGGTGCGCAAGAGTCGCGAGATGAAGAAGGCGCTGATGAGCGACGCCAAGCACAGCGCTCACGCCGGTGGCAAGGCGGAGAAGGGCGCCAAGTCGTCGGGCAAGACCAAGCATCGCAAGGGGCCGTCGAAGTCCGGCGCGCCACGTAAGGGCAAGAGCAAGTCATGAGTCAGCTGGAAAAGATCTACGGTGTGCATGCTGTGCAGGCGCTGCTGCAGCACCACCCCAAGCGCGTCAAGCAGATCTGGCTTTCCGAGGGGCGCAGCGAGCCGCGCATCCAGGTCTTGCTGGCCCTGGCCGCGGAAAACCGCGTCCAGGTCGGCCAGGCCGAGCGTCGTGAGCTCGACGCCTGGGTCGAGGGCGTGCACCAAGGCGTGGTCGCTGAGGTGAGCCCGAGCCAGGTCTGGGGCGAACTGATGCTCGAGGAACTGCTCGAGCGCACCGAGACGCCGCCGCTGATCCTGGTCCTGGACGGTGTCACCGACCCGCACAACCTCGGCGCCTGCCTGCGCACCGCCGATGCCGCCGGCGCCACGGCGGTGGTGGTGCCCAAGGACAAGTCGGCGACCCTGACGCCGGTGGTGCGCAAGGTGGCCTGCGGCGCCGCGGAAGTGATTCCGCTGGTGGCCGTGACCAACCTGGCCCGTACCCTGGAAAAACTCCAGCAGCGCGGTCTGTGGGTGGTCGGCACTGCCGGCGAGGCCGAGCAGGAGATTTACCAGCAGGACCTGACCGGCCCGCTGGTGATGATCATGGGTGCCGAAGGCAGGGGCATGCGCCGTCTGACCCGCGAGCACTGCGATTTCCTGGTCAAGCTGCCGATGGCGGGCAGCGTCAGCAGCCTGAACGTCTCGGTGGCGACCGGGGTGTGCCTGTTCGAGGCCGTGAGGCAGCGTCAGGTCAAGCGCTGATTCCTCCCCTGGGGTGGGCTTCCACGAGCCCGCCCTCGCGGGAATCGCTTCGGCGGGCGAATATGTTTCCGGCTGTTCAAATATTCGCCAGCCTCCTTGCTTGTCCCTCCAGCCTTCTCTACAATTGCGCCCCTTGCCGAGCTGGCAGGCGCGCATGCGCCTTCTCGCCAGGGCAAGACATACAAGTGTCATTCACTCCTTGTCTGACCAGGTAGCTGGCAGACTACTAACCCGTAAGGAGCATTCATGCGTCATTACGAAATCATCTTCCTGGTTCACCCGGACCAGAGCGAGCAAGTCGGCGGCATGGTTGAGCGTTACACCAAGCTGATCGAAGAAGACGGCGGCAAGATCCACCGTCTGGAAGACTGGGGCCGTCGTCAACTGGCCTACGCAATCAACAATGTTCACAAGGCTCACTACGTGATGCTGAACGTTGAGTGCACCGGCAAGGCCCTGGCCGAGCTGGAAGACAACTTCCGCTACAACGATGCCGTGATCCGTAACCTGGTCATCCGTCGTGACGAAGCCGTTACCGGCCCGTCCGAGATGCTCAAGGCCGAAGAGAACCGCAGCGAGCGCCGTGAGCGTCGCGAACGTCCTGAGCATGCTGATGGCGCCGAAGGCGACGACAGCAATGACAGCGACAACAGCGATAACGCTGACGAGTAATCCACGGACCTTTTGAGGAGCCAATCACATGGCACGTTTCTTCCGTCGTCGTAAATTCTGCCGCTTCACTGCTGAAGACGTGAAAGAGATCGACTTCAAAGATCTCAACACCCTGAAAGCTTACGTATCCGAAACCGGCAAGATCGTTCCAAGCCGCATCACCGGTACCAAAGCTCGTTATCAGCGTCAGCTGGCTACCGCTATCAAGCGCGCCCGCTTCCTGGCCCTGCTGCCCTACACCGACAGCCACGGCCGCTGAGACCGGGTCGTCGACTAAGTAGCAAGGGATAGGCATGCGAGCGTTGGCAAGTTTCATCATGCGCGGTCGTGTGCAGGCCACCCTCGTGGTGGTCATCAGCGCGGTACTGCCGCTGCTGTTCTGGTTGAGTGCCGCCGCCGGGAGCCTGGTGTTCCTGCGGCGCGGTTTCAAGGACGCGTCATCGATCATCGCCTGGGGCCTTTTGCCAGCGATGGTCCTGGCGTACTTCGGCGAACTGAGCACCTTGCTGGTGCTGTTGGGAACGCTGGGTCTGGCCGCCTTGTTGCGGGCCGGACATTCCTGGACCCGGGTGCTGCTGTCCAGTGTCGCATTAGGCTTGTTGTACAGCCTGATCCTGGACGCGGTGATGCGCGAGACCTTCGAGGTGCTGGCCAAGGCGCTTGAAAAAGCCCTGCCGCAGATCGAGGGTCAACCGGTACTACCTGGTGAGCTGATCGGCCCTTTGCTGGTCGCTTCCAGTGCGGTAATGCTGCAGCTGTTCAGCCTGCTGGCTCTGATGCTGGCGCGCTATTGGCAGGCGGCGTTGTACAACCCCGGCGGTTTCGGTCGCGAGTTTCGCGAGCTGAGGCTGCCACTGGTGCCAATGCTGGTGCTGGTGTCGTTGATGGTGCTCGGTCCGTTTCTCGGCTCGCCGTTCATCGTCCTCGCCACCGCCTCCAGCCTGGTGCTGCTGCTCGCTGGCATCGCCCTGATTCACGGGCTGGTGGCGCAAGGGCGACTGGCCGGGTTCTGGCTGGTGGGGATGTACGTGACGCTGCCGCTGCTCATGCAGCTGATGTATCCGTTGCTCGTGGTTTTGGCCATTGTCGACAGCCTGATTGATTTTCGCGGTCGCAAGTCCCCTTCACAGGGTGACGACTCCGCGAACGGTGAAGGTTAAAAGTTAAGAGGTTTTACCAAATGGAACTGATCCTGCTGGAAAAAGTCGCCAACCTGGGCAACCTGGGCGACATCGTTAAAGTCAAGTCCGGCTACGGCCGTAACTTCCTGCTGCCGTTCGGCAAGGCCACCGTCGCCAACGCCGCCAACAAGGCCGCGTTCGAAGAGCGCCGCGCCGAGCTGGAAAAAGCCGCCGCAGAGAAGAAAGCTTCGGCTGAAAGCCGCGCTGCCCAACTGGCCGAGCTGGAAGTGACCATCACTGCCACCGCTGGCGACGAAGGCAAGCTGTTCGGTTCGATCGGCACCCACGACATCGCTGACGCCCTGACCGCCTCCGGCGTTGAAGTGGCCAAGGCTGAAGTTCGTCTGCCGAACGGCACCATCCGTCAGGTTGGCGAATACGACGTAGCCGTGCACCTGCACAGCGACGTTGAAGCCACTGTACGTGTGGTCGTCGTAGCTGCCTAAGCTGCGCTGACTGGCTGGCTCCTTGTGGGTCAGACGGTTAACATCGGGCACGGTCCTGTGTTTAACAGGCCGTGCCCTTTGTCTTTTTCATCCCCCAGAATTCTTTCGTGGCCATGAACGAGATCACCACCCCCGAACAGCTCGACCTGCAAACCGCCGCCCTGAAGGTGCCGCCGCATTCCATCGAGGCCGAACAGGCCGTGCTCGGTGGCCTGATGCTGGACAACAACGCCTGGGAGCGGGTACTGGACCAGGTGTCGGACGGCGATTTCTACCGGCATGACCACCGCCTGATTTTCCGCGCCATCCACAAGCTGGTGGACGCGAACCAGCCGTTCGACGTGGTGACCCTGCATGAGCAGCTGGACAAGGAAGGCGTGTCCACCCAGGTCGGTGGCCTGGCGTATCTGGCCGAGCTGGCCAAGAACACCCCGTCGGTGGCTAACATCAAGGCCTACGCCGCGATCATCCGCGAGCGTGCCACGCTGCGTCAGTTGATCAGCATCAGCACCGACATCGCCGACAACGCCTTCAACCCCCAGGGGCGCAACGCCGAGGAGATCCTCGACGACGCCGAACGGCAGATCTTCCAGATCGCCGAGGCGCGGCCGAAGACCGGTGGCCCGGTGGGGGTCAACGAGCTGTTGACCATGGCCATCGACCGCATCGACACGCTGTTCAACTCCGACAGCGACATCACTGGCGTGTCCACCGGCTTCACCGACCTGGATGAGAAGACCAGCGGCCTGCAGGCAGCCGACCTGATCATCGTTGCCGGCCGTCCGTCGATGGGCAAGACCACCTTCGCCATGAACCTGGTGGAAAACGCCGTGTTGCGCAGCGACAAGGTGGTGCTGGTGTTCTCCCTCGAGATGCCCGGTGAGTCGTTGATCATGCGTATGCTCTCCTCGCTCGGGCGGATCGACCAGACCAAGGTGCGTTCCGGTCAGCTGGACGACGATGACTGGCCGCGGCTGACCTCGGCGGTGAACCTGCTCAACGACCGCAAGCTGTTCATCGACGATACCGCCGGTATCAGCCCCTCGGAGATGCGGGCACGTACCCGCCGACTGGCGCGCGAGCATGGCGAGATCGCCATGATCATGGTCGACTACCTGCAGCTGATGCAGATTCCGGGTTCGGCCGGTGACAACCGGACCAACGAGATTTCCGAGATCTCCCGCTCGCTCAAGGCGCTGGCCAAGGAATTCAACTGCCCGGTGATCGCCCTGTCGCAGCTCAACCGCTCCCTGGAGCAGCGGCCCAACAAGCGTCCGGTCAACTCCGACCTTCGTGAATCGGGTGCGATCGAGCAGGACGCCGACGTGATCATGTTCGTCTACCGTGACGAGGTGTATCACCCCGAGACCGAGCACAAGGGCGTGGCCGAGATCATCATCGGCAAGCAGCGTAACGGCCCCATCGGCTTCGTGCGCCTGGCGTTCATCGGCAAGTACACCCGCTTCGAGAACCTCGCGCCGGGCATGTACAACTTCGACGACGACGAATAAGCCGCTGGCCTGTTCGCCCGTCCATGAATCCGACCATCACCGTCGGATTTGGTCAAAATTTGTGCTATATTCCGCGCCCGCGATTTTCCTGCACATTAGAACCGGTCACTGACATGCAAGCAGCCAAACCACTCTACGACTATCCCAAGTACTGGGCCGAATGCTTCGGGCCAGCGCCTTTCCTGCCGATGAGCAGGGAGGAGATGGATCAGCTCGGCTGGGATTCCTGCGACATCATCATCGTGACCGGCGACGCCTACGTCGACCATGCGTCGTTCGGCATGGCCATCATCGGCCGTCTGCTGGAAGCCCAGGGTTTCCGCGTGGGCATCATCGCCCAGCCGAACTGGCAGTCGAAGGACGACTTCATGAAGCTCGGCGAGCCGAACCTGTTCTTCGGCGTCGCGGCGGGCAACATGGACTCGATGATCAACCGCTACACCGCGGACAAGAAGATTCGTTCCGATGACGCCTACACCCCCGGCGGCATGGCCGGCAAGCGTCCGGACCGCGCCAGCCTGGTGTACAGCCAGCGCTGCAAGGAAGCCTACAAGCACGTGCCGATCGTGCTCGGCGGCATCGAGGCCTCGCTGCGCCGCATCGCCCACTACGACTACTGGCAGGACAAGGTCCGCCACTCGATCCTGGTCGATGCCAGCGCCGACATCCTGCTTTACGGCAACGCCGAGCGGGCGATCGTCGAGGTCGCCCAGCGCCTGTCCCAGGGTGAAAGCATCGAGCACATCACCGATGTGCGCGGCACCGCGTTCATTCGCCGTGACACCCCGCAGGGCTGGTTCGAGATCGACTCCACGCGCATCGACCGTCCGGGCCGGGTCGACAAGATCATCAACCCGTACGTGAACACCCAGGACACCCAGGCCTGTGCCATCGAGCAGGCCAAGGGCGAGCAGGAAGACCCGAACGAAGCCAAGGTCGTGCAGATCCTCGACAGCCCGAGCGTCACCCGCGAGAAGTCGGTGATCCGCCTGCCGTCGTTCGAGAAGGTACGCAACGACCCGGTGCTCTACGCCCACGCCAACCGCGTGCTGCACCTGGAGACCAACCCGGGCAATGCCCGCGCCTTGGTGCAGAAGCATGGCGACGTGGATGTGTGGTTCAACCCGCCACCCATTCCCATGACCACCGAGGAAATGGACTATGTGTTCGGCATGCCCTACGCACGCGTCCCGCACCCGGCCTATGGCAAGGAGCGCATCCCGGCCTACGAGATGATCCGCTTCTCGGTGAACATCATGCGTGGCTGCTTCGGTGGCTGCACCTTCTGCTCGATCACCGAGCACGAAGGCCGGATCATCCAGAACCGCTCCCACGAGTCGATCCTGCACGAGATCGAGGAGATGCGCGACAAGGTGCCGGGCTTCACCGGCGTGGTCTCCGACCTTGGCGGCCCGACCGCCAACATGTACCGCATCGCCTGCAAGAGCCACGACATCGAGAGGCACTGCCGCAAGCCGTCGTGCGTGTTCCCGGGCATCTGCGAGAACCTCAACACCGACCACAGCTCGCTGATCGAGTTGTACCGCAAGGCCCGCGCCTTGCCGGGGGTGAAGAAGATCCTGATCGCCTCGGGCCTGCGCTACGACCTGGCGGTCGAGTCGCCGGAATACGTGCGCGAGCTGGTCACCCACCACGTCGGCGGCTACCTGAAGATCGCCCCGGAGCACACCGAGCGTGGTCCGCTGGACAAGATGATGAAGCCGGGCATCGGCACCTACGACCGCTTCAAGCGTATGTTCGAGAAGTTCTCGAAGGAAGCGGGCAAGGAGCAGTACCTGATCCCGTACTTCATCGCCGCGCACCCGGGCACCACCGACGAAGACATGATGAACCTGGCCCTTTGGCTCAAGGGCAACGGTTTCCGCGCCGACCAGGTGCAGGCGTTCTACCCCTCGCCGATGGCCTCGGCCACGGCCATGTACCACTCGGGCAAGAACCCGCTGCGCAAGGTCACCTACAAGAGCGAAGGGGTGGAGATAGTCAAGAGCGAGGAGCAGCGCAGGTTGCACAAGGCGTTCCTGCGCTACCACGATCCGAAGGGCTGGCCGATGCTGCGTGAAGCGTTGCAGCGCATGGGCCGCGCCGACCTGATCGGCCCGGGCAAGCACCAATTGATCCCGCTGCACCAGCCGCAGACCGACAGCTACCAAAGCGCCCGACGCAAGAACTCGACGCCGGCCGGCAGCCACAAGGTGGGCAAGGACCAGAAGATCCTCACCCAGCACACCGGCCTGCCACCGCGCGCCAGCGACGGCAGCAAGCCGTGGGACAAGCGCGAGAAGGCCAAGGCCGAGGCGTTCGCCCGCAACCAGCAGGCGGCCAAGGAACGCAAGGAAGCGGCCAAGGGCGGCAAGGGCAAGAAGCCGCGCCAGCCGGTCATTCCGCGCTGATCTACCGGCCATGGGGCTGCGTCGCAGCCCTTTCGCGACACAAGGCCGCTCCCACAGAAATACAGCGTACGCTGATCGAAGTGCGTGGGCCTTGTATCGCGAAAGGACCGCAACGCGGTCCCAGGCTCTCAGCTTTCAATCCGGCTGCTTGTCGACCCACTTCGGCAACACCGGCGATTCGAACCGATCCATCCCGTCCAGCAGCTCATCCGGCTGCTGCCCCAGCAACAGCATCGCCCGATGCTGCGGCCGCACGAAGCCCTCTTCGACGATATGGTCGAGGAACCCGCCCAGCTTTTCATAGAACCCGTTCACATCCAGCAGCCCCAGCGGCTTGGCGTGATAGCCCAACTGCCCCCAGGTCCACACCTCGAACAGCTCCTCCAGCGTGCCCAGGCCGCCCGGCAGGGCGATGAACGCATCGCTGAGCTCGGCCATGCGCGCCTTGCGCGCGTGCATGCCGTCCACCACTTCCAGGCGGGACAGGCCCTTGTGGCCGATCTCGGCGTTCATCAGGCTTTGCGGAATGATACCGATGACTTCGCCACCGGCGGCCAGCGCGGCATCGGCGACGGTGCCCATCAGGCCGACCGCGCCACCGCCGTAGACCAAGGTCAGGCCACGGCGTGCGATGGCCTGGCCCAGGGCCACGGCGGCTTCGCGGTAGGCGGGGTTGGCACCGATGCTGGCGCCACAGAAGATACAAACGGAACGTACAGGCATTGCTTATCTCCCTTTACATGCGCGCACAGGGTAAGGCGCATGCCTGTCGCTTCCAAGGGGGATCATTCGGGGCGGGCGAACTCGCAGATGGCGCCACTGGCGCCGTGAGCGTAAGCGGCGAGCAGGCTGTTCATGAAGCTGGAAAGGGACATTTCATTCAACTCCTAAATGAGAGGTTGTCCCATCGTCTATCAAGAGGGCATGATGTGCACTTTGATTGGTTGTATACAATCCATTGAACAAATCTACTGTCTGGCCACTTGACACCCCTTGACCCACATCAGGTACGGGCGTCCGATTTTCAGGCAGTCTCGCAATTGATAAAACCCTGCCAAGGAGATTCATGATGTTTGCGAAAGCTGTAGCGGTATCCCTGCTGACCCTCGCCAGCGCCTCTGTCTTCGCTGCTGACAAGTGCTCGGTGACTGTCGACTCGACTGACCAGATGTCCTTCAATACCAAGGAAATCACCGTCGACAAGAGCTGCAAGGAGTTCACCGTAAAACTGACCCACTCCGGCAGCCTGCCGAAGAACGTCATGGGCCATAACCTGGTCATCAGCAAGACCGCCGACATGCAGGCCATCGCCACCGAAGGCATGTCCCAGGGCCTGGACAAGGATTACATCAAGGCCGATAACGCCGCGATCATCGCCCACACCAAGATGATCGGCGCGCCTGAGAAAGAAACCGAAGTGAAGTTCGATGCCACCAAGCTGGAAGCCGGTGGCGACTACAGCTTCTTCTGCACCTTCCCGGGCCACATCGCGATGATGAAGGGCAAGGTCATCGTCAAGTAATCAACGTCTGACGCAGTACCCTGTGGGAGCGGGTCAAGCCCGCTCCCACGTTCAACCTCATGCTATTCAGGGCGCGAACGGCAGCTCGCGCTTGTGCTGGGTCTTGCGGTAGGTGGCGACGATGATGTCGAACGCTGCCTGATCGACCGGCTGCCCATGCAGGAAGGCATCAATCTGCTGGTAGGTCACGCCGTGTGACGCCTCGTCCGGCTTGCCTGGCTCGAGGTCTTCCAGGTCCGCGGTCGGCACCTTCTCCACCAGCGACTCTGGCGCGCCGAAGCTGCGCGCAATGGCTCGTACCTGGTTCTTCACCAGCCCGCTCAGCGGCGCCAGGTCGCACGCCCCGTCACCGAACTTGGTAAAGAACCCCATCACCGCCTCGGCGGCGTGGTCGGTGCCGATCACCAGGCCCGCGCGGGCACCGGCGACGGTGTACTGGGCGACCATGCGCGTGCGCGCCTTGACGTTGCCGACGACGAAGTCCACCAGGGTCGGCGAGCCATTTTTCAGTTCCTGAACTTCCGCCGCCAGGGCCTTCACCGCCGGGGCGATGTCGATGGTGTGCACCTCGTCGGCCTTGATCACCTCCAGGCAGGCCTGGGCGTCGTGCTCGTCGTGCTGCACCTGGTACGGCAGGCGCACGGCGATGAAGGTGTAGGCCTGGTCGCCGGTCTCGCTGCGCAGCTCGTTGATGGCACGCTGGGCGAGCAGGGCGGCGGTCAGCGAGTCGACGCCGCCGCTGATGCCCAGGACCAGGGTCTTGAGCCGGGCATTGGCCAGGCAGTCCTTGATGAAGGCCACGCGCCGGGCGACTTCCCGCTCGAGCGCGGCGGCGTCTGCGAACGGCGGCTGCACCTTGAGCGCCCGGGCAATCTCTTGCTGAACGGCTTGCATGGGTTACTCCTTGCTGGGGACTTTGAATACGTGACGCAGGTAAGTGACGAAGTTCTCGTCGCGGCACTGGGTCTTGGCGGCTTCGTCGGAGATCTTCGCCACCGGCGAGCCGTTGCAGTCGGTCATTTTAAGCACGATGTTCATCGGCGCCACACCGGGGATGTCGCAGGTCAGGTTGGTACCGATACCGAAGCTGACATTGATGCGCCCACGCAGGGCCCGGAAGATCTCCAGCGAGCGGGTCAGGTTCAGGCCGTCGGAGAACACCAGGGTCTTGGTCATCGGGTCGATCCCCAGCTTCTGGTAGTGGGCGATGGCTTTCTCGGCCCAGGCCACCGGCTCGCCCGAGTCGTGGCGCAGGCCGTCGAACAGCTTGGCGAAGTACAGGTCGAAGTCCTGGAGGAACGCGTCCATGGTGATGCAGTCGGTCAGGGCGATGCCGAGCAATCCACGGTATTCGCGGACCCAGCAGTCCAGCGCGGCGATCTGGCTGTCGATCAACCGCGGGCCGAGCTGCTGGTGGGCCATGATCCACTCGTGGGCCATGGTGCCCAGGGGCTTGATATCCAGTTTCCATGCCAGGTCGACGTTGCTGGTGCCGACGAAACGGCCTGGGAACTCATCGCGCAGCACCCGCACTACTTCTTCCTGTACGCGGCTGGAAAAACGCCGGCGGGTGCCGAAGTCGGCCACCTGCAGATGGGCCAGTTCGTCATCGCTGGCGTGGGCGCGCAGCCAGTCGAACTTGCGATGCAGCTGGTCGCGGGCTTCGGCCAGGCGCATGCGCGGATGCAGGTGGCGGTTGCGCACCTCGCTGATGATCGCCAGCAACGGCACCTCGAACAGGATCACATGCAGCCAGGGGCCGCGCAGGCGCAGGAACAGCTGATCGTTTTCGATACCGATGCGCACATAACGCAGGTTGAAGCGGAACAGGCGCAGGAAGCGCAGGAAGTCCGGCTTGAGGAAGCTGATGCGCTCGAGGAACGCCAGTTGGTCGTCATCCAGGGTCAACTCGCTGAGCCGTTCGAGCTGGTTGCGGATCTCGCCCAGGTAGGGCCGCAAGTCCTCGCCATTGCGGCAGCGGAACTCCCATTCGACGTCGGCGTCCGGGTAGTTGTGCAGGACGGCCTGCATCATCGTCAGTTTGTAGAAGTCGGTGTCGAGCAGGTTGTGCACGATGCGCTCGGCGAATGCGCTCTCGCTCATCAGGGGGAAGCTCCAAGGCGGGCAATGGCGACCATTGTGCCAGATCGCGGGGCAAGCCCGCTCCCACGCCGCTCGCGATCCTGGCCTTTGCAGGTAATTTTCCGTGCGCCAGCTAGCCTTCAAACGGTGCTGCCTGTAGCAGTCACGCACCAGCGGTGTGCAGTTCGGTGACGTCCGCTGTTACAGGTCGGTTGCACGTTAACACTCGCAAGGGTTGCAATGATGGCGCTCGGAGGTTGCTCCTTGTCTAGGTGTGTCGGTAGCGCTTGCTCCGCAGTAGACGGTTGCACGCTCAATAAAGAAAAGGCCGCCGGTCGCCTCTGTTCACTCCCTGTCGTGTGTTTTCCCGGAAGACAAAACCACTGGCACGGCCCTTGCTCGGAGCACAGGGCTGAGAAGTTGTAGTGCCAACCAAAAAAAATACTCTAGGAGCACCACCTCATGTCGCAGACGTTTTACAAGAAAGGTTTCCTGGCACTGGCCGTAGCCACGGCACTGGGTGTTTCTTCGTATGTTCAGGCCGACATCAAGATCGGCGTCGCGGGTCCCATGACCGGGGCCAACGCAGCGTTTGGCGAGCAGTACATGAAAGGTGCGCAGGCAGCGGCCGATGTGATCAACAAGGCCGGTGGCGTGAACGGCGAGAAGATCGTCCTGGTCAAGGGCGATGACGCCTGCGAGCCGAAGCAGGCCGTGGCCGTGGCGAACCGTCTGGTCGACCAGGACAAGGTGGCTGGTGTAGTGGGGCACTTCTGTTCTTCCAACACCATTCCGGCTTCCGAGGTATATGCAGACGCAGGCGTGATCGCCATCACCCCCGGTTCCACAAACCCGCAAGTAACCGAGCGTGGCCTTGATGCGATGTTCCGCATGTGCGGCCGTGACGACCAGCAGGGCATCGTCGCCGGCAACTACATCGTCGATGTGCTCAAGGGCAAGAAGGTCGTCGTGCTGCACGACAAGGACACCTATGGCCAGGGCCTGGCCGACGCCACCAAGGCGCAGCTGATCAAGCGCGGCGTCACGCCGGTGCTGTACGAAGGCCTGACCCGTGGCGAGAAGGACTTCAGCGCCGTGGTCACCAAGATCCGCGCCGCCGGTGCCGATGTCGTCTACTTCGGCGGCCTGCACCCCGAGGCCGGTCCGCTGGTGCGTCAGCTGCGCGAGCAGGGCCTGAAGGATGTGGCGTTCATGTCCGACGACGGCATCGTCACCGACGAACTGGTGGCCACCGCCGGCGGCGCCCAGTATACCAACGGCGTGTACATGACTTTCGGCGCCGACCCGCGCCTGCTGCCCGACAGCAAGGCGGTGGTGGAGGAGTTCCGCAAGAACGGCACCGAGCCTGAAGGCTA
Organism: Pseudomonas sp. DrBHI1; assembly: GCF_002205115.1. Lineage (NCBI taxonomy): Bacteria > Pseudomonadati > Pseudomonadota > Gammaproteobacteria > Pseudomonadales > Pseudomonadaceae > Pseudomonas > Pseudomonas sp. DrBHI1. The sequence continues at coordinate 86,441 of NZ_NIBE01000054.1, forward strand.
CACCCTGTACGCCTACGCTTCGGTCCAGGCCCTGGCCGCCGCCTTCAACGGCGCCAAGTCGAACAAGGGCGAGGATGCCGCCAAGTGGCTGAAGGCCAACCCGGTCAAGACCGTCATGGGCGAGAAGAAGTGGGACAAGAAGGGCGACCTGACCGTCTCCGACTACGTGGTCTACCAGTGGGATGCCAACGGCAAGTACCACCAGCTGGAAAAACAACAATAACAACGGCATCCGGCCCGGGCGCGCCATGCTCCGGGCCGTGGCCCCGCGGTACCTGTCATTGTCAGTAGATCTGCACAGTTCTGCGCTGCGAGGGCCGTTGCATCCGGACCCTGCGTGGTCGGCGCTCGTGCGATCTCAATCAGGTGAGATTGCGTTATGGATGGTATTTTCCTGCAGCAACTGGTCAACGGCCTGACCCTCGGGTCGGTCTACGGCCTGATCGCCATCGGCTACACAATGGTCTATGGCATCATTGGCATGATCAACTTCGCGCACGGCGAGGTGTACATGATCTCCGCGTACCTCGCGGCGATCAGCCTGGCATTGCTGGCCTACTTTGGTATCGAGTCGTTTCCGCTGCTGATGCTGGGCACCCTGTTGTTCACCATCGTCGTCACCGGCGTCTATGGCTTCACCATCGAACGCATCGCCTACAAGCCTCTGCGCAACTCCACCCGCCTGGCTCCGCTGATCAGCGCCATCGGCATCTCGCTGATCCTGCAGAACTACGCGCAGATCAGCCAGGGCGCCCGCCAGCAAGGCGTGCCGACCCTGCTCGAAGGCGCCATGCGCATCGAAGTGGGCACCGGCTTCGTGCAACTGACCTACACCAAGATCTTCATCCTGGTGGCCGCCTTCGTTGGCATGGCGCTGCTCACCTACGTCATCAAGTACACCAAGCTCGGGCGCATGTGCCGAGCGACGCAGCAGGATCGCAAGATGGCTTCGATCCTGGGCATCAACACCGACCGGGTGATCTCCTACGTGTTCGTCATCGGCGCGGTGATGGCCGCGCTGGCCGGCGTGCTGATCACCATGAACTACGGCACCTTCGACTTCTACGCCGGCTTCATCATCGGCATCAAGGCCTTCACCGCCGCTGTGCTCGGCGGTATCGGCTCGCTGCCGGGGGCGATGCTCGGCGGCATTATCCTGGGGATCTCAGAATCGTTGTTCTCCGGCCTGATCAACTCCGACTACAAGGACGTGTTCAGCTTCTCGCTGCTGGTGATGATCCTCATCTTCCGTCCCCAAGGCCTGCTGGGTCGCCCGCTCGTGGCTAAGGTGTGAATATGTCCGCTGCCAATTCTGCCTCTGTTGCCCAAACCAAAGGTTTCGACCTCAAACGCAGCCTGCTGGAGACGATCGTCGCCGGTCTGCTGGCCCTCATCGTCTTCGGTCCGGTCGTCGGCGTGGTACTTGACGGCTACAGCTTCAACGCCGAACCGGCCCGCGTGGCCTGGCTGGTCGGCGGTGTGATGGCCGGGCGTTTCATCCTCAGCTTATTCCTGCAGACACCGACCGGCCAGCGCATGCTCCAGGGCTTCGATAGCGGTGGTTCGGGCGTGCATGTACTGGCGCCGGACTACAAGTCGCGGCTGCGCTACATCATCCCGGCGCTGATCGTCATCGCCATCGTGTTCCCGGTGTTCGCCAACAAGTACTTGCTGACCGTGGTCATCCTCGGCCTGATATACGTGCTGCTGGGCCTGGGCCTTAACATCGTGGTGGGCCTGGCGGGCCTGCTCGACCTGGGCTACGTGGCGTTCTACGCCATCGGCGCCTATGGCCTGGCCCTCGGCTACCAGTACCTGGGCCTGGGCTTCTGGAGCGTGCTGCCGCTGGCGGCGATCGCCGCGGCGCTGGCGGGGTGCATCCTCGGGTTCCCGGTGTTGCGCATGCACGGCGATTACCTGGCCATTGTCACCCTGGGCTTCGGCGAGATCATTCGCCTGGTGCTGAACAACTGGCTGTCGTTCACCGGCGGCCCGAATGGCATGCCGGCGCCGTCGCCGACCTTCCTGGGGCTGGAGTTCGGCCGCCGGGCCAAGGATGGCGGAGTGCCGATCCATGAGTTCTTTGGCTTCGATTACAACCCCAACCTGAAGTTCGTGTTCATCTACGCCGTGCTGTTCCTGGTGGTGCTGGCGGTGCTGTACATCAAGCACCGGCTGACTCGCATGCCGGTGGGCCGCGCCTGGGAAGCCCTGCGCGAGGACGAGATCGCCTGCCGTTCCATGGGCCTGAATCACGTGCTGGTCAAGCTCTCGGCGTTCACCCTGGGCGCCTCCACCGCTGGTTTGGCCGGGGTGTTCTTCGCCACCTACCAGGGCTTCGTCAACCCATCGTCGTTCACCTTCTTCGAGTCGGCACTGATCCTCGCCATCGTCGTGCTCGGCGGCATGGGCTCGACCGTGGGCGTGGTGATCGCCGCGTTCGTGCTGACCGTGGCCCCGGAGCTGCTGCGCAGTTTCTCCGAGTACCGGGTGCTGCTGTTCGGCGTGCTGATGGTGCTGATGATGATCTGGCGACCGCGGGGGCTGATCCGCATCAGCCGTACCGGTGTGGTCCCGCGTAAAGGAGTGGCGCCATGAGCGACGAAATCATTCTGTCGGTCGACAACCTGATGATGCAGTTCGGCGGGATCAAGGCGCTCAGCGATGTCAGCCTGAAGGTCAAGCGCAACCAGATCTTCGCCCTGATCGGCCCCAACGGCGCCGGCAAGACCACCGTGTTCAACTGCCTCACCGGCTTCTACAAGGCCAGCGGCGGACGTATCGAGCTGAACGTGCGCGGCAGCCACACCAACGTCATCCAACTGCTCGGCGAGCGCTTCCAGGCGGCGGACTTCGTCTCGCCGGCGCGCTTCGCCAACCGCCTGTACTACAAGATGTTCGGCGGTACCCACCTGGTCAACCGCGCAGGTCTTGCACGGACCTTCCAGAACATTCGCCTGTTCAAGGAAATGTCGGTGGTGGAAAACCTGCTGGTGGCCCAGCACATGTGGGTCAACCGCAACCTGCTGGCCGGCGTGCTCAATACCCCGGGTTACCGCAAGGCCGAGAGCGACGCGCTGGACCATGCGTTCTACTGGCTGGAGGTGGTCGACCTGGTCGATTGCGCCAACCGCCTGGCTGGCGAGCTGTCATACGGCCAGCAGCGCCGCCTGGAAATCGCCCGGGCCATGTGCACGCGGCCGAAGATCATCTGCTTGGACGAGCCGGCCGCCGGCCTCAACCCGCAGGAGACCGAGGCCCTGAGCCGCATGATCCGCGTGCTGCGCGATGAGCACGACATCACCGTGGTGCTGATCGAGCACGACATGGGCATGGTCATGAGCATCTCCGATCATATCGTCGTGCTCGACCACGGCAACGTGATCGCCGAAGGCACGCCGCAGGACATCCGCCACAACCCGACGGTGATCGCCGCCTACCTGGGTGCAGATGAAGAGGAGCTGATATGAGTGCGCCCATTCTTGAGCTTAAGGACCTGGATGTGTTCTACGGGCCGATCCAGGCCCTGAAGAAAGTCTCCATGCATATCAACGAGGGCGAGACGGTGAGCCTGATCGGCGCCAATGGCGCGGGCAAGTCGACACTGCTGATGTCGATCTTCGGCCAGCCGCGGGCGGCCTCCGGGCAGATCGTCTATCGCGGCACCGACATCACCCGCAAGTCGTCGCACTACATTGCCTCCAACGGTATCGCCCAGTCTCCGGAGGGGCGGCGGGTGTTCCCCGACATGACCGTTGAGGAGAACCTCATGATGGGCACCATTCCGATTGGCGACAAACATGCCGGTGAGGACATGCAGCGCATGTTCGAGCTGTTCCCACGGCTCAAGGAGCGGCGCAACCAGCGTGCCATGACCATGTCCGGCGGCGAGCAGCAGATGCTCGCCATCGCCCGGGCGCTGATGAGCCGGCCCAAGCTGCTGCTGCTCGATGAGCCCTCGCTGGGGCTGGCACCGATCGTGGTCAAGCAGATCTTCTCCACCCTGCGCGAGCTGGCGCAGACCGGCATGACCATCTTCCTTGTGGAGCAGAACGCCAACCATGCGCTGAAGCTGTCGGACCGGGCCTATGTGATGGTCAACGGGCAGATCCGCATGACCGGGACCGGGCAGGAGCTGTTGGTCAACGAGGAGGTGCGTAACGCCTATCTGGGCGGGCACTGAGTTACATTCCACAGATCGCGGGGCAAACCCGCTCCCACAAGCGCCTCATTTGGGCCTGTGGGAGCGGGCTTGCCCCGCGATGCGTTTTATGCCAGACGGCAGATGTGGACAACTTGTCGCATATCTTTCTTGAAACACGCCACAACCCCACTGCAAACCCTTGTTTCCACAAGTGGAAAACTTTCCACGGATTATGTGGAACCGCCTGTGGAAAACATGGTGGCACCTCGCTCCAGCCCAGATAAATCAGCGCGTTCGAGCATTTGGTCGTTTTTTGACCAATAACGGTTTGTGCATGATTTTGCATGTGTTTTGCGCAGCCCATGGATTTACCCACAGCGGGGAAATTTTTGTGGATAACTCTGTGGGAAAACCTTGGACAGACCGCCAGAGACGGCATGGTTGAAAGCCTTGCGCCATCATCCACGGATGTCCACAGCGCGCAGAGGTTCCCTTGACCCGACGAGTTGCCCCCAATCCATGGGGAAAGCCTTGTGGATAAGGTGCGCATAGCCCGGTGCAGCCCTTCTACCACGGGCCTCAGCGAGGTTAGTACATTTTTTGACCAGCGGTGATGACGGTTGTGGTTGAGCCCTGCGCCGGGCATGCTGCGAGGCCTGTCGACGACAATCCAACGCTAAGGAGAAGAGCATGACATCCACCGTATTCATCACTGGCGCGACGTCCGGTTTTGGCGAGGCCACCGCCCGCCGTTTCGCCGACGCCGGCTGGAAGCTGGTACTCACCGGTCGGCGCAAGGAGCGCCTGGATGCGTTGTGCCAGGAACTGTCGGCCAAGACCGAGGTGCACGGCCTGGTGGTCGATGTGCGTGACCGTCAGGCGATGGAAGCCGCCATCGCCAGCCTGCCGCCGAGCTTCGACAAGCTGCAGGGCCTGGTCAACAACGCCGGCCTGGCGCTGGGCGTGGACGCCGCGCAGAACTGCAGCCTGGACGACTGGGAAACCATGGTCGACACCAACATCAAGGGGCTGATGTACACCACTCGCCTGCTGTTGCCTCGATTGATTGCCCATGGGCGTGGCGCGTCGATCCTCAACGTCGGTTCGGTGGCGGGCAACTACCCGTACCCGGGCGCGAATGTGTATGGCGGCACCAAGGCCTTCGTCGGCCAGTTTTCCCTGAGCCTGCGCTGCGACCTGCGAGGAACGGGCGTGCGGGTGAGCAATATCGAGCCGGGGCTGTGCGAGAGCGAGTTCTCGCTGGTGCGCTTCGGCGGTGACCAAGCCAAGTATGACGCCACCTATGCCGGCGCCGAGCCAATCCAGCCGCAGGACATCGCCGAGACCATCTTCTGGATTCTCAACCAGCCGGCACATATCAACATCAACAGCCTTGAGCTGATGCCAGTGAGCCAGGACTGGGCAGGGTTCTCGATCGACCGGTCGGCCAAGGGCTGATACGCCAATGATCGCGGGGCAAGCCCGCTCCCACGATGGCGTGGGAGCGGGCTTGCCCCGCGATTGTGTCAGATCAGGCGCTGCAAGCCTTCCAGGCAGGTCGCCAGGTGATACGGCGTAGTCGATGGCATGTCGTGGCGGCTGACCGCGCCATTACCATCACGGCACTCATGCCAGCCACCGTCATGCAGGAATCGCGACTCCAGCGCCTGTAGCTGCGCCAGCAACCTCGCCTCGCTTCCTGGCCGCAAGGCCAGCGCCCGCAGGTACTCGGCCTGGGCCCAGATCCGTTGGGTCGCATCGATGACCTTGCCGTCCACATCGAGCATCGCCAGCACCGCCGTATCTTTCACACCGTACTGCTCGGCGTAGTCGAAGGCGCGGGTGATGGAAGCGTGCAGCGCTGTCCCGCGCAGCAGCGGCGAGGTGTCCAGCAAGTAGAACCATTCGAACTGGTGCCCCGGCTCGAACCAGTTATCCACAGACCCGCGTGGTTTTTCCAGCATCAGGCCGTGGCGCTGTTCGATGAATTGCACCTGCAGCGCGTCGCACAACTGCAGCAGCGACTGGCGAACCTCGTCGTCCTCGCGCACGGCCAGTACCTGAAGGAAAGCCTCGGCCAGGTGCATCTGCGGGTTCTGCAGCGAGCCGCTGCCCAGGTCCGACCAGTCCTCAGCGAGGCTGGCCTCGTACAGGCCATCGTCACGGGCGAACTGCTCGGCAACGACTTCGAGGGCACCGTTGAGCGTGGCTTCCACCAGGCCTTCTCCGACCTTGCCCCAGTAATGGGCACAGGCGAACACGATGAAGGCGTGGGTGTAGAGGTCCTTGCGTCGGTCCAACGGCTTGCCCTGCGCGTCGATGCTGTAGAACCAGCCGCCGTGCTCGGCGTCGTGGAAGTGCTTCTGCAGCGAACGGAACAGCGCGGCGGCGCGTTCGGCGGCGCCCGGTTGACCGATGCGGCTGCTGAACAGGTACAGCTGGCGGGCGCAGGCCATGGCCCGGTAGCGTTGCACCGGCAGTGGCCGGTGCTGGGTGTCCAGGGCTTCGTACGGCAGGGCCATGTCGGCGTTCCAGCCAGGGCCCTGCCACAGCGGCACGATGCGCTCGGCGAAGTGCTGTTGGAAACGGGTCAATGCGGGGCGGGGGTCGGACATGGTCGCGCTCGTGACGGTCGGGCAGGGCGCCATGGTAGCAGATGTAACAAGTGCTTCGTGGGCGCGTCAGCCGGGATTGCCCAGCCCCTGCCAGTGCCGCGCGCCCACGAAGATGAAGCGCAGTTGCTGGGTGATCTTCTCCTGGGGCGTCAGCGCCTGTGGATGACCCGACTCAGGGCTGTCGATCAGTTCCGGCAGGGTGGCGAACACGGTCTTGACCACCAGGTCGGCCATCACCGCCAAGGCGGCGCCGTCCAGATGCTGCCAACGCGGCATGCGTGCCAGGTCTGTGGCCAGGTCGTTGCTGATGTCCTGGCGCAGGCGGGCGATGGCCTGGCGCACTGGCTGCGAGCCGCCGTATTGCTCGCGGGCGAGGAACAGGAACTGCGCCCGGTGGGCGACGACCACGTCGAGGAAGATGCGCACCGAGGCGTCGGTGATGCCGCCCAGCTCGAATTCGTTGTGGCGTACCAGGCGGATGGTCTGGCGGAAAGTGGTGTCCACCTCGGCAACCAGGGCCAGGCCCAGCGCATCCATGTCGGGGAAGTGGCGGTAGAAGCCGGTGGGCACGATGCCCGCGGCCTTGGCCACCTCGCGCAGGCTGATGCTGCCGAAGCCACGGCCGCTCTCCATGAGCAGGCAGGCGGCATCCAGCAGGGCCTGGCGGGTCTGTAGCTTCTGTTCGGCGCGAGGCAGCATGGGGCAGGATTCTATGACGGTACGGCTGGGCATTCTGGATAAAAAAACAAAGCCCGGTCAATGGACCGGGCTTGGAGGGTAGCAGGCGCAGTGGGGCGGGTTGTTGTTCTCGGCCATGGCGATCAGCTCACACGGCTGAGTTCGACCAGACGATCCGAGCCACCTTCGGCGATACGGTTGTTGCGTTCGTTGAGGCGATCGGCGCCACCCTCGGCGACACGGTCATTGCGTTGGATCAGACGATCCGAGCCACCCTCGGCAACCCGGTCATTGCGTTGAATCAAGCGATCGGAGCCACCTTCGGCGACGCGGTTGTTACGTTCGAGCAGACGCTCGGAGCCGCCTTCGGCCACACGGCCTGCGCGCTCCTGCAGGCGCTCGGCGCCACCTTCTGCCAAGGTGTTCAGCGGTTGGCTGACGGTGGCGGCGCTGGAGCGCGATTCGGCGCTCAGGTGCTGGTCTTCGGCTGGCAGGGCGAAGGCGTTGGCGGCAAGTACGGACAGGGTCAGGCTCAGCAGCAGATGGCGTTTCATGGTTCGGTGCTCCTCGGGGGGCTGGAAAGTGGGTACGAAGCCAATGCTACGCCTGGTAACTCCAGAGAAAAGTTCATCAGGATAATGGTAACAATCGACAGGATTGATACTGTGCGTGGAGGGCTCTGGATCAGTGTTTTCAGGTGTTTATCAAACACTGAGGCACGCTTGATCCCCGGTAACACTGCCGCTGTCCGTGGACGAAAAGCTGAGAAAGGCGTCAGGAAAATCCTGGTTATCATGGCGCACGGATTAAACCCGGCGGTTTTTCATCAGTCCGACATAATGAGTGCCATGCAGTCAGGAGAACCATGCAATGACGCGCCCTGCCAGAATCCTCATCTGGACCTTCGCCACCCTTGCCACCCTGCTGGCGATCCTGGTGGTGGTGATCGCCACCTTTGACTGGAACCGCGTCAAGCCGCTGCTCAACGAGAAAGTCTCCGAAGCGCTGCAGCGGCCCTTCGCGATCAACGGCAACCTCGCCGTGCACTGGCGCACCGAACCCGAGGAAGGCGGCTGGCGGGCCTTCGTGCCCTGGCCGCACTTCAGCGCCGAGGACCTCACCCTGGGCAACCCCGACTGGCTCAAGGCGCCGCGCATGGTCGCCCTCGAGCGTGTGGACTTTCGCCTGGCGCCCTTGCCGCTGATCGTCCAGCGCATCAGTATCCCGCGCATCGACCTGGTCAAGCCCAGCGCCAGCCTTACCCGGCTGGCCGATGGCCGGGCCAACTGGGTGTTCGATTTCGGGCCCAAGGATGAGAACGAGGCACCGTCAAAGTGGGAGCTGGACATCGGCGCCATCGGCTTCGACCAGGGCAACGTCAGCTTTGACGACCAGACGCTGAAGACCAGCATGAAGGTGCAGGTCGATCCGCTGGGCAAGCCGATCCCGTTCAGCGACATCGTCGGCAAGGCCCGCGCCGAGAAGGCCGGCAATGCCCAGGACTATGCCTTCGGCTTCAAGGCCCAGGGCCGCTACAAGGGCCTGGCGGTGGCCGGCACCGGCAAGATCGGCGGCCTGCTGGCGCTGCAGGACGCCAGCCAGCCGTTTCCGCTGCAGGCCGATGTGCGTATCGGCGATACCCAGGTCGCGCTGGCCGGGACCCTGACCGATCCACGCAACCTCGGCGCCCTCGACCTGCGCCTGAAGCTTTCCGGCAACAGCCTGGGCAACCTCTACCCGCTGACCGGCGTGACCTTGCCCGATACGCCGCCGTACGCCACCGATGGTCATCTGACCGCCAACTTGCACGCCGCCGGCGGCGCGCAGTTCCGTTACGAGGGCTTCAACGGCAAGATCGGCGACAGCGACATTCACGGCGACCTGGTCTTTGTCGCCAGCCAGTCCCGGCCGAAGCTCTCCGGCAACCTGGTCTCCAACCAACTGCTGTTCAAGGACCTGGCGCCACTGATCGGCGCCGATTCCAACAGCGAGCAGAAGGCCCGCGGCGGTGCCAGCAAGCAGCCGGCCGGCAAGGTGCTGCCGGTCGAAGAATTCCGCACCGAGCGCTGGCGGGCCATGGACGCCGATGTGACCTTCGCCGGCAAGCGCATCGTGCACAGCGAGACGCTGCCGTTCAACGACCTGTCCGCCCATGTGATCCTCGAGGACGGCCTGCTGCGTCTGGAGCCGCTGCGCTTCGGCGTGGCCGGCGGCAACCTCGATTCCAACATCCACCTGGACGGGCGCAGCGCGCCGTTGCAGGGTCGTGCACGGCTGACCGCGCGTGGCTTCAAGCTCAAGCAGCTGTTCCCCAGCTTCGCGCCGATGCAGACCAGCTTCGGCGAACTCAACGGCGATGCCGACATCAGTGGCCGGGGCAACTCGGTGGCCGCGCTGCTGGGCACTTCCAACGGGGATCTACGCCTGCTGATCAACGATGGCGCAATCAGCCGCAGCCTGATGGAGATCGCTGGGCTGAACGTGGGCAACTACGTGATCGGCAAGTTGTTTGGCGACGAAGATGTGAAGATCAATTGTGCCGCAGCGGATGTCGGGATCAAGGATGGCCTGGCCACCAGCCGCTTGTTCGTTTTCGATACCGAGAACGCGATCATCTACATCAACGGTACGGCCAACTTCGCCAGCGAGCAGTTGGACCTGAAGATCACCCCGGAGTCCAAGGGCCTGCGTCTGTTCTCGCTGCGTTCGCCATTGTATGTGCGCGGACCGTTCGCCAAGCCGAGTGCCGGCGTGCAGGCGGTGCCGCTGGCGCTGCGTGGCGCGGGAATGGTGGCGCTTGGCGTGGTGGCCGGCCCGGCGGCGGGGCTGCTGGCGCTGATCGCGCCGAGCAGCGGGGATGAACCCAACCAGTGCACGCCGTTGTTGCAGCAGATGCGCGCTGGCAAGGCGCCGGCGGCGGTGAAGGGCAAGAAATAGGGCCGCTTTGCGGCCCTTTCGCGACGCAAGGCCGCTCCCACAGGCAAAGCGTCGATCTTGAGTCATATGCTTGACCTGTGGGAGCGGCTTTGCGAAAGGGGCGCACAGCGCCCCCAGGTATCACAGCCCCTGCAACAGGTCCGACATATCGTCCGCGTGCTCTTCCTCCTGGGCCAGGATGTCCTCGAAGATGCGCCGGGTGGTCGGGTCCTTGTCGCCGATGTACTGGATGATCTCGCGGTAGCTGTCGATGGCGATGCGCTCGGCCACCAGGTCCTCCAGCACCATCTCCTTCAACGAATTGCCTGCCACATACTGCGCGTGGGAGTTCTTGGTCAGGTTGTCCGGATTGAAGTCCGGCTCGCCGCCCAGCTGCACGATGCGTTCGGCCAGCTTGTCGGCGTGCTCGGCTTCCTGGTTGGCATGCTCGAGGAACTCCGCGGCGGCAACGCTGGCCTTGATGCCGCTGGCCATGAAGTAGTGACGCTTGTAGCGCAGGACGCAGACCAGCTCGGTGGCCAGCGACTCGTTGAGCAGGCGCAGGATCTTTTCACGATCGGCGTGGTAACCCTCGGTCACCGCGCCTTGCTCGACATGCTGGCGGGCACGTTCGCGCAGGGTCTTCACATCGGTCAGTTCAACGCTCATGTTCATCTCCGAAAGCATCAGGGTAGTCATGGTGTGTCATGCGCCGTGTACGGCGTCGCTGTCTTGTTGGCGTTGCTTGCAGGTCTTGAAGCCCTTGGCGTCGACATGGCCGGTGGCGTCGAAACGCACGTAGTAGGGCTGCTGGTGGCCATCACGGTTGAGGATGTAGTCATTGCAGGTGCCGCCGTGGGGCAGGTCGATGACGTTGGACGGGCTGCCGCCGATGGCAATGACCTTCTGCATGGTCATGCCGTGCTCAACCTGCTTGACCAGCGGTTCGTCGCGATAGGTGACATAGTCCACCGGGTTTTCCGGGCGGCTGCCGCAGGCGGCTAGGGTGGCGCTTGCCAGAAGGATGGCCAGGGTTCGCTTGTACATGGTCCCGCTCCTTGCTCAGGGTCTGTTCTGCTTGGAACCGCGCGGCGCGCCGGGAGTTCGATTGCACTTGTCGCCGGTCGCGCTGTAGGGTGGACCGGTCTGTTCACGGATGAGGGCAAGGGGGATGAGTCAGGAGCTGGCCACGCGTTATCCACTGGTGCTGGTGCCGGGCATGCTCGGGTTCGTGCGGGCGCTGGTGTATCCCTACTGGTTCGGCATCGTGCCGGCATTGCGCCGGGGCGGCGCGCAGGTATTCCCGGTGCAGGTGTCGCCGCTGCATTCCAGCGAAGTGCGGGGTGAGCAGCTGCTCGGCATCATCGAGGACATCTGTCAGCGCACGGGGGCCGACAAGGTCAACCTGATCGGTCACAGCCAGGGCGCCCTCAGTGCCCGCTATGCGGCGGCGAAGCGGCCTGACCGGGTGGCTTCGGTGACGTCGGTGGCCGGCCCCAATCATGGCTCGGAGCTGGCCGACCATCTCGAACGCACGGCACCTGGTGACTCTGTGCGGGGGCGCTTCCTCAAGGCTGTGCTGCATGGCTTCGCTGTGGTGTTGGGTTGGCTGGAGACCGGCTGGCGCCGCGATCCGCTGCCGATCGACGTGCACGCCTCCCATCAGTCGCTGACCAGTGCCGGGGTGGCGCTGTTCAACCAGGCTTATCCACAGGGGCTGCCCGAGGTCTGGGGCGGCGAAGGGCCGGCTGAGGTGAACGGTGTTCGCTACTACTCCTGGTCCGGCACCCTGCAGCCAGGGCGCACCGACCAAGGCTTGAACCGGTTTGACGGCAGCAACCGATTTTGCCGGCTGTTCGCCCGCAGTTTCGTCCGAGAGAAGGGGCAGTGCGATGGCATGGTCGGGCGCTTCAGCTCGCACTTGGGTCTGGTGATCGGGGACGACTACCCGCTCGATCACCTGGATATCGTCAATCAGTCGCTGGGCGCGGTGGGCAAGGGTGCCGAGCCGGTGAGGCTGTTCACCGAGCATGCCGCACGGCTCAAGGCTGCGGGGCTGTGAGAAGCCTGGGGCTGCTTCGCAGCCCTATCGCGACACAAGGCCGCTCCAGGGGATTGCGTTCGTCTGTGGGAGCGGCCTTGCGTCGCGAAAGGAGCGCGCAGCGCTCCCCGCGTACTAACGCCGTACCGGAGTGGTCCAACGCTCGGCCAGCAGCACGCCAACCAGCGTTAGCACACCGCCAACCAGGTGATAACTGGCCAACTGCTCATCTAGCACTACCGCCGCGATCACCGCCGTGACCACCGGCAGCAGGTTGAAGAACAGCGTGGTCCGGCTTGGCCCCAGACGGTGCACCGCCTGCATCCACACCCGTGGCGCGACCATCGAGGCCAGCAGGCCGGCATACAGCACCAGGCCAATGTTGTGGCCGTTCAACCCGGTCTTGGGTGACAGCAGGAACAGCGGCAGCAACACCAGGATCGCCACCAGCACCTGCAGGTACAGCAACTGCAGCGGCGGCAGGCGCAGCTGCCATTTTTTCAACAGGAAGCTGTACAGCGCATAGGCGAAAGTGGCCACCAGCATCATCAGGTCGCCGGCGTTCAACCCCTGGTGCAGCAGCACGCCGGGTTGCCCGGCCGAGACCACCTCCAGTACGCCGAAGAACGACACCAGCGCGCCCAGCAGCGCGCCATAGGTCAGGCGCTGACCGAGCCAGGCAATGGACAGGGCCAGCGACATCAGCGGCATCAACGAGAGGATGATGCCCATGTTGGTGGCGCTGGTGATGGCGGCGGCGAAGTAGGCCAGGCTCTGGTAGATGGCCATGCCCAGCACGCCCAGCACGAAGATCTTGCCCAGGTGCGGGCGGATGGCCGTGCGGTTGCGCCAGAGCTGTGGCAGCAGGAAAGGGGTGAACAGCAGGCCGGCCAGCAGCCAGCGGTAGAAGCCGATCTCGGCGGGGAAGATGGCCCCGGCGGACATCTTGGTGACCACGGTGTTGCCGGCCCAGATGAGGATGGCGATGACGGGGAAGAGGTAGTTCATGATGATTCTCGAGTTGCGGTTGACCCGTGGGAGCGGGCTTGCCCCGCGATTGCGCCAGGCCAGGAAATGATGTTGGCCGGGCGGGTGCAATCGCGGGGCAAGCCCGCTCCCACGTGGCGGCCATTATCGCTTGTCTGTCCAAATGCCTATACTTCCATCCAGACAACCCGTCCCGCGAAGCAGACAGCATGACCCGCAAGTTCCTCGACATCCCCCGGTTCGACCGGCTCCCCGCACCGGTCTACTTCCGCTACGACGAATTCGGCGCCGACACCCACAGCCCGCCGCACCGTCACCCCTGGGGCCAGCTCAACTATGCCTCCCATGGCCTGATGCACCTGGACGTCGAGGGCCAGCGCTTCATCTCGCCCCCGCACTACGCTGTCTGGGTGCCGCCGGAGACGGAGCATGGCTGCTACAACCCCCAGGCCATCATCTACCGTTCGGTCTATCTGGAGCGCAGCTTGTGCGCTGAACTGCCGGCGCAGCCCTGCAGCCTGGTGATCAGCGACATCCTCAAGGCGATCCTTGGCGACTTCGCCCGCCGCGACCTGCACATCGCCCAGGACGAGCGCGACCAGCGCCTGGTCCAGGTACTGATCGACCAACTGCGCCTGGCGCCGACGCAGACCTGTTATTTGCCGTTCGCCCGCAGCGACAGCCTGCGCCAGGTGCTCAAGGCGTTGCACGCGGGGCCTGGCGACAACCGGCCGCTCGCCCATTGGGCCGGGCAGGTGCATGTCAGCGAGCGTACCCTGGCCCGGCAGTTTCTGCGGGAGCTGGGGATGAGCTTCGGCGAATGGCGCTTGCGACTGCGCTTTCTGCGGGCTATCGAGGCGCTCGAGGCGGGCACGCCGATCCAGGCCATCGCCTTCGACCTCGGCTATAGCAGCGCTTCGGCCTTCATCGCCATGTTCCAGCGCCAGGCCAATTGCACCCCGGAGCAGTACCGGCGGCGGGCACGGACAGAGATGTAAGAATTCTTGTCTACACTCAGCTGCGACGAGCGCGCATCCGGCGCGCAGGCAAGGAGACCACTCCATGAAGCTGCTGCACGTACCCCTGCTGGTGTTGGGCCTGTTGATCGCGGGCCAAGGGTTCGCCGCCACCGCGCAACAGGAAAAGATGAAGACCTGCAACGCCGACGCCACCGCCAAGGCGCTCAAGGGCGATGAACGCAAGGCGTTCATGAGTACCTGCCTGAAAAAGGCCGAGCCGGCCAAAGCCGCCACCCAGCAGGAGAAGATGAAGACCTGCAACGCCGACGCCACCACCAAGGCGCTCAAGGGCGATGAACGCAAGACCTTCATGAGTGACTGCCTGAAGAAGAAATGACCTGCGCCTATGCCTCTGCCGTGAAGGCTGGCAGACTGCGGGACTTTCCGCTGTCTGCCGTTGAGGCTGTATGACTTTCACTCCCCGCCAGGTCACCCTGGCCAGCTGGATCATCGTCATGGCGGGCCTGTTGCTGGCGCTGCCGCTGAAGCTGCTGCCGAGCCTGCTGGCCGGCCTGCTGGTCTACGAGCTGGTCAACATGCTCACCCCGCGCCTGCAACCGCTGATCGCCGGGCAGCGCGCACGCTGGTTGGCGGTGGCGCTGCTCGGCACCCTGGTGGTGAGCACGCTGACGTTGCTGATCGCCGGCGCCTTCAGTTTCCTGCTGCACGAGGCCGAGAACCCCGGCGCCTCGCTGGACAAGTTCATGGGCCTGGTCGAGCGCGCGCGGGGCCAGCTGCCGCCGTTCATCGAAGCCTACCTGCCGGCCAGCGCCGCCGAGTTCAAGGTGGCCATCGGCGACTGGATCAAGAGCCACCTCAGCGACCTGCAACTGGTGGGCAAGGGCATGGCGCACATGTTCGTGACCCTGCTGATCGGCATGATCCTCGGCGCCATCGTCGCCCTGCAGCGCATCCCCGACATCTCCCGGCGCAAGCCCCTGGCGGCGGCGCTGTTCGAGCGCCTGAGCCTGCTGGTGCAGGCGTTTCGCAACATCGTCTTCGCGCAGATCAAGATCTCGCTGCTCAACACCTTCTTTACCGGCATCTTCCTGGCCGTGGTGCTACCACTGTTCGGCGTGCACCTGCCGTTGACCAAGACGCTGATCGTGCTGACCTTCCTGCTCGGGCTGCTGCCGGTGATCGGCAACCTGATGTCCAACACCCTGATCACCATCGTCGGCTTGTCGCTGTCGATCTGGGTGGCGATGGCGGCGCTGGGGTATCTGATTGTTATCCACAAGGTCGAGTACTTCCTCAACGCGCGGATCGTTGGCGGGCAGATCAGTGCCAAGGCCTGGGAGCTGTTGCTGGCGATGCTGGTGTTCGAGGCGGCATTCGGCTTGCCGGGGGTGGTGGCGGGGCCGATCTATTACGCTTACCTGAAGAGTGAGTTGAAGCGGGCGGAGTTGGTCTGAAGGATTGCCGGGGCCGCCACGCGGCCCCGGGATGGCTCAGGCGGCGCCGTAACGCTTGCGTGCCTCGATCGCCAGCCCACTGCCAATGCTGCCGAAGATATTGCCTTCCACATGCCGCGCATTGGGCAGCATCGCCGCCACGCTGTTGCGCAGCGCCGGAATCCCGCTGGAACCACCGGTGAAGAACACCGTGTCCACCTGCCCTTCGCTCACGCCGGCCTTGGCCAGCAGCTCGGTCACGCTGCCGCGCACCCGCTCCAGCAACCCGCCGATGGCGTCTTCGAACAGCGCCCGGGTCAGCTCGGCCGACAGTTCAGGCTCGATCCGGCCGAAGTCGATGCGACGGCTGTCGCGCTCGGTCAGTTCGATCTTGCTGGCTTCCACTTCCATCGCCAGCCAGTGCCCGGCGCGCTGCTCGATCAGGTTGAACAGGCGGTCGATGCCTAGCGTGTCCTCGATGTCATAGCGCATGCTGCCCAGGGCCAGTTGCGACTTCTGCGAGTACAGGGCGTTGATGGTGTGCCAGGTGGCCAGGTTGAGGTGGTAGCTGGTGGGCATCAGCGCGCCGCTCTTCATCCGGCTGCCGTAGCCGAACAGCGGCATCACGCCCTGTAGGCTCAGCTGCTTGTCGAAGTCGGTACCGCCGATGTGCACGCCGCCGGTGGCGAGAATATCGCTCTGGCGCTCGGCCACCAGGTGACGCTCGGGCGACAGGCGGATCAGGGTAAAGTCCGAGGTACCACCGCCGATATCGACAATCAGGACCAGCTCTTCACGGCTAATGCCCGACTCGTAGTCGAACGCCGCGGCGATCGGTTCGTACTGGAACGACACGTCCTTGAAGCCGATCTTGCGCGCAACCTCCGCCAGGGTGTCCTCGGCCTCCTGGTCGGCGGCCGGGTCTTCGTCGACGAAGAACACCGGGCGGCCCAGCACCACTTGGTCGAATTCGCGGCCGGCATCGGCTTCGGCACGCTTTTTCAGTTCGCCGATGAACATGCCCAGCAGGTCCTTGAACGGCAGGGCGCTGCCCAGCACGCTGGTGTCGTGCTTGATCAGCTTGGAGCCCAGCAGGCTCTTGAGCGAGCGCATCAGGCGGCCTTCGTAGCCCTCCAGGTACTCGTGCAGGGCCAGGCGGCCGTACACCGGGCGACGCTCCTCGATGTTGAAGAAGACCACCGACGGCAGGGTGATCTTGCCGTCTTCCAGGGCGATCAGCGATTCGACGCCCGGGCGGTGCCAGCCGACCGTGGAGTTGGAGGTGCCGAAGTCGATGCCGAGGGCACGGGCCGGGGATACGTCAGACATGAAGGAGAGCTTCCGGAGGCAAAACGGCCGCGCAGTTTATGCCAGTCTGCGACTAAATCAAGACCGGTCGTCTGCGATAGCGCAACCCCGAATGAACCTTGAAAGGCTATGCTTGACCCCAATCTTCAATAGCAATACGTACATTCACATCGGTGATCCATAGATGGACTTCAAAGACTATTACAAGATACTCGGCGTCGAGGCGAGCGCGGACGAGAAGGCGATCAAGGCCGCGTACCGCAAGCTCGCGCGCAAGTATCACCCCGACGTCAGCAAGGAGCGTGACGCCGAGGACAAGTTCAAGGAGGCCAACGAGGCCTACGAAGTGCTTGGCGACAAGGACAAGCGTGCCGAGTACGACGAAATCCGCAAGTACGGCGGCCAGCATGGCCGGCCGTTCCAGGCGCCGCCTGGCTGGGAGTCCCGCGGCGGTGGTGGCGGTGGCTTCGAGGGTGGCGATTTTTCCGATTTCTTCAGCTCGATCTTCGGCGCCCGGGGCGGCAACCCCTTTGGTGGCGGCGGTGGCCGGCAGCAACGCAGTGCCGGCAGGCGAGGGCAGGACGTGGAACTGGAACTGGCGGTCTTCCTCGAAGAGACCCT
>NZ_NIBE01000054.1:104173-112697 GCF_002205115.1 Pseudomonas sp. DrBHI1
TCCAGGTGCCGCAGACCAACGGTGCCGGGCAGCGTACCGGGTTCACCACGAAAACGCTGAACGTGAAGATCCCCGCCGGGGTGACCGACGGCGAGCGCATCCGTCTCAAGGGCCAGGGCGCGCCGGGCGTGGGCGGTGGCGCCAACGGCGACCTGTTCCTGACCATCCGCATGGCTCCGCACCCGCTGTTCGATGTCGAAGGCCATGACCTGATCATCACCGTGCCGCTGGCACCGTGGGAAGCGGCGCTCGGCGCCAAGGTGGCCGTGCCGACCCTGACCGGCAAGATCAACCTGACCATCCGCCCCGACAGCCAGAGCGGCCAGCGCCTGCGGGTCAAGGGCATGGGCCTTTTGAACAAGCAGGGCGAGCGCGGCGACCTGTACGCCCAGCTCAAGGTGGTCATGCCCGCCCAGTCCGACGCCGCCGCGCGCGAACTGTGGACCCAGCTCTCCGAGAAAGCCGCGTTCAATCCGAGGACTCAATGGAGTAAGTGATCATGAGCAGCACCCTGATCGTTCAACTGGACATGCGTACCCTGTGCCAGGAGGCCAATGTATCGGCCGACTGGGTGATCGAGATCGTCGAGCACGGCATTGTCGAACCGTCAGGGCGAACGCCCGAGGAGTGGGTGTTCGATGACCGCGCGCCGGTGACGCTGAAGCGCGCGGTGAAGCTGCATCAGGAGCTGGAGTTGGAGTGGGAAGGGGTGGCGCTGGCGCTGGAACTGTTGGAAGAGGTGCAGCAGTTACGCAGTGAGAACAGCATGTTGAAGCAGCGGTTGGGCAGGTTTACCCAGATATAAGAGTAAAAGCATCGCGGGGCAAGCCCGCTCCCACGCCAGGCATCGAGGTGCTTCGTGGGAGCGGACTTGCCCCGCGATTGCATCAACGCCGTTCTGAAGCCGGCGCCAGGACCTTGAAATACAACGCTGTTGCCCGGTACACCCCTTCCGGTCCGCAGGCATAATCCGGAATCTCCCCCGCCTTGCTGTACCCCAGCGCCCGATAGAACGCCTCGGCCCCAGACCCCGCCTCGGTATCGAGAAACAGCATCCTCCGCCCGATCCGCCGCGTCTCGGCCTCCAGGGCCCCCATCAACTGCTGCCCCAGCCCACGCCGCCGAGCATCGCTGTGCACCAGCAACTTCTGCACCTCGGCCCGGTTCAGCCCATTGGGCTTCAGGCACAACCCCAACTGCACGCTGCCCAGCACTTCCTGCCCGTGGGCAATGACCCAGAGCAGTTGCTCGCCACCGGCCATTTTTGCCTTCACCTCATCGAAGTAGGCCTTGGCCTGCTGCTCGTCGATATCGGCCAGAAACCCCACCGACGCGCCCTGGCGCACCGCATCCAGCAAAAGGGCCACCAGCCCGTCGCGGTAGTACGCCAGGCCTTCGTGGGTGACGCGGTGCAGCTGGGCGGTGTTCATTGGCTTCAGGTCCTTGAAGGGGGAAGGGTGTTGTCATCCAGGTAAAGCTGCATGAAGGTCAGGTCCAGCCAGCGCCCGAACTTCACCCCCACCTGCGGCATCTGCCCGGTGATGCTGAAGCCCAGGCGTTCGTGCAGGCGGATCGATGCGGCGTTGCCGCTCTCGATGGCGGCGACCATCACATGTTTGTCGCAGTGGCGCGCGCGCTCGATCAGCGCGTCCATCAACACCGGGCCCAGGCCCTTGCCGCGTTGGTCGCCACGCACGTACACCGAATGCTCGACGGTGTGGCGAAAGCCCTCGAACGGCCGCCAGTCGCCAAATGAGGCATAGCCCAGCACGCCGCTGTCGTCCACCGCCACCAGGATCGGATAGCCCTGCTGCGCACGGGCCTCGAACCAGGCCTGGCGGTTGCCCAGGTCCACGGGGGTTTCGTTCCAGATTGCCGTGGTGTTGGCCACGGCGTCGTTGTAGATGTCGAGGATGCCCGGCATGTCGTCGATCAGGGCGTCGCGGATCTGGTAACTCATGACAGCGTCTCGCAAGGGAAGTGGCTGCAGATTAAATGGTAACCAGGCCGCGCACACCTTCGGCCTGCATGTTTTCACCCCGGCCGCGCTGGACGATCTCACCGCGGGCCATGACCAGGTACTGGTCGGCCAGCTCCTCGGCGAAGTCGTAGAACTGCTCCACCAGAAGGATGGCCATGTCACCCCGGTCGGCGAGCGTGCGAATCACTGCGCCGATTTCCTTGATCACCGACGGCTGGATGCCTTCGGTGGGCTCGTCGAGGATCAGCAGGCGCGGGCGGCTGGCCAGGGCGCGGCCGATGGCCAGCTGTTGCTGCTGGCCACCGGAGAGGTCGCCGCCACGGCGTTGCTTCATCTGCTCCAGCACCGGGAACAGTTCGTAGATGAAGGCTGGCACTTCCCGGGCCTCGCGGGCGGGGAACCGCGACAGGCCCATCAGCAGGTTTTCCTCGACGGTCAGGCGCGGGAAGATTTCGCGGCCCTGCGGCACGTAGCCGATGCCGGCCTGGACCCGTTGCTGGGGCTTGAGCGTGGTAATGGGTTTGCCTTCCCATTCCACGCGGCCCTCGCGGGCCGGCAGCAGGCCCATCAGGCAGCGCAGCAGGGTGGTCTTGCCCACGCCGTTGCGGCCCAGCAGGCAGGTGACCTCGCCGACCTTGGCCTCGAAGGACAGACCGCGCAGGATGTGGCTGCCACCGTAGTATTGGTGCAGGGTGTCGATTTTCAGCATGTTCTGCCCTTGAGTCGTTCAATTCGTGGGAGCGGGCCTATCTACCGAGATACACCTCGACCACCCGCTCATCCTCCTGCACCTGCGCCAGCGACCCTTCCGCCAGCACACTCCCCTGGTGCAGCACCGTCACATGGTCGGCAATGCTGCCGACGAAGCCCATGTCATGTTCCACCACCATCAGTGAATGCCTGCCCGCCAAGGAGCGGAACAGCTCGGCGGTGAACGCGGTCTCGGCATCGGTCATCCCCGCCACCGGCTCGTCGAGCAGCAGCAACCTCGGCTCCTGCACCAGCAGCATGCCGATCTCCAGGAACTGCTTCTGTCCATGGGACAACAGCCCCGCCTGGCGCTGGGCCAGGGGCAGCAGGCGCAGGGTGGTCAGCACCTCCTCGATGCGCTGGCGCTGCTCGCCGGACAACCGCGCCACCAGGCTTGCCCACACCGACTTGTCGGCCTTGAGCGCCAGCTCCAGGTTCTCGAACGCCGTCAGCGCCTCGAACACCGTGGGCTTCTGGAATTTGCGGCCGATGCCGGCCTGGGCGATCTGGCATTCGCTCATGCGGGTCAGGTCGAGGGTGTCGCCGAAAAACGCGGTCCCCGTGTCGGGCCGAGTCTTGCCGGTGATCACGTCCATCATCGTGGTCTTGCCGGCGCCGTTGGGGCCGATGATGCAGCGCAACTCACCGACGCCGATGTACAGGTTCAGGTCGTTGAGCGCCTTGAAGCCGTCGAAACTGACGCTGATGCCCTCCAGGCTCAGCACCGTGCCGTGGCGGGTGTCGAGCCCAGTCTCGCGGCGCCGACCGAGGCCGATCGCCTCGCGACCGCTGCCGATCTGGTCGAAGATCGGCTCCAGCATGAATTCCGGATGCACCGGGGGCACGCTTCTCATGGCTGGCTCCTTTTCTTCACAAGGCCGACCACGCCCTTGGGCAGGTACAGGGTGACGAGGATGAACAGCGCGCCGAGGAAGAACAGCCAGAACTCGGGGAACGCCACGGTGAACCAGCTCTTCATGCCATTGACCAGGCCGGCGCCGAGCAGAGGCCCGATCAACGTGCCGCGCCCGCCCAGGGCCACCCACACGGCGGCCTCGATGGAGTTGGTCGGCGACATCTCGCTGGGGTTGATGATGCCCACCTGCGGCACGTACAGCGCCCCGGCCAGGCCGCACAGCACGGCGCTGAGCACCCATACCAGCAGCTTGAAACCACGCGGGTCGTAGCCGCAGAACATCAGGCGGTTCTCGGCGTCACGCACGGCAGTGAGCAGGCGCCCGAACTTGCTCTGGGTCAGGCGCCAGCACAGGAACAGGCTGCCCAGCAGCAGGCCGACCGTGAGCAGGAACAGCACGGCCCGAGTGCCCTGGGCGGCGATGTCGAAACCGACGATGGTGCGGAAGCTGGTGAAGCCGTTGTTGCCGCCAAAGCCTGTCTCGTTGCGGAAGAACAGCAGCATCCCGGCGAAGGTCAGGGCCTGGGTCATGATCGAGAAATACACGCCCTTGATCCGCGAGCGGAAGGCGAAGAAGCCGAACACCAGCGCCAGCAGCCCCGGCGCCAGCACCACCAGGCACAGCGCCCAGGCGAAATGCTGGGTGCCGGCCCAGTACCAGGGCAGCTCGCTCCACGACAGGAAGGTCATGAACCCCGGCAGGCCGTCGCCGGCCGCCTGGCGCATCAGGTACATGCCCATGGCGTAGCCGCCCAGGGCGAAGAACAGGCCATGGCCAAGCGACAGCAACCCGGCATAGCCCCAGACCAGGTCCAGGGCCAGGGCGACGATGGCGTAGCAGAGGACCTTGCCGACCAGGGTCAGGGTGTAGGCCGAGACCTGCAAGGCGTGCCCGTCGGGCAGCAGCGACAGCAGCGGCAGGGCCAGCAGCACCAGGACGACAACGGCGCCGACGGCCATTGAAACCCGGGTGCCGGTCTTGCGCGTGGCAGTGACAATCAATGGCTGGTTCATCAGTCGATTACCCGTCCCTTGAGGGCGAACAGGCCTTGCGGGCGCTTCTGGATGAACAGAATGATCAGCGCAAGGATGAGGATCTTGCCCAGCACCGCACCGATCTGCGGCTCCAGCAGTTTGTTGGCGATGCCCAGTCCGAAGGCCGCCCACAGGCTGCCGGCCAGTTGGCCGACACCGCCGAGCACCACCACCAGGAACGAGTCGATGATGTAGCTCTGGCCCAGGTCCGGCCCCACGTTGCCGACCTGGCTCAAGGCCACGCCGCCGAGCCCGGCGATGCCGGAGCCGAGGCCGAAGGCGAGCATGTCGACGCGGCCGGTGGACACCCCGCAGCAGGCGGCCATGTTGCGGTTCTGGGTGACCGCGCGCACGTTCAGGCCCAGCCGCGTGCGGTTGAGCAGCAGCCAGGTAAGCAGCACCACCGCCAGGGCGAAGCCGATGATCACCAGGCGGTTGTACGGCAGCACCAGGTTGGGCAGCACCTGGATGCCGCCGGACAGCCAGGCCGGGTTGCTCACCTCGACGTTCTGCGCGCCGAAGATCAAGCGCACGGCCTGGATCAGGATCAGACTGATGCCCCAGGTGGCCAGCAGGGTTTCCAACGGCCGGCCATACAAGTGACGGATCACTGTGCGCTCCAGCGCCATGCCGACACCCGCGCTGACGGCGAAGGCCACCGGCAAGGCGATCAACGGATAGAACTCGATGGCGCCGGGGGCATAGCGTTGCAGCAGCACCTGGACCATGTAGGTGCTGTAGGCGCCGAGCATCAGCATCTCGCCGTGGGCCATGTTGATCACCCCGAGCAGGCCGAAGGTGATCGCCAGACCCAAGGCCGCCAGCAGCAGGATCGAACCCAGCGACAAGCCGCTGAAGGCCTGGCCGAGCAATTCACCGACCAGCAGCTTGCGCTGTACCTGGGCCAGGCTGGTTTCGGCGGCGGTGCGCACGGCGGCGTCGGTTTCGGCGTCGGGTTGTAGTAGCGCTTCAAGGCGGGTGCGTGCCAGTGGGTCGCCGGTTTCGCCGAGCAGGCGCACGGCGGCCAGGCGTACCGCGGGCTCGCTGGCGCCCAGTTGCAGGTTGGCCAGGGCCAGGCCGAGGGCCGCGTGCACGGCGGCGTCGGGTTCGCTGGCGAAGCGGCGGTCGAGGAAGGCCATTTGCGCCGGTTGTGCGGTTTTTTGCAGTTGTTGGGCGGCGGCCAGGCGGATGCTGGCTTGGTCGCTGAATAGCCGATGGCTGGCCAGGGCGTTGTCGATCAGGCCGCGCAGGCGGTTGT
Source organism: Pseudomonas sp. DrBHI1 (assembly GCF_002205115.1). Classification (NCBI taxonomy): domain Bacteria; kingdom Pseudomonadati; phylum Pseudomonadota; class Gammaproteobacteria; order Pseudomonadales; family Pseudomonadaceae; genus Pseudomonas; species Pseudomonas sp. DrBHI1. Next base: position 110,114 of record NZ_NIBE01000054.1, read on the forward strand.
TCAGGCGCAGCTTGCGGGTGTCGTTTTCGGCGATGCGGCCTTGGCGCAGGTTGTCCAGCAGCGGCAGGCGGGCGGCATCGGGTTGCGCGGCCCAGGTTTCGAGCAGGCGCGCCTGGTCGGCGGGCTTGGCGCTGAGGAAGAACTCGCCTTCGCTGGCGTGGCTGGCCAGGGGCAGTAACAACAAGAGGGTGAGCAGGAATCTGAGCATTAGTTATTCCTGTGTAGTCAGGGTAAGGCGAGGGCTTCGCCCTCGATCGCGACACAAGGCCGCTCCCACATTGGAACGCGATCTACCTGTGGGAGCGGCCTTGTGTCGCGAAAGGGCCGCAAAGCGGCCCCTGGTCACTCAATTACCTTTCACCGCATAATCCGGCCGCTTGTCATTCCCCGGAATGAACGGGCTCCAAGGCTGCGCCCGCAGCGGCTCCTCGGTCTGCCACACCACGCTGAACTGTCCGTCATCCTGGATTTCGCCGATCATCACCGGCTTGTGCAGGTGGTGGTTGGTCTTGTCCATGGTCAGGGTGAAGCCCGACGGCGCCTTGAAGCTCTGCCCGGCCAGTGCCTCACGCACTTTGTCCACATCGGTGGACTTGGCTTTTTCCACCGCTTGCGCCCACATGTGGATACCTACGTAGGTGGCCTCCATAGGGTCGTTGGTCACCGCCTTGTCGGCCCCCGGCAGGCCCTTGGCCTTGGCGTAGGCCTTCCAGTCGGCGACGAACTTCTGGTTCACCGGGTTATCCACGGACTCGAAGTAGTTCCACGCCGCCAGGTGCCCCACCAGCGGCTTGGTGTCGATGCCACGCAGCTCCTCTTCACCCACCGAGAAGGCCACCACCGGTACATCGGTGGCCTTCAGCCCCTGGTTGGCCAGCTCCTTGTAGAACGGCACGTTGGAGTCGCCATTGACCGTGGAGATGACCGCCGTCTTGCCGCCGGCGGAGAACTTCTTGATGTTGGCGACGATGGTCTGGTAATCGCTGTGGCCGAACGGCGTGTAGACCTCTTCGATGTCCTTGTCGGCCACGCCCTTGCTGTGCAGGAAGGCGCGCAGGATCTTGTTGGTGGTGCGCGGGTAGACGTAGTCGGTGCCCAGCAGGAAGAAGCGCTTGGCGCCGCCACCGTCCTCGCTCATCAGGTATTCCACGGCCGGGATTGCCTGCTGGTTAGGCGCAGCGCCGGTGTAGAACACGTTCGGCGACATCTCTTCACCCTCGTACTGCACGGGGTAGAACAGCAGCCCGTTGAGCTCCTCGAACACCGGCAGCACCGACTTGCGCGACACCGAGGTCCAGCAGCCGAACACCACCGCCACCTTGTCCTGTGTCAGCAGCTGACGGCTCTTCTCGGCGAACAGCGGCCAGTTGGACGCCGGGTCCACCACCACCGCCTCAAGCTGCTTGCCGTTGACCCCGCCCTTGGCGTTGATCTCGTCGATGGTCATCAGCGCCATGTCCTTGAGCGAGGTCTCGGAAATCGCCATGGTCCCCGACAGCGAATGCAGGATGCCGACCTTGATGGTCTCGGCGGCCTGGATGCTCCAGCTCAGGCCCATCGCGGCGATCGATGCGCTGAGGGTGAAGGCCTTGATCAGACTGCGTCGCTTCATGTGCTCACTCCGATGTGATGGTAGGTGTTGGCCTAGTCGGAGATTGCAAAGGCTGTGCCGAGCGATGGAAGGTGCTTGGTAGAGCGGTTGTGCGACGAATCGGGGCGCGAGGAGGAGCCAGGATGGTGCTTGCAGGTTGGGCTTGCACAGGATTGGGTCGGGGGCGATGAACACTTTTGACACATAAGCGGTACTTGAGTACCGTGCCGCACCGCAGTAGTTTCTGCGGTTCGGGATTGGCGTCCCGCTGTCAGAACCGGGCACATCGCACCTGCGATAGCGTGTCCTGCATGGTTGCACCCGTTATGGGCGGAGCCGTGTGTGGGAGCCTTCGGGCTCACCGGACCTTCTGACCGGCAACGCCAACCCGCACGGCTCCGTCCACCCATATTGGCGTATGGGCACGGAGATACACTTCAGAAGGCTGCAAGGAGTCGCACCATGCTCAAGAAGATCGTTCCAGATCCACCGTTCGTATTTGTCGAGATCGACACCTTTCATCGAGAGGTGCAGCCATGAACCAGGAATCGCTGGTCAACCTCACCCCGCGCAAATCACGTCCCGTCACCGCTTGTTCCCACTTTGGCACCTGCAATCACGCCCATGATCCGATTCTCTCGGTACGTGCTGGCGTTGATAGCGAGGATGCGCTGGTGTGCGCCGTGGCGGCGTTGAAGGCGGCGTATGAGACCAATGCTGCCGCGTTGGAGAAGGCGGGGGAGCCGTTGCGCAGTTTGCTGACGGCGACGGAGAACTCGCTGGAGAAAGGCCTGGCGCTGGCCGAAGCCGTGCTTGAAGGGTTGGAGCAAGGCTAGCGGGCCTCATCGCGGGGCAAGCCCGCTCCCACGCCGACCTCACACGGCAGGCGTGGGAGCGGGCTTGCCGAGGGTGTCAGAAATTTTGTGTTCGGGCATAACATGAGTAAGAGGTGCATGTATGCCAACCAAAAAGAAACCCTTGCGTGACCTGCCC
>NZ_NIBE01000055.1:0-2598 GCF_002205115.1 Pseudomonas sp. DrBHI1
GCGCACTTTGCCTGCCTCGGGCAGCAGCACGTCCTTGTCAAACGCATCCACATCGATCACCACCCGCCGCGCCTGCTCGGCCTGATGCAGGCGCTGGCCTTCCTCCGCCTGCAACACGCCCGCTTCGATGGCGGCGTCGATCACCGACTGCCCCGGTGCCGCCTGCACCTTGCCTTCCTTGACCGCCTGATGCAGGGCCTTGTGCAGTGGAGCGGCATCGTCCAGCAGGTCGCAGGCTGTCTGCAGCGCGGCCACTGGGTCGCCGTCGGCCTGAGGCCTGAAGCAGCCCGCCAGCAGCTCTTCCAGCGCCGGGTCGCCTTTGCGGCGGCCGATCAGCGCCGCCACCTCGGCGTCCAGCTCATCGCTGGGCCCGGTATGCCGGCGGCCGAACGGGAACACCAGCACCCGCAGGGCGCAGCCCAGGAAGCGGTTGGGGAAGTTGTCGAGCAGCGCGTCCAGCGCGTTCTCCGCCTGCCCCAGGCTTTCCTCCAGCGCCCAGCGCAGCAGCGGGCGCAGGTACTCGGGCGAGCCTAGGTCGTGGTAGCGCTTGAGCGCGGCGCTGGACAGGTACAGGTAGCTGAGCACATCGCCCAGCCGGGCGCTCAGGCGTTCGCGGCGCTTGAGCGCGCCGCCCAGCAGCATCATCGACAGGTCGGCCAGCAAGGCGAACGCCGCCGCCTGGCGGTTGAGGGCGCGGAAGTAGCCCTGGCTCAGGGCATCGCCCGGGACCTTCTCGAAATGCCCCAGGCCCAAACCCAGCACCAGGGTGCTGGCGGCGTTGCCGGCGGCGAACAGGATGTGCTGCAGCAACAGGTCGTCGAACTCGTTCAGCGCCTGGTCGTGGTCCTCGCGCCCGGCCAGGGCCATTTCCCTGAGCACGAACGGGTGGCAGCGGATCGCGCCCTGGCCGAAGATCATCAGGTTGCGCGACAGGATGTTGGCCCCCTCGACGGTGATGAAGATCGGCGCGCCTTGCCAGTTGCGGCCAAGGTAATTGTTCGGGCCCATGATGATGCCCTTGCCGCCGTGTACGTCCATGGCGTGCTGGATGCATTCGCGGCCGCGCTCGGTGAGGTGGTACTTGAGGATCGCCGACAGCACCGAGGGTTTTTCCCCGAGGTCGACAGCCTTGGCGGTGAGCAGGCGGGCGCTGTCCATCAGCCAGGCGTTGCCGCCGATGCGCGCCAGGGATTCCTGGATGCCTTCGAAGGCGGCCAGCGGCACGTTGAACTGTTCGCGCACCCGGGCGTACTGGCCGGTGACGAGGCTTGTGTACTTGGCCGCGCCCGTGCCGACCGCCGGCAGGGAGATCGAGCGGCCCACCGACAGGCAGTTCATCAGCATCATCCAGCCCTTGCCGAGCATGGCCTGGCCGCCGATCAGGCAATCCAGCGGCACGAATACGTCCTTGCCGCTGTTGGGGCCGTTCATGAACGCGGCCCCCAGTGGCAGGTGGCGTCGGCCGATCTCCACGCCGGGGAGGTCGGTGGGGATCAGCGCCAGGCTGATGCCCAGCTCGGTCTGCTCGCCCAGCAGGTGGTCGGGGTCGTAGGCCTTGAAGGCCAGGCCCAGCAGGGTGGCGACCGGGCCAAGGGTGATGTAGCGCTTTTCCCAGTTCAGGCGCAGGCCGATGACGTCTTCACCCTGCCACTGGCCTTTGCAGATGACGCCGGTGTCGGGCATGGCCCCGGCGTCGGAGCCGGCCAGGGGGCCGGTGAGGGCGAAGCAGGGGATGTCGTCGCCACGGGCCAGGCGCGGCAGATAGTGGCTGCGTTGCTCGTCAGTGCCGTAGTGCAGCAGCAGTTCGGCCGGGCCCAAGGAGTTGGGCACCATCACCGTGGAGGCCAGGTCGCCGCTGCGGGTGGCCAGCTTCATCGCCACCTGGGAGTGGGCGTAGGCCGAGAAGCCCTTGCCGCCGTACTCCTTGGGGATGATCAGGGCGAAGAAGCCGTGCTGCTTGATGAAGTCCCAGGCTTGCGGCGGCAGGTCGAGGTCCTGGCCGATCTGCCAGTCGCTGACCATGGCGCACAGCTGCTCGGTGGGGCCGTCGATGAAGGCCTGTTCCTCCTCGCTGAGCCTGGGTGCGTCGTAGTCGAGCAGGGTGTTCCAGTCGGGGCGGCCGCTGAACAGGTGGCCGTCCCACCACACGGTGCCGGCGTCGATGGCTTCGCGCTCGGTCTGCGACATTGGCGGCAGGGTACGCTGGAACCAGTTGAACATCGGCGCGGTGAATAGTTTACGGCGCAGCTCCGGCAGGGCGAAGAAGGCCGTCTTGGCGGCGATCACTACCCAGATCAGCGCCAGCAGCCAGCCTGGCGCGGTGCTGAAGATGCCCATCAGCAGGGTGTACGCGGCGATGGCCGCGAGGATTTGCAGGGGCGCCAGGCGCCGGTGCAGTAGATACGCGGCGCCAAGCACCAGGACCAGCAACCACAACAGCAGCATGATTCTTCCTCCTTGGAAGCGGGGGGCGGGGGCGATCCACAGAGCTTAGACGTGTTGGGGTGGATGGCCTGCCTAGGAGATGACAGGGTGGGGCGCTGGGAGTTCGGTAGGGAATGTCATGCAGTCATCGCGGGGCAAGCCCGCTCCCACGCC
>NZ_NIBE01000005.1:0-10677 GCF_002205115.1 Pseudomonas sp. DrBHI1
CATACCGGCCATGCTGCCGTGGTCCATGCCAGCCATCTTGCTATGGTCCATACCGGCCATGCTGCCGTGGTCCATGCCAGCCATCTTGCTGTGGTCCATACCGGCCATGCTGCCGTGATCCATGCCACCCATGCTGCCGTGGTCCATCCCCATATCACTCATGGAGATGAGAGGCCTTGGATCTACAGCCGGCACCGGTGCCTGCAGGCCCTCACGGACAGCCAAGGTACCCCTTGAATAGCCGGTGCGATCCATGGATTGAGCAAAGATGGTGTAAGCCTGCTCGTTTTCAGGCTCGACAATGACATCGTAGGTTTCAGCAACGGCAATCCGGAATTCATCGATCGACACTGGCTTAACGTACTGACCGTCGGCTGCGACAACCGTCATTTTCAAGCCGGGGATCCGCACGTCGAAATAGGTCATCGCCGAGCCATTGATAAAGCGAAGCCGGATTTTCTCCCCTGGCTTGAAGATTCCCGTCCAGTTCCCATTTGGCGCCTGGCCGTTCATGAGGTAGGTGTAGGTGTGCCCGCTCACGTCAGCGAGATCGGTTGGGCTCATCTTCATCTCGGCCCACATCTTTCGATCGGCCACAGCAGCAGACCAACCTTTCTCGCTCACGTCGTCGACGAAGTCGCCAACGGTGCGCTTGTGGAAGTTGTAATAGTCCGACTGTTTTTTGAGCTTGGACATAACCCGCGCCGGGTCTTCGTCGGTCCAATCACTCAGCATGACGACATAGTCACGATCGTAGGTGAAAGGCTCTGGATCCTTGGCATCAATCACCAGCGCACCGTAAACACCGACCTGCTCCTGGAAGCCCGAATGGCTGTGGTACCAGTAGGTGCCGTTCTGGTGGACCTTGAACTTGTACTCGTACATGCCGTCGGGAGCGATGCCATGGAAGCTTAGACCCGGCACGCCGTCCATATTCGCCGGCAGGATGATGCCGTGCCAGTGGATGGACGTGTCCTGCTTCAAGCGGTTGCGAACCCGTAGCGTGACCGTGTCGCCTTCGCGCCAACGGAGTATTGGTCCTGGCAGCGAACCGTTGATGGCCATCGCCGTTCGAGCTGCCCCGGTAATGTTCACCGGGAGCTCCCCGATGTACAGGTCAAAATCGGTGCCGGTCAGTACGTTAGGCTGGCCAGGGCTGGTTACGGCCCAGACCGGCGCGCGCCACATGCCCAGCCCACCCAGTAGTCCGGTAGCAGCCAGGCCTTTGACGAATGAACGTCTCGTGGTTTTGCTTTGCATGCCGTTGCGTCCAATCAGGTAGATCGCTGATATCCAGACTGCGGGATCCGCAGCCATCTGGTTTCAATTGAGCTCCCCCAAGCCTCGTAGACTTTCGCCAAAGCACAAGGATTGCGGGAGGCAATACCCCGAAAGCTGACATAGTTCAGATTCCGGGGTGATTACATTTCTGTAAGCTAAGCTCAGCAGCTCTCGTGGCCGGGGTGCTTTTGGCTTTGGGCGGTAACAGGAGCCTCTGCTTTTTTCTCCTGAGCAACCTGGTAAGCCTGCATGGAAGATGCACGTGCAGCTTCCATCCTGGCGAAGGTGCGATCCGCGCCGCCTTCAGCCAGGGCGAGGCTCGCCATGCCGAAGGTGACTACCATCACAATCGCTTTGATCATGTTCATTTGCGTTTCCTCTAAGGGTCAGTTTCGCCTGATTGGCGCCGTTCACAGTGCTCAAGCTAGCTACCCGGCACTGTCAGCAAGCTGAGCCCGACATTACTTTTCCGTCAGCTTCTGGTTGGGTGCCTTTTTTGCTGCACACTGAAGGGCATCCAAGGGGGCGCAGCAGATGAAATTACTCGTAGCCGAAGATGAGCCAAAAATCGGGGCCTACCTGCAGCAAGGGCTGACGGAGGCAGGCTTTACCGTCGATCGTGTGGTCACAGGGACCGACGCGCTGCAATACGCTTTGAGCGAGGCGTATGACCTGCTGATTCTTGATGTAATGATGCCGGGGCTAGACGGCTGGGAGGTGCTGCGGATGGTACGTGCGGCAGGGAAAGAGGTCCCAGTCTTGTTTTTGACGGCCCGTGATGGCGTGGACGATCGCGTGAAAGGGTTAGAACTCGGGGCTGACGATTACCTGGTCAAACCCTTTGCATTCTCGGAACTGCTAGCGCGTGTGCGCACTTTGCTGCGAAGAGGCAGCAGTGGCTATGCTCAGACCACTATGAAGATGGCTGACCTGGAGGTAGACCTGCTTAAGCGCCGGGCCACCCGAAATGGCAAGCGGATCGACCTCACAGCCAAGGAGTTCTCCTTACTGGAACTACTCATGCGCCGACGCGGCGAGGTACTGCCGAAGTCCCTGATCGCATCGCAGGTGTGGGATATGAACTTCGACAGCGACACTAACGTGATCGAGGTTGCTGTTCGTAGGTTGCGGGCCAAGATTGATGACGATTTCGCCCCCAAGCTCATATATACAGTTCGTGGCATGGGCTATCTGATGGATGTTCCCGAGTAATGCGCGCCCAATCGTCGCTCGTTAAACGCCTTACCCTCATGTTCATGTTCGCGGTCATCGCCGTATTGGTCGTTGCCGGCGTGAGCTTCTACATGCTCAGTCAGCACCATTTCCAGATGCTGGATGAGCAAGCCCTGGCCGAGAAACTCGAATCCACCCGGCACATCCTTTCACTTTCAGCAGCACGTGATGAACTTGAGGATCAGGAGCCTCAACTGCGTGCTTTGTTGGGGGCTCATCAGGACCTTTCTGCGGAGATTCTTGATGCTGACGGTACTGTCCTGTTCTCGGACTCCAAGGCATCCCGCATCCCTGAGCGCTTTAAGCAGGCCTCTTCTGGCGCCGTTTGGGACTGGCAAATCGACTCGCGGAACTTCCGGGGGATTACCTCTCAACTGGCTATAGCGCAGGCGCAGGCGCCGGTAACAGTCATGTTGATGCTGGATGTCACCAGCCATGCCCACTTTTTCAAGACGCTGCAATGGTGGTTCGGCATTGGCTTGGTCATCAGCGCTCTGGTTAGTGCAGGATTGGGGTGGATCGTGGCCAAGAGCGGTCTTCGGCCGGTTGGGCAGATCACCAAGGTGGCGACATCCATGTCTGCCCGGTCCCTTCGCGAGCGAATTCCATTGGAGCCCGTGCCGCTTGAATTGCAGGAGCTGATCCTCTCCTTCAACGGAATGCTTGCACGCCTGGAAGACGCGTTCGTCCGGCTATCAAACTTCTCAGCCGACATCGCACATGAGCTGCGGACTCCGGTAAGTAATCTTCTGACGCATACCGAAGTCGTTCTGACCAAAAAACGCGACCTCGATGCCTACGAAGACAACCTCTACTCCAATCTTGAAGACCTCAAGCGCATGTCGCGCATGATCGATGACATGCTGTTCCTGGCAAAAGCTGATAACGGCTTGATCATCCCCGAGCAGGTTGATATCGATCTGGTCGGGCTAGTGTCCAGACTGATTGAGTACTACCAGCTTGCAGCCGAAGACCGAAGCATTCGGCTTGCCCTTCAAGGCGAAGGTACGATCCGTGGTGACCGGCTAATGATTGACCGGGCGGTTTCCAACATTCTATCCAACGCTTTGCGCTATACCCCCGAAGGCCACGATATCGCCGTCCGGATTGTCGAGGCGGCTGATCAAGTGAACCTGTCCGTCCAGAACAATGGGGCCACGATTGATCCGGAACATATCAACAAAATCTTCGACCGGTTCTATCGCGCTGACCCTGCAAGGCGGGAAGGAAGCCCAAGCAACGCCGGCTTGGGGCTGGCCATAACGCGTTCGATCATCGAGGCTCATGGTGGGCGAATTTGGTGTACCTCCGCTGACGGCGTGACGAGTTTTCACATCGCTCTGCCGCACGCCAAACAATCCACTTCCAAGCCTCAAACGGCTTAATGCTCATTTCATGCGTGTAACCTATACTCGGCCATCATGAACCGGCTCCTACGACTGTTCACCATCCTGCTTCTAATCGCATCGCTTCCTCTCAACGGCATGGCGGGAGTCGACTCAGCCATTGAACCATGCCCCATGCAAACCATGGGGATGGAGATGATGGCGGGGATGGATCACGATTGTTGCCAGGATACTGATCCAGGATCAGCTGCCGACCACTCCAAAGCCTGCAAAGTGGGCCAGGAGTGTAGAACCGCGAGCACAGTTCAGGTCGAAATAATTAACCCCACGCTCACCTATTCTGCGCCTAGGCCAGTAGATACCTATGCGGTGAGCCTCGTAAACAGGGCGCCTCCTGACCCTTGGCGGCCACCCCGCGCCTGATTACCTCTTAAATTCACCCCATCGTCCTGTTTTGCAGCCGGATGATGGCATGCGCTTGCGCGCTGATTTTTTGAGGAATCATTTCCATGACTCCCCCACGTTACCGATTAGGGATGGCATGTCTGGCCGCTCTGATCAGCCTGTTGTCGACGTTACCGGCTCAGGCTACACCGTTGTCTCTGGAGGAAGCGCTTCAACTTGCCGAACGCAATGCCCCCATCCTCCAGGCCAGGCAAGAGCAAATGACGGCCGCTCGACACGCTGTGATCCCAGCAGGCGAGCTGCCTGATCCACGTCTCAACCTAGGAGTGCAGAACCTTCCTGTTGACGGCAGTGATCGTTGGAGCATGAACCGCGATTTCATGACGATGCAGGTTGTCGGCCTCTCCCAGGAAGTACCAAACCGGGACAAGCGGGAGGCACGAGTTGAGACGGCACGAGCGAGCGTTGAGCGAGCCGATGCAGAGGCGGTGTTCGAGCGCTTAAAAGTGCGTGCTGCCACAGCCCAAGCTTGGGTCGCGGCGTACACCGTTCAACGGAAACTGCAGCAGTTTGAGGACTTCTACAAAGAAAACCGTCTGTTGGCCGCAGCAATCCGCGCACGCCTGGCCGGCGGTACCGGCGCGACGGCCGACGCACTTGCTCCTGACCAGGAAGCTGCGCAACTCGATGAGCAAAAAGATGTTCTGCTCACACAGGCCGCTCAGGCACGGGCTGCACTCAAGCGATGGATTGGAGAGGATGCTGATCCGCAAGCTCAAGCATTTCCGCGCTGGCCAGTGAGCGCGCCGGACTATCTACACGCTATACATGCACATCCAGAATTGGCGACCTACAACGCCCTTACGCGGGAAGCACAAGCTCAAGTGCACCAAGCCTTGGCAGAAAAGAAGTCGGACTGGGGGTGGCAGGTGGATTACCAGCGGCGCGGGCCTGAATTCAGCAATATGGTGAGCCTGCAGGTAAGTTTCCAACTGCCCTTGTTCGCTGGCTCACGGCAGGACCCGATGATCGCGGCACGTCGCGCACAAGTCCGGCAACTGGAGGACGAACAGGAAGCGGCATTGCGTGAGCATAAAGCGCAGCTGGAGACAGATCTTGCGGATTACCAGCGATTGCAGCGAGCAGTGCAGCGCAGCCGTGAAACATTGTTACCGCTAGCGGAGGATCGAGTCCGCCTCGCCCTTGCTGACTATCGAGCCGGTAAATCACCCTTAAGTGAGGTTCTCACCGCTCGACGTCAGCGGGTTGAAACACGACTGCAAGACATCGATCTGCAAGGACAGTTGGCCGCGACAGCTGCACGGCTGCACTTCGCGTATGGAGAGGTGCGCGCATGAGAAATTCAACTATCAGCCTTGTGGTATTGGCCGCGTTGGCTATCGGCGGTGGCGTTGGCTATCAGCTAGCAAAGCGTGGGCAGGTGTCCACTGCCTCCCCTGAAACGCTACAGAAGGTGCTGTATTGGTATGACCCGATGTACCCCCAGCAGCACTTTCCAGCACCGGGCAAGTCGCCCTTCATGGACATGCCACTGGTGCCGAAGTACCAGGAAAGCACCGCTGCTGAGGTGAGCCCCGCAGTTCAAGTTTCACAGGGGCTCCAACAAAACCTGGGGGTCCGTCTGGCTACCGTAGCGAAAGGGCAGCTTGCTCGAACCCTCCAGGTGAGCGGCGTGCTTACCTTCGATGAGCGGGATTTTAGCGTTCTGCAGGCTCGTACCGGTGGCTACGTCGAACGCACCTATGGCCGCGCTACAGGCGACGTGGTTGCCAAGGGCGCCCCATTGGCAGATGTGTTGACGCCTGAATGGGCGGGCTTGCAGGAAGAGTACCTGGCGCTTCAGCGATCTGGGGACAATGAATTGCGCGCTGCAGCTCGGCAACGACTACTGCTGGCGGGTATGCCTGCCGATCTTATCAACCGGATTGACCGTACGGGAAGGGTCCAGAATTCGGTAACGCTCTTGGCCCCAACAGCAGGCGTCCTTCAGGCTCTGGAATTGCGGCCAGGCATGACAATGACACCGGGTGCAACGTTGGCGAAGATCAATGGTATCGCGAACGTCTGGCTTGAGGCCGCAGTACCTGAAGCGCAAGCCCAAGGCCTACAGGAAGGACAGGCAGTGCAGGCGAATCTGGCAGCGTTCCCAGGCGAACCTGTTCCCGGCAAGCTGACCGCATTGCTGGCTGATGCGGATCTGCAAAGCCGCACCTTGCGGCTTCGTATAGAACTGCCCAACCCCGGCGGCCGGTTGCGCCCAGGCATGACCGCGCAGGTTTCCCTCCATCCGTCCGGGCAACAGGATGACAGCCTACTGGTGCCAGCCGAGGCGATCATTCGGACGGGGAAACGCGATCTCGTAATGGTGTCAGAAGACGGAGGTCGATTCCGGCCGGTGGAAGTAGTGCTCGGCCAGGAAAGTGCTGGCCAGGTGGTCGTGCTGCGAGGCCTTCAGGCGGGCCAGCGCGTTGTGGCGTCCGGGCAGTTTCTGCTGGACTCCGAAGCGAGCTTGAAAGGTATCGAGGCCGTTACTGCTGGCGATGCTCCACTTGCGCAACCTGTACAGCCGGCTCTACATCAGGCCAATGGGCGCATCGTTCAAATAGAAGGTAATCAGCTGACCATCGCTCATGGACCGTTCGTGACGCTGGGCATGCCTGGTATGACGATGACTTTCCCTGTGGCAGATCCCCGCTTGATTGCCGGACTCAAGGTTGGCGAACGCATCCGGTTTGGAGTGCGCGAGCGCGATGAAGGCATGGTCATCGAGCAAATAACCCAGCAGGAGAACCAGCCATGATCGCGAACCTGATTCGTTGGTCGGTTGGCAACCGCGTCCTGGTCCTGCTGGCAACACTGTTTGCCGTAGCTTGGGGCGTTTTCTCTCTGCGCAGTTTGCCGATCGACGCGTTGCCTGACCTGTCAGATGTGCAGGTGATTATCCGCACCTCCTACCCAGGGCAGGCACCGCAGATCGTGGAAAATCAGGTGACATATCCCCTGACCACCACAATGCTTTCCGTACCCGGAGCCAAGACAGTGCGGGGCTTTTCAGCATTTGGAGACAGCTTCGTATATGTGTTGTTTGAGGACGGCACAGATCTCTATTGGGCGCGGTCCAGGGTGCTCGAATACCTAAGCCAGGTTCAGTCTCGATTACCGGCGTCCGCTAAGCCAGTGCTCGGACCCGATGCCACTGGTGTAGGCTGGATCTACCAGTATGCGCTGGTGGACCGCAGTGGTACCCATGACCTGGCACAGCTGCGCAGCCTTCAGGACTGGTTCCTGCGCTTCGAGTTGAAAACTCTTCCGGACGTTGCCGAAGTGGCGACGATAGGCGGGATGGTCAAGCAGTACCAGGTAGTGCTCGATCCGCTGCGCATGGCCAGCTTGGGAATCACTCAAGTTGAGGTTTCGGACGCCATCGCCAAGGCCAATCAGGAAACCGGTGGCGGCGTGCTCGAACAAGGCGAAGCTGAGTTCATGGTAAGGGCTTCCGGCTATCTGAAGTCACTCGATGATTTCCGAGCCATTCCCCTGCGCCTGGCTGCGAAGGGTATACCCGTAACACTGGGCGATGTAGCCACTGTACAGCTGGGCCCTGAGGCACGTCGCGGCATCGGCGAGCTTGATGGACAGGGCGAAGCGGTGGGCGGCGTAGTAATTCTGCGCAGTGGCAAGAATGCGAAAGATGCCATCGCTCACGTCAAATCCAAGCTTGAATCGCTGGAAAAAAGCCTGCCTGCCGGGGTCGAGCTGGTCACTACCTACGACCGTAGCCAGTTGATCGATCGTGCTGTGGAAAATCTGAGCCAGAAGCTGATTGAAGAGTTCATCGTGGTCGCACTGGTGTGCGCTGCATTTCTTTGGCATCTGCGCTCATCGTTGGTCGCCATCGTCTCGCTTCCGGTTGGTGTCCTCATTGCCCTGATCGTCATGCGCCACCAGGGCATCAACGCCAACATCATGTCGCTTGGGGGCATAGCCATTGCAATCGGTGCGATGGTGGACGCCGCTGTGGTGATGATTGAGAACGCGCACAAACGGGTTGAGGCTTGGCATACGTGGCACCCTGGAAAGTCGTTGCGTGGCGAAGATCATTGGAAAGTGATGACTGAGGCAGCAGTCGAGGTCGGGCCTGCGCTGTTCTTCAGCCTCATGATCATTACGCTGTCCTTCATACCGGTATTCACCTTGCAGGCTCAGGAGGGAAGGCTGTTTGCGCCCCTCGCATTCACCAAGACTTATGCAATGGCAGCAGCAGCGGGCCTTTCGGTTACCCTGGTACCCGTGCTGATGGGGTACTGGATTCGGGGTCGTTTACCGGCAGAAGAGCGCAACCCACTCAATCGAACCCTGATACGGCTCTATCGCCCAGCATTGGAGATCGTTCTACGCCGGCCAAAGCTCACGTTGGCGGGTGCACTGTTGATTTTGCTCAGCAGTGTCTGGCCCCTGAGCCAGCTCGGCGGCGAATTCTTGCCGCCACTGGATGAAGGCGATTTGCTGTACATGCCGACTGCCCTGCCAGGTCTTTCGGCGCAGAAAGCCTCTGAGCTTTTGCAACGTACGGACCGGCTGATCCGAACGGTACCGGAGGTCGCCAGTGTCTTCGGTAAAGCGGGCCGGGCTGAATCAGCGACCGACCCGGCCCCGCTGGAGATGTTCGAGACGACTGTCCGACTTAAACCGAAGGATCAGTGGCGAGCAGGGATGACCACTGAGAAGCTGATCGAAGAGCTGGACCGTACCGTGCAGGTACCTGGGCTAACCAATATCTGGATCCCACCGATTCGAAACCGTATCGACATGCTCGCAACCGGTATCAAAAGCCCGATCGGCGTAAAGGTTGCCGGCAGCAATTTGAATGAGATCGACCGGGTGACTCTGGCTATCGAGAAGGTGGCCAAAACGGTTCCAGGGGTGACTTCCGCCCTCGCCGAGCGATTAACCGGTGGACGCTACATCGATCTGGATATCGACCGCCAATTCGCAGCGCGTTACGGCCTGAACATTGCTGATGTCCAAGCGATTGTTGCCGGCGCCGTTGGGGGCGAAAACATCGGCGAAACCGTAGAAGGCCTGGCGCGATATCCCATCAGTGTTCGGTACCCACGGGAGTGGCGTGACTCTGTTGATGCCCTGCGGCAGCTACCGATTTACACCAGCCAAGGGGGGCGAATCACACTGGGAACCGTGGCACGGGTGCGTATTGCGGACGGTCCACCCATGCTCAAGAGTGAAAACGCGCGCCCCTCGGGCTGGGTGTATATCGACGTGCGGAGACGGGACCTGTCCTCCGTCGTTGCCGACCTGCGCCGGCTAGTCGATCAGCAGGTGAAGCTCGATCCTGGCATAAGCTTGAGCTATTCCGGGCAGTTCGAATACCTGGAGCGCGCCAATGCGCGCTTAGCATGGGTAGTACCGGCGACGCTGGCCATTATTTTCGTCCTTCTCTACCTCACGTTTGGCCGCCTCGGTGAAGCGCTGCTGATCATGGCTACCTTGCCATTTGCGCTAACCGGCGGCGTATGGCTGCTGTACATGATGGGCTACAACCTGTCGGTGGCCACGGGTGTCGGTTTTATCGCCTTGGCTGGGGTCGCAGCAGAGTTTGGAGTCATCATGCTGATCTACCTCAACAATGCCTGGACTGAACGAAACGGCAACGGTACGCAGGGGCAACCTGCGCTTCTGGATGCTATCCGCGAAGGGGCCGTGCAGCGCATCCGCCCCAAAGCCATGACCGTAGCAGTGATCGTCGCAGGCTTGATGCCAATCCTCTGGAGTAGCGGTACCGGCAGCGAAGTCATGAGCCGGATCGCTGTACCCATGGTCGGCGGCATGCTCACCGCGCCTTTGCTCTCACTATTTGTAATCCCTGCGGCTTACTGGCTCGTCAGGCGCCGCGGACTCGCTGTACACGATAACCCCCAAACAGGAGTAACCCGATGAAGAAGCTACTGATCAGCGCTGGCCTGGTGTTCGCCGTTGCGGCGGCGGTGCAGGCCCAAGACATGTATGGCACGGATATGAAGAATATGCCCATGGAAGGCAACGAGACCCAAGGCAGCCAGGCGGCTCCGACTGCATCGGCTGAGGGAACCATCAAAGCTTTGGAACCAGGTAAAGTTACCTTGGCGCATGGACCAGTATCAGCCCTGAAATGGCCGGCAATGACCATGGGCTTCAGCGCTACCGAGCAGCAACTCAAGGGACTCAAGGTAGGCGACAAGGTCAGCTTCGATTTCCGAATGAATGGGGGCACAGCGACGATCGTAGGCATTCGCAAGCAGTGACGGTGAATCGCCCCTGGTTTCGTAGACACCTCCAAGCCTCATAATGAGGCCCAAATAGGAGGTGCCATGAGTCGTCAGCGTTACCCCGAAGA
>NZ_NIBE01000056.1:0-9351 GCF_002205115.1 Pseudomonas sp. DrBHI1
GCCACCCCCGCAGAATCTGCCCCCCGCCGCCTGGCAACGCATCGACCAGGACATCATCGAAGCTTCGGTCGCCGCAGCGGACTCGGCCAACGACTACGCCCGGCGCTCCATGCGTGTGTGGAAGGAGCAGGTACAGCAGCGTACCGAGAACGATTTCATCCCCTGGTTCACCGGCTACTGGACCCAGCAATGGCTCACGCTCAAGGTGGCCTGATACACGATGAACAGCGGCAACGGCAACGAGCCGCCAGAGAAGCGCCTGGGCCTGTACCTACAAGCGCAATACCGCGAACGGGTGATCGACCCGGTGGCCGAGCAGATCAACCCCGAGGGCATCCGCGACCGCGCCAGCGAGCTGTACCTGCAACTGCTCGGCCAGCAGCTGCCGGCGATCATCCAGCGCTACAACGCGCCGCCCGAGCAGTTCAGCCAGCGCCTGAATCGCATCCCGATCATCGCCCTGGGGCCGCCGGACGCACGCAACGCGTCGCTCTATCAACTGCTGCGGGCCAAGTCGCTGGACCAGCAACCGGCCTGGCAATCCCTGCGCCAGCACCTGCACCAGCAGGCCGCCAAGGCCCCCGGGCAGACCGAGGCAGGGCTGTCGTCGGTGGCCACCCAGGCCAGCGAAAAACTCGGCGCCACCCTGGCCCCGCGCGGCGCCGCCAGCGCGATCGCGGCGGCGGTGGGCAAGGCGGCGGGGGCGTTGATCTCGGTGGCGGCAACTGGCTACGGCATCATCACCCATGACCGCGAACAGCCGCAGATGGTCGAGCAACTGCGGGTGATCCTCAATGTGGCGCTGAACCAGGAATGGCAGGAGCTGATGGAGAACCGCCAGAGCGGGGCCATGGCCGGGGTGTACTACCTGTCGGGGCAGGTGGAGGACAGTTTGCTCGGCTACCGATCCCCCTGAAGCGAAGTCGACGCGCGCCTGCAAAAGGCTCAGGCCGTCGCCATTGCCGAGGTCGGCAAGCCGAAAATCCGGTCGAACGCCCAGTTATAGAGGAACGTGTAGCACGGCACCAGGATGATGAACGCCAGGTCCACCAACAACGCCTCCAGCAGCGTCATGTCCAGCCACCAGGCGATCAGCGGGATCAAGTACACCACCAGGGTCAGTTGGAAGCCGATGGCATGCGCCACCCGTCGGCCCAGGCTGCGGCCGCGCTTGGCCTGGCGGCTCTCCCAGCGCTCGAACAAGGTGTTGTAGATGAGGTTCCAGAGCATGGCGATGGTGGTGATCATCACCGCCAGGGGCCCGGTGTGCGAAGCCTGGGTGTCGGACAGGTAGGCTAGGCCCAGGGTCGACATGCACAGGCCGATCAGTTCATAGAAGGTCACGTAGACCAGTTTGCGTTTGAGTCCTTGCACGAAGTTACCTTGCTGCGGGTATGACGAAGGCGCGCAGGATGAATCAATAAATTTGACAGGAAAAGTAAGTAGCCTTCAGATTTGCTGAAAGGAGACTGCCATGAACTTTTCCAGCGATACCATCCTGCTGTTCCTTGCCGTGCTCGACCGCGGCTCGTTTTCCGCCGCCGCGCGGGCCCTCGGCCGCGTGCCTTCGGCGGTGAGCATGGCTATCGGCAACCTCGAGGCGGAGCTTGGTTACCCGTTGTTCGAACGCGGCTCGCGCGAGGCGCGCCCGACCGCGCAGGCCCAGGCCCTGGAACCCCATGCCCGACTGATTGCCGAACAGCTCGGGCTGCTGGAGGTGCACGCGCTGGAGCTGTCGCGTGGGCTCGAAAGCAGCCTGGCCATCGCCGTGGTCCCGGACATCGACCAGCGCCCGTTGCTCGAAGCCATTACTCGCCTTGGCGAGCGCTATCCGCTGCTGGACATCGAACTGCTCGCCGCGCCCCAGGAAGAGGCCCTGCAGTTGCTCGACAGTGGCCGCGCCGGCCTGTGCCTGGCCTTCGCCGGATTGCAGGTGGATCCGCGGCGCAGCTTCCAGCACATCGCCATCGAATCGCTGGTGGCCACGCTGTCGCCGCAGCACCCCGCCCTGCGTGAAGGGCGCATCCGTCACCTTGAAGACCTGGTAAACCTGCGACAGATCCTGGTACGCAGCCGCGACCTGCCACTGTCCGACCCGCGCTCGCTGATCGGCACCTCGCATTGGCGCACCGACAGCCTGGACCTTGCCGTGCAGATGGTCGAGGCGGGGCTGGGCTGGGGCGATTTGCCCCTGTCACGGGTCGCGCCGCTGATCGACGCCGGGCGCCTGGTGCGCCTGGAATTCCACAACACCCGCAACGAACTGCAACTGCCGGTGAATGCCTTCTGGCTCAAGCAGCAACCCCTCGGCCAGGCGGCCAGGATGTTGGTGAGCCTGTTGGCTTCGAAATGATTTGTCACCCTGTTAGGGCAATTGCGCCAAGCATTGCGACATTTAGTCTTTCAACATTTTTCAGACTCGGCCGATAGCGTTGCAACAGGCTCCGCCATCCGTGCCACAAGCACGCGGCGCCCTCCTTTCACTGGCTCAAGGTCTCGAAACATGAACCTGAAATTCCGCCACAAGATCCTGCTCAGTGCCTGCGCCGTCGTCGTACTGGCCTTCGCGCTGTTCACCCTCTACAACGACTACCTGCAACGCAACACCATCCGCCAGAACATCGAGTCCTCGGTGCGCCAGGCCGGCGCGCAGACCGCCAGCAGCGTGCAGAACTGGATGAGCGGCCGCATTCTGGTACTGGAGAACCTGGCCCAGGACATCGCCCAGCAGGGTGCCGGCAGCAACGTGCCGGGCCTGGTCGACCAGCCGTCGTACACCAGCAACTTCCAGTTCACCTATTTCGGCCAGAACACCGGCCTGTTCACCCAGCGCCCCGACGCCAAGATGCCCGATGGCTACGACCCGCGTCAGCGCCCCTGGTACACCCAGGCCGTGGCCGCCAACCAGACCATGCTGACCCCACCCTACATGGCGGCGGTAGGTGGCCTGGTGGTGACCATCGCCATGCCGGTCAAGGCCAAGGGTAGCGGCGAGCTGATCGGTGTGGTCGGCGGTGACCTGAGCCTGAACACCCTGGTCGACATCATCAACGCCGTCGACTTCGGCGGCATCGGCCACGCCTTCCTGGTCGACCGCAATGGCCAGGTGATCGTCAGCCCGGACAAGGACCGGGTGATGAAGAACCTCAAGGACATCTACCCGGGCTCGCCGCTGCGCGTGGAAACCGGCATCCAGGAAGTGAGCCTCGACGGCAAGGAGCGCATCATCTCCTTCGCCCCGGTCGACGGCCTGCCGTCGGCGCAGTGGTACATCGGCCTGTCCATCGACAAGGAAAAAGCCTACGCCCCGCTGAGCCAGTTCCGCACCTCGGCCATCATCGCCATGCTCATCGCCGTGGCGGTCATCGCCGGCCTGCTCGGCCTGCTGATCCCGGTGCTGATGCGCCCGCTGACCACCATGGGCCGCGCCATGCAGGACATCGCCGAAGGCGAAGGCGATCTGACCCGCCGCCTGACTGTCGAGCAGAAGGACGAGTTCGGCGAGCTGGCCATCTCGTTCAACCGTTTCGTCGAGCGTATCCACGCCTCGATCAGCGAAGTGTCCTCGGCCACCCGCCTGGTGCATGACCTGTCGGAAAAGGTCGTGGTCGCCTCCAACGCCTCGCTCACCGGCTCCGAAGAGCAGAGCATGCGCACCAACAGCGTCGCTGCCGCCATCAACGAACTGGGCGCCGCCACCCAGGAAATCGCCCGCAACGCCGCCGATGCCTCGCAACACGCCAGTGGCGCCAGCGAACAGGCCAACGGTGGCCGCCAGGTGGTCGAAGAGGCCATCAGCGCCATGACCGCCCTGTCCGAGCGCATCAGCGAGTCCTGCGAGCAGATCGAGACCCTCAACGCCAGCACCGACGAGATCGGCAAGATCCTCGACGTGATCAAGGGCATCTCCCAGCAGACCAACCTGCTGGCGCTCAACGCCGCCATCGAGGCCGCCCGTGCCGGTGAGGCCGGCCGAGGCTTCGCCGTGGTCGCCGACGAAGTGCGCAACCTGGCCCACCGCACCCAGGAGTCGGCCGAAGAGATCCACCGCATGATCACCAGCCTGCAGGTCGGCTCGCGCGAGGCGGTGCACACCATGAACACCAGTCAGGTCTCCAGCGAAGAGACCGTGCAGGTGGCCAACGAGGCCGGTGAGCGCCTGGCCAGCGTCACCCAGCGCATCGGCGAGATCGACGGCATGAACCAGTCGGTGGCCACCGCCACCGAAGAGCAGACCGCCGTGGTCGAGAGCCTGAACCTGGACATCACCCAGATCAACGCGCTGAACCAGCAAGGGGTGGAGAACCTCAACGAAACCCTGCGCCACTGCGACGCCCTGAGCCAGCAGGCCGGGCGCCTGAAGCAACTGGTCGGCAGCTTCCGTATCTAAGGCGTGCTCTTCGCCGACAAGCCGGCTCCTACTGCAGGAGCCGGCTTGTCGGCGAGCCGGCCGCTCAGGCCACCTCAATCTCCCCTGCCCCGCCGCATCAGCCCATCGTCCTGACCGCCTAGGACGGTGCCGCTGTCATTCCTGCCCGACGAAGGCCTGCACCTCGATCTCCACATCCACGCCCAGGGCCAACGCCGAGGCCACCGTGGAGCGCACCGGCAACGCCGCGCCGAAGAACGTCTTGTACACCTCGTTGAAACCCGCGAAATGACTCATGTCCGACAGCCATACGGTGCACTTCACCACCTGGTCGAAGCGCGCCCCGCAGGCCGCCAGGCTCTCGCCGATCCGCTCGCAGGCCGCGCGGGTCTGTTCCTGAATATCGCCCTTGACCACCTCGCCGGCCGCATTCATCGGAATCTGCCCGGAGAGGAACAGGAACCCTCCAGCCTTCACCGCACGTGAAAATGGAAACGGCAGGCTGCTGGGAAAACGCTGGATGTCATTGCTCATGGAACACTCCTTTCAGGGTTGGTTGGAACGTGCCGCCGGACAGCGCGCGAACTCATCGAGATTGCAGCACGCCCGTCGCACATCTTGAACAGGCCAGCGGTTATAACCTAATAACGAACAAGTCTATTTGGCTATAAAAAAATCTATATGCTGGCAAGCATCCGATCACGGGCAAGCTGGGCAGTCGAGTAGCGTATGGATGTAGGTTCTTTCGGTTTCACCATTGCGGGCCTGGTTGTGGGCTTCATCGTCGGCATGACCGGCGTCGGCGGCGGTTCGCTGATGACCCCGATCCTGCTGTGGTTCGGCATCAACCCGGCCACCGCCGTGGGCACCGACCTGCTCTATGCCGCCATCACCAAGGCCAGTGGCGTCTGGGTGCATGGCCGCAACAAGAACATCGACTGGAAGATCACCGGCTGGCTGAGCCTGGGCAGCGTGCCCGCCGCCGCCCTCACCCTGTGGTTCCTCAGCACCCTGCACACCGATACCTCGGCGCTGAACGCCATCATCAAGCAAGGCCTGGCGGTGGTGCTGATCCTCACCGCCCTGGCGATCCTGTTCAAATCGCGCCTGCAGGCGTTCGCCAGCAAGCATGCCGGCGATCACTACCACCTCAGCGACCGCACCCTGAACATCCTCACCGTGATCACCGGTGTGGTGCTGGGCGTGATGGTCACCCTGACCTCCATCGGTGCCGGCGCGCTGGGGACCGTGGCGCTGTTCCTGCTGTACCCGTTCCTGGTCACCCGCCGTCTGGTCGGCACCGAGATCGCCCACGCCGTGCCATTGACCCTGGTGGCTGGCCTCGGTCATGCCGGCATGGGCAACATGGACTGGTCACTGCTGGGCTACCTGCTGCTGGGTTCGCTGCCGGGGATCTACCTGGGCAGCCACCTGACCGGGCGCATCTCTGACCGCGTGCTGCGGCCTTGCCTGGCGACCATGCTGCTGCTGATCGGCTACAAGCTGGCGTTCTGAACCACACCTCGCGCCCTTCTGAGCGGCCTTGCCGAGGCGTCGGACCGGTCGGAAAGGGCCGCAGAGCGGCCCCGGAAATATCAGCTTGATGCGCAGATCTGGGGGCGCTTTCAGCCTGCGCGGCCAGTGGCGCCATGAGCGCCAGCAGCAGTGCCGCACGGTAGTGTTTCATCCATTGCATGGTGTTGCCCCGGACGTCCCTTTCACGCTTTCAGCCTTCGCTGCGCCATAGTACCGGCCAACTGTCAGTGCCCACTTCGGCGCACCGGTCCATCCGCGCCAACCTGACCAGGCGCATGCGCATGCCGTCGTAGCGCCAGCTTTCCTCGACCCCGCAACTGCCGGGATAGTCGTCCTTGGCATAGCTGTGGAGCTCGCCTTTTTTGGGGTAGAACTCGATGGCATCGCGCATCCGGCTGATCAGCACCGGGCTGGACGGTGCCTCGAACTCAAGCGGCCCAAGGGTGTAAGGCGCCTTACGCGACACCTTGTACAACGCGTAGAGGCAATGGAAGTCGTTGCAGTTGTAGCTGAGCAACGCCAGGGCGTGCTGGCCGTCCAGGGCGTGCAGCTCAAGCTTGGGAGCGACATCGTATTCGTTCTTCAACTGGTCTTCGGCGGCCGCCTTGGCCATCACTACCGGGTTGATGCCCGCCAGTTCCTGCTCGCTAAGCGGCGTTGCTGCCACAAAGGCCGGCCCCTTGGGCTTGGCCGGGATGGGCAGCTGGGTGTCGGCGACGCTGTCACCGGGTCGCATCAGCGCGCTGTAGTGACCGACGCGGCCCTGCACCGCATCCATCAGCAGCAAGACGGCGCTCAGGCCCTGCAGCGAACTCACGCGCTCCCCTGGCCGGGTGTCGTCCACCAGGCGCTGGCCGTTACGCAATTGCTGCAACACGGCGTAGGCATCGGCGCCCTCCAGTTCCAGGGTGGTCTCGACGCCGCGGGTCATGCGCCAGGGGGCGACCAGCAGTTGGCCGTCGAGCAGGGGTTCGCCCGACCAATCGGTGCTGCCCACCAGGGTCAGGTGCAGGTTGCCCCAGGCGCCCGCCTCGCGCTGCACCAGCATGCCCACCCGCATCTTCTCCGGATGATCGGCCAGCACCGCGGTGCAGAAACGCGTGTTGTCGCAGCCCACCACCCAGTCCTTGATCTCCCGGTACACCGGTACCGGCTCTGGCTCCGCCGCGCCGACCAGGCCCGGTAGCAACGCCAGCCCCAGGGCCAGCCAGTTCCTTGTTGTAGCGCGCATCGTGCTGCATTCCTGTCTTAGCCGTGAAAGCCCCACTCCAGAGGCGGCGCAATGATTCCACAGATCAAATGCCAGGTGCGGAAAATCGGCAGTGGTGATTGCGCCATGGGATCTGGCAGTATCGGTGGCGTCCTGTTCAGAGCCTGCGCCATGTCCGCTACCGTCAGCCCGCTGTTGCTTGCCTTGCGCGAGGGTACCCGCGCCTGCCACGAAGGGCTGGAGGCGCGCCTGCCGTTCTTCAGCGAAGGTTTCGACCGGGCGGCCTATGCGCGCCTGCTCGGGGCCTACCATGGCTTCCACGCGCCGCTGGATACCTTGCTGGCCGAGTACCAGGGCACCGAACGCAACAAGACACCCGCCTTGTCACGCGACCTGGGCGCCCTGGCCATCGATGTCGAATCGCTGCCCTTGTGCCACACCCTGCCTCGTATCGACGACGAAGCCAGCGCACTCGGCGTGATGTATGTACTGGAAGGCTCCACCCTGGGCGGCCAGGTGCTCAAGCGGGCCATGGCTGAACGCCTGGGGATCGACGCCGACAACGGCGGTGCGTTTCTCGACGTCTACGGCCCGCAGACCGGCGTACGCTGGCGCAGCTTCCTCGGTCGCCTGGCTGGCGCCGATCCGGAGCCTGCCGCCCAGGCCCGGACGGTAAAGGCTGCGGTCGAGACCTTCACCTGCTTCGAACGATGGCTCGAAGAGCGACGCGTGCTGGTCTGTTGATCCCGCGCGCTGGGGCCCTCACTTGCGGCACTTGTTCAACAGCGATGTCACCGCAGGCGTCATGCTGATCGCCGCTGCGCACAAACCACCGCATAACACCGCGAAGCCGAGCGCCCGCAACGGGTGCAAGGTATTGAAGAACGCCAGCACCAACAGCACCAGCAACAGCGCCAAGCCGTAGCGGATTGCCGCCCTTGAAATGACCACCATCAGCAGGTTGAAGAGCACGAAGGCGTAGAACACCATCATCGTCGCCAAGCCGGCGCTGACGCCTCGCGCCATGGGCGGGCCAACATGCTGCCGATAGAAATCGAAGCCCTGGCTCAAGAGGAAGGGAAACGCCACACAGGCCAATGCGTGCAGCAGGAAACGGGAAAGCAACGGCAACATTCGTCCTTGATCCTGGAGCCGGCCGCAGGGCCGTGAGTGAGGAAAGCGGATGCTAATGGCCTGAATGGACGCCAGCAAGCCGCAGCATTGGCTGGCAACCCCTCGTGACCGAAGCCGCAGAGTCCCGGAGCAAGACCGGTTTGTCCCAGCTGAAGTTCGCCGAGCTGCTCGGCGTCTGCGTACGTACATTGCAAGAATGGGGAACCACGCCGGCGCACGCCTTCGGGAGCTGCACATACGCTACTGCATATCGCATCTGTACGGCCGGATGTGTTTCATGAAATCCTGCAGGATCGCCCCACATAGCAAGGGCGCTGGACAGCCTGATAGCGAGCCCCGACATGAACGTCATTGCCTGTGATCTGCACCACCTGGACGCCGCCGCGGACCTCTTCAACCAGTACCGGATGTTCTACCAGGAAGCGGATGACCTCCCCGCTTCCCGCGCATTCCTCAAGACCAACCTGGAGACCGGCAACTCGCGCATCTACCTGCTGCTGGACACCGACGGCCAGGCCATCGCCTTTGCCCAGCTGTACCCGGCGACCTGCTCGCTGGCGATGAAGCGCTTCTACTGGCTGTATGACCTGTTCGTTGCTCCGCACGCCCGCAGGGGCGGCCATGCCCGCTTCCTGATGCAGCAACTGACCGATATTTTCCAGGCCGAGGGCGCGCAGCGGTTGAGCCTGGACACCGCCCGGACCAACCTCGCCGCCCAGGCGCTGTATGAATCGCTGGGGTATGTAGCCGAGCAGGATTTCGTGACCTATCACAAGATGCTCGATCACTGACGGGCAGGTGCAGGGTCGGGCCGCACAGGGGGCCCTCGCTGCCATCGACTATCCTCGCTCTATCCCGTCCAGCACCGCCGACGCCAAGGCCAGCCCTTTTTCCAGGGAGTTCTCCGTCGCCACCAGCAGGCTGCGCAGTGGTTCGCTGGCTTTCTCCAGGGCCATGGCATTGGTTTCGTAGGCCGCCTGCAAGGCCGCTACCGCGCACACCAGCGCATCCTCGCCATCAATACCAGCATGCACCGAGAACATCGGTGGATGGGCGTCGTGGCAGGTGCCAAAATGGGCGTGGGCCGTGGTGGGGCGGGAGG
>NZ_NIBE01000057.1:0-58655 GCF_002205115.1 Pseudomonas sp. DrBHI1
GGGTGCCGGGGTGACCATCTCATTAAGTAACCCGCCGTAAGGGCGGAAAGGTGATTAAGCGTCGACATCGCAAATGAATGCGCATACAACTTTCTAAACAATCAACAATCAACAATCAACAATCAACAATCAACAATCAACAATCAACAATCAACAATCAACAATCAACAATCAATATCTCACCCAGAAACCACCGGCTCACACCGAACCTCAGTCTTCACCGAGTTGGCAATAAAACACGCCTCATGCGCCATATGATGCAACCGCTCCAACTCATCAACCCCAGGCCGCCGCTCCCCGGAAAATTCGACCACCGGCCGCAAGGTCACCACGGTCATGGCCATGCGCCCTGCCTCGTCGACCCCCATCACCCCCAAGGCATCATCAACATACCGCTCGACACAAAACCGCCGCTTGGCCGCCAGGGACAGGAACCACAGCATGTGGCAACTCGACAACGCCGCGACAAACGCCTCCTCAGGATCCACCGCCAAGGCATCCGACATCGGCAACGGCACCACATGGGGCGAGGAAGAGCCCGGCACTTCCACCCCACCATCGAAACGCCATACATGCCGCCGGCTGTAGCGGTTACCGAGAAAATCCTGCCCGTCACGGTTCCAGGTCACTTGTGCGGTGTACTGCGCCATCCGATATCTCCTTGATCAAATAAACACATTGTTCAGCGCTTGCGCGCACAGATGCCAAAGGCCAGGTCGCCTATGTAGATGCCCCGCGACTGAAGTCGCTCGGCCTCCAGTCGCGCGTGCAGCGTATCGATCCCGACCTGCCTGGCCGTAGCCACGCCATGGGCGATGATCCGCGGCAGGCAGGCGCGAACGATATCGGCCAAGGGGTAGGCACTGTCGGGTGTCTGCACCAGGCACTCGGCGCGCAGGTCCTCGACCGCCAGCCCCGCCTCGCTGAACAGCCGATGCAGGTTGAAACCGATATGCAGGTCCGCCCCCTCGTGGGCCAGCATCCGTTGCAGCCATTGCTGGGCCTTGTGATGCAACGGGAAGGGCTCCAGGCTGGCCGGGGTGAGACTGCCGTCATGCTCCTGGAACACCATCAGACCACCGGGCAGCAGGTGCCGGGCCAACAGGCGCAGGGCCTTGACCGGCTCCGCCTGGTACATCAGCACCCGACGCCCGACGATGGCGTCGAACAACCCCAGGGACTCGGGCAGTGCCTGCAGGTCAGCCTGCACGAACTCAGGTACCGCCGCGCCCTTGGGTGTCTCGCGCTGGCGTGCGATTTCCAGGGCGCCCACCGCCTGGTCAACGCCGACCACCGCTCCATCTCCGTCCACCAGGTGAGCCAGCAGCCAGCTCACATCGCCGCTGCCGCATCCAACGTCGAGCACGCGCATGCCAGGGCCGATACCGGCATCGACCAGCAGGCGCGTGGTGAAATCCGCTTTCGCAAGTGCCATGCCATGCTCCTTCGCAGGTGCGCCAGTGTGCAGAGCAAAGGGCCTCGGATACAAGGCTGTCCTATGCTGAAGCCACCCACCTTCATCGAACCTGACCATGCCCACCACCACCGATCCCCTGCTGGACAGCTGGCGGCACAACGCCCAGGCCTGGATCGAGGCCGTACGCTCCGGCACCATCGCCTCCCGCCGCGAGGTCACCGACCAGGCGATACTGCTCGCCGTGCTCGCACGTCAGCCTGCCCGGGTGCTCGACCTCGGCTGCGGCGAGGGCTGGTTGCTGCGGGCCCTGGCGGCGAGAGGCATCGACGCGGTCGGTGTGGATGGCGATGGGACGCTGGTTGCCGCCGCGCACTCGGCGGGCTCACCGCAGGTTCACCTGGCCAGCTACCGGCAACTGGCCGAAGGCACGGTGGACATCGGCCACGGCTATGACCTGGTGTGCGCCAATTTCGCCCTCCTGCAACAGGACATCATCCCCCTGCTCTGCGCCATACGGGCCTTGCTGCTGCCCGGCGGCACGCTGCTGATCCAGACCCTGCACCCGTGGACGGCCGCCGCCGGCCACTACCAGGATGGCTGGCGCGAGGAGTCGTTCGCCGGTTTTGCCGGTGACTGGCGCCCCATGCCCTGGTACTTCCGCACCTTGGGCAGCTGGCTCAAAGCGCTGGAACTGGCCGGGTTCGACCTGCTGGCGTTGCAGGAACCGCAGCATCCGCAGAGCCAGGTACCGCAATCCCTGCTGTTGACGGCGAAGCGGCTGGGCTGACGCACCTGCGGCTACTCGTCGCAGCCTTTTCCTACTTGGCAAATCCTGCACAGGCCTTAAAATCCCGCCTCCTTTTCGCCCGTCGCCCCAGCCGGTGGCAACCGCCCGCAAAGACAGCGTTCACGCCTCATCACATCGCGCATGTGCAACAGGCTCAACCGCCCCCGCCTGGCCTGCCTCTATCAGGTCTGCGGTTGAATCTTGCCAAGGTCGCAGCCCGCCCAGGTCGCACTGCACCGCGCCACGACCCGGCCCGTGCAGCCGAAAAGGCGCATCTGAGCTCTTTTCAACCTTGAGGTAACTATGTCTGTGCGTTTGCTGGCGATGGCGCTGGCACCCCTGCTCGGCCTGTTCATCATTGCCCTGGGCAATGGCGTGCTGTCTTCCCTGACCACCCTGCGCCTGGGCGCCGCCGGCGAATCGGCGACCACTATCGGCGTAGTCTCCTCGGCCTACTTTATCGGCCTGACCCTGGGG
Organism: Pseudomonas sp. DrBHI1; assembly: GCF_002205115.1. Taxonomy (NCBI): domain Bacteria; kingdom Pseudomonadati; phylum Pseudomonadota; class Gammaproteobacteria; order Pseudomonadales; family Pseudomonadaceae; genus Pseudomonas; species Pseudomonas sp. DrBHI1. The sequence goes on from NZ_NIBE01000057.1 coordinate 2,682, forward strand.
GCGATCTTCAACGACCGCCTGATCCTGCGCATCGGCCACATCCGCGCCTACAGCAGCTTCGCCGCCCTGATCGGCGCGACCATCCTGCTGCAGGGCCTGTTCTACGACACCACCTGGTGGTTCGCCCTGCGCCTGATCAACGGCTGGGCCGCGGTCGGGGTGTTCCTGGTGATCGAGAGCTGGCTGCTGCTGGCCGGCGACGCCAAGATCCGTGGGCGCCTCCTGGCGCTGTACATGATCGCCTTCTATGGCGCCGGGGTTATCGCCCAGGCTGGCCTGGGCGAAGTCACCGGCTGGGGCGAGACCGCGCCGTTCATGGTTGCCGGCATGCTCGCCACGCTGTCGGTGCTGCCGATCGTGATCCTGCCACGGGTATCGCCGCTGCTGGACCAGGTGGAGCCGCTCAAGCCACGGCAATTGCTGGGTGTGGCGCCGACCGGGCTGGTCGGCTGCTTCGGCTCGGGGGTCGCCATCGCCGGGATCTACGCCCTGCTGCCGCTGTACCTGCAACGCATCGGCCTGGATGTGGGCAAGGTCGGCGACATGATGGCCTGGGTGATCCTTGGCGCCATGCTGCTGCAGTACCCGGTCGGGCGCTGGTCGGATCGCAAGGACCGCCAGGACGTGCTGATCGCCCTGGCCGCCCTGTGCACCGTGCTGTCGGTGCTGATCGTGCTGCTGCCGGCCGACACCGTGCTGCTGCCAGCACTGCTGTTCCTGCTCGGCGGCGGTGTGTTCGCGCTGTATCCAGTGGCCGTCAGCAGCGCCGCCGACCGTGCCCCGGCCGACGCGCTGGTGCCGATGATCCAGGGGCTGCTGTTGATCAACTCGCTGGGCTCGGCCATGGCGCCGCTGGCCATTTCACCGATGATGACCGCCTACGGCGAGGCCGGTTTGTTCTGGGCCTTTGCTGCCATCAACCTGACAATGGTCGGTTTCTTCCTCTGGCGCCGTGGCAAGCGCCCGGCACCGGAGCACCCGGCGCCCTTCGCGCCGACCGCGACCTTCTCGCCGACCGGCGCGGAGCTGCGGGTGACCGAGGACCTGATGCACGCGGCCCAGGAGCACCCGACGCTGGAGGCGATGGACACCACGCATGGCCAGCAGGCGCCGCGTCCCGAGGCGCACTGACCGCTCATACCAAGGACCGCCCGTCGCTTGACGGGCACCTTGGCGCGGCTGTGGCGGCCCAACCATGACACGTCATCCGACAGGAGATTCATCATGGCCAATCCACGTCCCCTCGCCTTGTTGCTGGCTCTGCTGCTTGGTAGCGGCGCCACCCTGAGCCTTGCGGCAACCGACATGAACGGTGGCGGCAGCCACACCGAACGCTCAACCGACCAGGGCAAGACTGCCGGTGACGGCAGTAGCGTCAACAGCCCCGGTGGCAGCAAGGACAACGACAGCAGTGACACCGGCACCGATTCCGATGCTGCCGACGGCGCTGCCGGTGGCTCCAACAGCACCGGTGAAGCCACAGGCTCCGGGGCTGGAGCGTCGGGCGGCAGCGCCGAGGATCAGGACAGCCGTTGACCCGACTGTCTGTCAACGCCAGTAGCGGGGCTCATCCGCCACTCGCTGATGCTCGGCAAACAGCAGCGGCAGTTGTTCCTTGAGAAAATCCAGCCAGGTGCGCACCTTGGCGTCCAGAAAATGCCGCGACGGGTAGATCGCGTAGATCTCCCGTTGGCGCAGCCGATGCGGCGCCAGCAACCGGCACAGGCGCCCCTCCTCCATGGCCTGGCTGGCCGAATAGTAAGGCAACAGACCCACCCCCATGCCCAGCTCGGTGGCCTTGAGCATGGCGTCGGCGACGTTGGTGAGGAAGGTGTCCTGGGGCACGATCACACAGCTGTCGGAATGCCCCTCGAACGACCAGTCCTCCTCGAACAGCGGGTCGACCGTGCGCAGGCAGACATGCTCATGCAGGTCCTCAGGCCGCTCGGGCACGCCGTGGCGGGCCAGGTACTCGGGGGAGGCGCAGAGAATGCTGTGGATGCTGCCCAGCGGGATGGCGATCAGTTGCGAATCCGGCAGCCCCTGTCCGATGGTGATCACCACATCATGCCCCTCGGCCAGCGGGTCGGGGTTGCGCTGCGACAGCGTCAGTTCCATCACCACTTCCGGGCAAGTGGCGTTGTAGCGCGCCACCAGCGGCATCATCAGCAAGCCCAGGCCATGGGTGCAATGAAAACGCAAGTGGCCGCGAGGCGTGAGGTGGGCGCCACGGGCCTCGTCCACCGCCTCCTCGGTGAGCAGCATGATCTGTCGGGTACGCTCCAGAAACCGCTCCCCCGCCTCGCTCATGCGCAAGCGCCGGGTGGTGCGGTGCAGCAGGCGGGTCTGCAGCTGATTCTCAAGCTCCGCGACGATCCGCGACACCTGCGCCGCCGAAATGTCCAGGGCCTGGGCCGCCGCGGCGAAGCTGCCGCATTCAACTACCCGGGCGAAGGTTCGCATCGCATGCAGCATGTCCATGGGCCGACACCCTCATTCATACATGAAAGGCAACAATCTATCACGGGATAGCCCATTTATTGTGAAACACAAATGAATGGATCATTAGGTTATCCGCACTGAATGAGGAGCCTGTCATGAACCGTTCCATCGCCCTGCTCGCCCTGAGCGCCACCCTCGCCTCGTTTGGCGCATTGGCCGACACCACCGCCAGCACCTACGAATACGGCATGCCGCTGGACATCGCCAAAGTCATCTCGATCACCCCGGCCAGCAACGACGCCGACTGCCAGGTGGGCACCGCGCACATGGTCTACGTCGACCACCAGGGCCAGACCCGCGAAGTCGACTACCGGCAGATGGGCAACTGCTCGCAGCTCTAAGCCCAGGGAAAAATACCAGCCATCTTGCTGAAAGTGCATTTGCCCGCCCGCGACACCGCCGCATGATCTGCCGGGACAACAACAAGAACGTCCCGGACCATGAATACGATCGATACCTCCACGGCCACGCCCGTGCGCGCCTGCGACGCCACCCATGCCCGCATCACCTGGCGGCTGATGCCGCTGCTGCTGGTGTGCTACCTGTTCGCCCATCTGGATCGCATCAATATCGGCTTCGCCAAGATGCAGATGAGCGCCGACCTGGGCTTTTCCGACACGGTCTACGGCCTGGGCGCCGGCCTGTTCTTCATCGCCTACGCGCTGTTCGGCGTGCCCAGCAACCTGGCCCTGGAGCGAATCGGGCCGCGGCGCTGGATCGCCACCCTGATGGTGGTCTGGGGCCTGTTGTCCACCGGCATGATGTGGGTGCAGGACGCTGCCGGCTTCTATACCTTGCGGTTTCTGCTGGGGGTGGCCGAAGCGGGCTTTTTCCCTGGCATCCTCGTGGTGCTCAACCGCTGGTACCCTGCGCGGCGGCGCGCGCAAGTCACCGCGTTGTTCGCCATTGCCGTGCCCCTCGCCGGGGTGGTCGGGGGGCCGTTGTCCGGCGGTATCCTCCAGGCCTTTCACGACCAGGGCGGCCTGCGCGGCTGGCAATGGATGTTCCTGATCGAGGGCCTGCCGGTGGTGCTGCTCGGACTGGTGGTGCTCAAGTGCCTGCCGGACAGCTTCGAGCAGGTCGCTTGGCTCGATGCCGGGCAAAAGCGCGCATTACGCGAAGAAATGACCGGCGAGGAGCGGCACAAACCCATCAGCTCGCTGCGCGGCCTGTTCGGCAACGCGCAGGTCTGGTTGCTGGTGACGGTGTATTTCGCGGTGATGTTGGCGGTCAACACCCTGGCCTTCTGGATGCCCAGCTTGATCCACGGCGCCGGCATCGGCAGCGACGGCCAGGTCGGCCTGCTCAGCGCCATCCCCTACCTGGCCGGGTGCCTGTTCATGCTCGGTTGCGGGCGCTCCTCGGACCGCCGGCGCGAACGCCGCTGGCACCTGTGCGCGCCGCTGCTGATGGCCGCCGCCGGTATCGCCCTGGCCGGCTCGGCACCGGGCAATGCCTTGCTGGTGATGACCGGGCTGGTGGTTGCCGGCATGGGCGCCAGCGCCGCCCTGCCGATGTTCTGGCAACTGCCGCCGGCGTTCCTGGCAGGTGGCGCCCAGGCCGCCGGTATCGCCATGATCAGCTCGTTCGGCAGCATCGCATCGTTCGCCGCGCCCTACCTGATCGGCTGGATGCGCGACAGCACCGCCAACCCGGGCCTGGCCCTGCAGGTACTGGCCGTGGCCATCGTGCTTGGGGGTGTGCTGGTGCTTAAGGTGCCAGCCAGCGTGGTCAACCCCAAGTAAGAGGCCTCAAGCCAGCAGGTCGCTGATCCAGCGTGCCTGGCGGGTCATCTCCCGCAGCTTGTCCTCGGGCACCGGTTGACGTGCCCGGGCGAAGTTGGCCAGGGTCTGTTGCTTCTGACGCAGCATACGCTGCCATTTGAACAGGAAGGCCGGGCTACGCGCCTGCATCAGCAGCGGACCAAAATACAGCTCCTCAGCCGTGTAGGTGACCGCGTCGGCACGTTCGGCGACGATGATCTCGTAGTCGAAACGGTTTTCCCGCAGCACTTCCTCACCGACGATCCGGTAGTCGTTGTCCATCAGCCACTGGCGCAACGCCGGCTCGCCGCCGTTGGGTTGCAGGACCAGGCGCTCGTGCCCGCCCAAGTGCTGTTTGCCGGCCTCGAGAATATCGCGAATGGTCTCGCCGCCCATGCCGCAGAGGGTGATCGCGGTGATGCCGTCACCCGGTTCGATGGCCGCAAGGCCGTTGGCATGACGCACGGTGATGCGATCCTCCAGGCCGTTCTCGCGCACGGTGCGTCGTGCAGCCTCGTAGGGCGTGAGCGCCACCTCGCCGGCCACCGCCGCGACAATCGCAGCGCGGCGCGCCAGCGCCACCGGCAGGTAGCCATGGTCCGAGCCGATATCGGCCAGGCGCGCCCCGGCCGGCACATGGGCGGCCACCCGTTCCAGACGCATGGACAATGTGTGTTCGTTCAACGCAAGCCTCTTCTGACAACCTGGGCCCGGCGCCAGTGGCCGGGTCGGGGCGCGATTCTGACCGGCCGCGGCACGCATTTCAAATACCCGCGACCGGCCGCCACGCCTCGACCAGCCCGACCCGCTCGCGTAGGCTTGGCGGTTTCCTTCCGTTGCAAGGCGAACCCCCATGGCAAACACCGACATTATCTACACCCCCGACCCGGACGCCGACTCGATCTCCTCGGACGTTGCCGAGTACAACGGCATCCTGGTCAGCACCCAGATCCCCGTGCAGGCCGACGGCAGCCTAGAGCTGGGCGATATCACCACCCAGTGCGAATGCACCCTGCAGGCGCTCAAGGTCGCCCTGGAGCGCGCCGGCAGCTCGATGGACCGGGTACTGCACCTGACCATCTACCTGACCGACATGGCCGACCGGGCGGCGTTCAACGAGGTGTACCAGCGGTTCTTCAAGAAGCCATGGCCGGTGCGCGCGGCGGTGGGCGTGGCTGCGCTGGCGTTCGAGGGGATGCGTGTGGAAGTGACGGCGATGGCGGCCAAGGGCTGATCGCCTCAAGTCGACTTTTCTTGCACTACGCCGCCTGCCAACTGCATCTGCTTGTCAGGCGGCGTGCCCCTCAAACCGAATTAGTAGTCAGGGTGCTCGTCCGACTAGCTCGTCTTCCTTGTGAGGCACCATCAGGTTGTCTTATAGACGCCCCTCTGGCGTTCAACTCCTGGACTTTCTCTGACCCCTTGCGAGCAAGTTCTTTATACTTCCCACTCAAGTCCCCAGCCATGGCATCGCTCATTTTGGAGGCACCAGCGGTCAGAAGATTGAGCACCGGTAGAACGATTTCCCCAACTGGATCAGATACGCCAGGGGCAGCTGGAATGATGTCGACAGCCTTGGCACTCATCTGAAGCTCGTTGTACGTACCGCCTGCCGCAACAGCAAATGCAACAGTACTGGTCACAGCGCCGAGTACAGCTTGTCCTACATCCCTTTTGGAAAGCGCCGGGAGATCCCTGGCCGCTGCTGGATCTAGCGTCAGTGCCTTGGCTCTGTCCACGTTGTAACTGAACATGTTCCAAAGGGTCAGCAAGTGCTCATGCAACTTCCCTGACGCATACCCGCCAGCCGTGTACAACGCCACGTTCAACGTCGCGACACGCCCCGTTGGATCGTTCCGGTTAACAGGGTCACCCATGCAGTACGCGTAGACATTCAAGCCCCCCACCGCAAACGGACTCAATCGATCGGGCGAGTTAAACCGCATCAGCAAAGGATTAAAGGTCCGATGCCCATTGCCCAGGTGGTAATGGCCTGTCAGTGAGTCACGGGCCTGGCCGCAATAGGCCAAAACTGCTCCACGCTTATCAGAAACCGCCCCATACGGCGTGTAAGCCCTAGGCAGGCTGGAGCTCCCCAACACTGATCGCTGCTGGTCGATCACAGCCAAACGGTTGGAAGTCATCGCATAACCTTTCGCAGAAAGATTTTGGGCCCAACGCTATCACCACCGCGCCGCACGCATCACTGACAAAAATGCCAGGCCCACTACCACCGTTTGGGCAAGTTCATCAGTTATGGATGCCCCCGCCCCGATTCACCGTTACAATGCCCGCCTTACCGTGACAGCCCGAACCTATAACGACATGTCCCTTCCAAAGCACCACCTGGAACTGCTCAGCCCTGCCCGTGACGTGAGCATCGCCCGCGAAGCGATCCTGCACGGCGCCGACGCCATCTACATCGGCGGCCCGAGCTTCGGCGCGCGCCACAACGCCTGCAACGAGGTCAGTGATATCGCCGAACTGGTGGAGTTCGCCCGGCGCTACCATGCCCGCGTATTTACCACCATCAACACCATCCTCCACGACAACGAGCTGGAGCCTGCGCGCAAGCTGATCCATCAGCTGTACGACGCCGGTGTCGATGCGCTGATCGTGCAGGACCTGGGGGTGATGGAGCTGGATATCCCGCCGATCGAGCTGCACGCCAGCACCCAGACCGACATCCGCACCCTGGAGCGGGCCAAGTTCCTCGACCAGGCCGGTTTCTCCCAGCTGGTGCTGGCCCGCGAGCTGAACCTGCAGCAGATCCGCGCCATCGCCGCCGAGACAGACGCGGCCATCGAGTTCTTCATCCACGGCGCGCTGTGCGTGGCCTTCTCCGGCCAGTGCAACATCTCCCACGCCCAGACCGGTCGCAGCGCCAACCGTGGCGACTGCTCCCAGGCCTGCCGCCTGCCGTATACCCTCAAGGACGACCAGGGCCGCGTGGTGGCCTTCGAGAAGCACCTGCTGTCGATGAAGGACAACAACCAGACCGCCAACCTGCGCGACCTGGTCGATGCCGGCGTGCGCTCGTTCAAGATCGAGGGCCGCTACAAGGACGTGGCCTACGTGAAGAACATCACCGCCCACTACCGCAAGGAGCTCGACGCCATCCTCGAGGACCGCCCCGAGCTGGCCCGCGCCTCGAGTGGGCGTACCGAACACTTCTTCGTGCCGGACCCGGACAAGACCTTCCACCGCGGCAGCACCGACTACTTCGTCAGTGATCGCAAGATCGACATCGGCGCCTTCGACTCGCCGACCTTCACCGGCCTGCCGGTCGGCGTGGTGGAGAAAGTCGGCAAACGCGACCTGCTGGTGGCCACCGATGTGCCGCTGACAAACGGCGACGGCCTCAATGTGCTGGTCAAGCGTGAAGTCGTGGGCTTTCGCGCCAACATCGCCGAACTCAAGAGCGAATCCGAGGAAGACGGCCAGAAGCGCTACCGCTACCGTGTCGAGCCCAACGAGATGCCCGAGGGCCTGTACAAGCTACGCCCCAACCACCCGCTGTCGCGCAACCTCGACCACAACTGGCAGCAGGCGCTGCAGCGCACCTCCGCCGAGCGTCGGGTGGGTGTCGAGTGGCATGCGGTACTGCGCGAACAGCGCCTGATGCTCACCCTCAGCAGTGAAGAGGGTGTCAGTGTGCAAGTGGCCCTGGACGGGCCGTTCGGTGCAGCCAACAAGCCACAGCAGGCCCTGGACCAACTGCACGACCTGCTCGGCCAGCTGGGGACCACGATGTACCACGCCACGGCCATCGAGCTCGATGCCCCGCAGGCTTACTTCATCCCCAACTCGCAGCTCAAGGCCCTGCGCCGCGAAGCCATCGAGGCGCTGACCGAAGCCCGGGTCAAGGCGCACCCGCGTGGCGGACGCAAGGCCGAGACCACGCCACCGCCGGTGTATCCGGAGTCGCACCTGTCGTTCCTGGCCAACGTCTACAACCAGAAGGCCCGCGACTTCTACCACCGCCACGGCGTGCAGCTGATCGACGCGGCCTACGAGGCCCATGAAGAGCACGGCGAAGTGCCGGTGATGATCACCAAGCACTGCCTGCGCTTCTCCTTCAACCTGTGCCCCAAGCAGGCCAAGGGCGTGACCGGCGTACGCACCAAGGTGGCGCCGATGCAGCTGATCCAGGGTGACGAGGTGCTGACCCTGAAGTTCGACTGCAAACCCTGCGAGATGCATGTGATCGGCAAGATGAAGAGCCACATCATCGACCTGCCGACCCCGGGCAGCGCAGTGGCCCAGGTGGTTGGGCACATCAGCCCGGAAGACCTGCTCAAGACCATCCCACGCGCGCCGCACTGAAAGACGACCCGCCGTCGCTCCACGGGATTTCATCGGCGGCGGGTCTAGACTGAACAGGGGGCTGCCACACGTGGAGGTGTGAGATGAGCCAGTTCAAGCGATTGTTGGTCATGCTCGGCCCGCAGATGCGCCATACGCCTGCCCTGCAGCGCGCCGCGGCGCTGGCCGAATCCAGCGGGGCCCTGCTGGATCTCAACGTCTTCGTCGACGATGTCGACACCTTCGGCCTGATGAGCGACGGCCGCGAACGCGAACGCTTGCTCGAGGACAACCGCCAGTGGCTGGCTGACGAGGCCGAGCAACTGCGCAATGCCGGCCTGGATGTCTCCACCGAACTGCTGTTGACCCGCGACCCGTTGGGCAGCCTGCTGGAGCAGGTCGAGCGCCTGGGCTGCGACCTGCTGGTCAAGGACGTGCAGCATGAACCCATCCTCAAGCGCCTGCTGGTGACACCGCTGGACTGGCAACTGCTCAAGGACAGCCCGGTGGCGGTGCACCTGGTCAGCGATATCCGCTTGCCCCTGCCCCGACAGATCGCCGCGGCGGTCGACCTCAACAGCCATGGCACTGGCGAACACCTGGACGACCAGGTGATCCGTAGCGCCCACGCCCTGGCCCTGCAGTGCGACGCCGAGCTGCACCTGTTGCACGTATGCGATGCGGCCAGGACCCATATCGCCGATTTCGGCGCCGGGACCGTGACCATGCCAGGTTTCGACACCAGCGTGCGCACGGCCCAGCGCACGGCGTTCAACCGCCTGGGCGACCACTACCAGATCGACCTGGAGCGCCGCCACTTCCTCGAAGGACCGGCGGTCAAGGCGATCACCCAGTACATCGCCGACCACCGGGTGGATGTGATCGTCATGGGCAACCATCGGCACGATGCCTTGCAGGCATTTCTCGGCGGCACCACGGCGCATGTGCTGGAGCACCCGCTGTGCAATGTGCTGGCGATCAAGGCCGTGCGTTAACGACTAAAGCCCGCTCCCTCGCGGCAGGAGCGGGCTTGCCCGGTTCAGAAGGCTTTGCTGTAGAACAGCGAGTACGACTCGATCCCATCGTTAGGCTGCTTCAACCCGGCGTTGGAATAATGCATGGCGCGAATGCCGATCTTCTGCTCCGCCGGCAGCTTCAGGCCGAAACCGATCCGGTCCTCGAAGTTCACCGACGACCCCAGGCGCTGGTCCCCCACGTCGGTCTTGGAGAATGCCGCCAGACCGATACCGGCCTCGATGAACGGGGTATAGGTAAAGCCACTGAATTCATAGACGAACACCGGGCTGAACGACAGCGAGTGGGCGCCGCTGGCCTCCCCGCCTTCCCAGTAGGTGTAGGCCGCGTCCCAGTAACCGGTCAGGTGACCAGTGCTGCTTTCCAGCCATTTCTTATCCCAGTCGAACGACAACCCGATACGGTAGGTCATGTCACCCTGGCTAGTGGCGCCCACGGCACCGGATACTTGGGCGGCCTGGGCCAGATTGGCGCCAGCGCATGCCAATACGGCGACAACCAACGCTGTGGCGAGATGGGTCTTCATTAAATGACTTCTCCTGATGGTCTTCACGGGCAGGCCCGCGATGTTGCGCGTACCTGCGGGCAAGTGGGGGCTGCGCCCCTCGTTATGCACCGGCGACCCGGCACATCCAACCGGGTTACAAGTGGTAATACTTCTTCGATTATTGTCCGAATGAACAGAAAGTGGAAAGTAATTTGCCACTATTGGCTAAGGACACTGCGTTCCATTCAAGGGTTCATTCGTATTTTGCCTCTTCTTGTTCGCCGCGAAGCCTCCTGCGCCTATCAGATCGAGCGCCGCCCGCGCGGCGCTCGATCTGATAGGCGGTGCAAGCCTGACGGCGGATACGTGGTAGCCCTCACTCGGTCAATCGCCTAGCGCCCAAAACACCTTGAAAGGGCTAGCTTTCAGCGCCAGTTCAGATCAACCCGCGCCGGCGCCTTGCCGTCCACCGTCACCTGCTGCTGCACGGTCCGGCCATCGGCATTGCCGATCACCCGGTAGTGCCCCGCAGGCAACTGCACGAAGATCAGCGGCCCCACGTCCTGTAGCGCCAGCACCGATTGCCCCTGGGCCGACTGGATATCCAGCGCAGCACCGCTCTGGAACTTGCCGTCCGCTCCCGTCGAGAGGGTGATATGCAGGTCATAGCCGGGCGTGCGGCGCAGGGCATTGGCCTCGTCCTGGCCAATACCGCCTTGTAGGTAGCGGATGCCGTTCTGCTTCTGGGGTTGCTTCCGAGGCAGGGATTCGCATCGCCGCGCACCGTTAGTCCATCAGGGCGCGGGCAGCTCACGACGCTCTTCGAGCAGCTTGATGAACATGCTCAAACTGCGCGACACCGTGCCCCGCCGCCACACCAGCCAGGTCTTCAGGTAGCGGAAGTCCTCGGCCATCGGCCAGGCGCTAACCGTGCTGCACCCCGGCATGCTGTCAAGCATGCTGCGCGGCATCATCGCCAGACCCGCGCCGGCACTGACGCAGGCGAGCATGCCGTGGTACGACTCCATTTCGTGGATCTTGCCCGGCACCGCCTGGTCGTGGACGAACCAGCTCTCGAAATGGTGGCGGTACGAGCAGTTGGCGCGGAACGCGTAGATGCTCGACCCGTTGACATCACGGGCGCGGCTGACCGGCGGGTGGTTCAGCGGCGCGATGACCATCATCTCTTCCTCGAACACCGGCATGCCCTCGAGCGTCGGGTGCAGCACCGGGCCATCGACGAAGGCCGCCACCAGGCGTCCGGACAGCACGCCTTCGAGCATGGTCCCCGACGGGCCGGTGGACAGGTCCAGGTCGACCTTGGGGTAGCGCTGGTTGTACGCCGCCAGCAAGGCCGGGATGCGCACCGCCGCGGTGCTCTCCAGCGAACCCAGGGCGAAGGTGCCCTGGGGATCCTCGCCCGCCACGGTCAACCGCGCCTCGTGCACCAGGTCGAGGATGCGCCGGGTGTATTCAAGGAAGTTCCAGCCGGCCGGCGACAGGCGCAGGCGGCTTTTCTCGCGAATGAACAGCTCGACGCCCAGGTCTTCCTCCAACTGCTTGATGCGGGTGGTCAGGTTCGACGGTACCCGATGGATCTGCTGGGCGGCGGCGCTGATGCTGCCGTGCTCGGCCACGGCCTTGAACATCTCGAGTTGCACCAGGTCCACGATCATTCTCCAAACGTGAATGTTTCGCTCATTATTATTCAGTTTTCATTAAAGCGCGCCACCCCTAGTCTGGGCTCATCCGATCAAAACAACGAGAGTCCTGCCATGAGCGAGATCAGCAGCCTGACCCACGCCATCTCCGTCGACCCCTATAGCGGCGAACGGATCGGCCACTACGCCTTCGACACCGACGCCGCACTTGACGCGGCGCTGCAACGCGCCAAGGCCGGCTACAACCAGTGGCGCAACGTGTCGCTGGGTCAGCGCAGCGAGTACCTGGTCGAGCTCGGGCGGGCCCTGCAGGCCAACGCCGAAGTCTTCGCCCAGATGATCGCCCGCGAGATCGGCAAGCCGATCAGCCAGGCACGTGGCGAAGTCAGCAAATGTGTCGGCCTGTGCCAGTGGTACGCCGAGCACGGTCCGGCCATGCTGGCGCCGGAGCCGACCCAGATCGAAAAAGCCCGCATCGAATACCGCCCGCTGGGCCCGATCCTCGCCGTGATGCCATGGAACTTCCCGGTCTGGCAGGTGCTGCGCGGCGCGGTACCGGCGCTGCTGGCGGGCAATACCTATGTGCTCAAACACGCGCCCAACGTAATGGGCAGCGCCTACCTGCTGGCCGACCTGTTCAAGCGCGCCGGCCTGCCTGAAGGCGTATTCGAGGTGATCAATGTCACCCCCGAAGGCGTCACCCGCGCCATCAACGACCCGCGCATCGCCGCTATCACCCTCACCGGTAGCGTGCGCGCCGGCATGGCCATTGGCGCGCAGGCCGGTGCGGCGCTTAAGAAGTGCGTGCTGGAGCTGGGCGGCTCCGATCCGTTCATCGTACTGGCCGATGCCGACCTCGATGCTGCCGTGAAGGCCGCCGTGATTGGCCGCTACCAGAACACCGGCCAGGTCTGCGCCGCCGCTAAGCGCCTGATCGTCGAAGAAAGCATTGTCGAGGCGTTCACCCACAAGTTCGTCGAGGCCACCCGTGCGCTGACCATCGGCAATCCGCTGGACGACGCCACCTACATCGGCCCGATGGCACGCTACGACTTGCGCGATGAACTCGATGGCCAGGTCCAGGCAACCCTTGCCGAAGGCGCCACCCTGCTGCTGGGGGGCAAGAAGGTCGAAGGCGCGGCCAACTTCTACGAGCCGACCGTGTTCGCCAACGTCACTCCGGACATGACCGCGTTCAAACAGGAGCTGTTCGGCCCGGTGGCGGCGATCATCAGCGCTCGTGACGCCGAGCACGCGGTGGCGCTGGCCAACGACAGCGAGTTCGGCCTGGCCGCGACCATCTACACCGCCGACTACGCCTTGGCCGAGCGCATGACCGCTACGCTGGACACCGGCGGCGTGTTCATCAACGGCTACTGCGCATCCGACCCCCGTGTGGCGTTCGGTGGCGTGAAGAAAAGTGGCTTTGGCCGCGAGCTGTCGCACTTCGGCGTGCGCGAGTTCACCAATGCCCAGACGGTGTGGCTGGATCGCAACTGATCTGGCGGCTTGCCCCCGCTGCCGAGCGGGGGCAAGAACTTCGAAACCGCGAGCGCGCTGCCGGCCGGTCAGCCCCTGCCGCGCCGAAGCGTCTCACTGGGCAGTTCGTGAAACAGCTGCCGATAGCTTTCGGAAAACCGCCCCAGGTGCCAGAACGACCAACGCATCGCCACCTCGGCAACGGTCGCGTCCCCCACCAGCAGGTCACGCCGCGCGCCGTTCAGACGACGCAGGCGCAACCACTGCGCCGGTGGCAGATTGGTGAAACCCTTGAAGGCTTGCTGCAACTGACGCACGGAAACACCGGCAACCTTGGCCAACTGCAGCAGATTGAGGGTTTCGTCGGGGCAGTCGGCGGCCCACTCGCTGACCCGACGCATGATCGCCCGTTCCTCGTCGCGCCGCCCCAACGCATCCCCCTGCAGATGCTGTCCGGCGTTGTCGAGGATGAACAGGCAGTCCTCCAGCAACTGCTCGCCCAACGCCCCGCCTTCCAGCGGGCAATCGGCCTGGCCCAAGCGGGTCAGCGTGGCGCTCAGCCAGTTGCCGAACAAAGCATTTTGCTGGCAGCTCAGTGGCACCATGAACAAGCCGCGCAGGCGTTCCAGGTCGAGGCCATGGCTGGCCAAAAACGGCTGCTCGAACACCACCGCCACCTCCTGATAGTTCTCCGGGGTGATCCAGATATTGCGGCTGTCTTCGTTGAGTAGATAGAGGCTGTTTTCGCTGCGGTCGAAGCAGAACGCCAGGGCGCCGCTGGGCGCGCGAAAGAATTGCTCGACCCGGGTATTCAGGCGCTCCTCGTACACCTCCACGCCATCGAGGCCAAGCCAGCGCAACTGACCGTTGAAATGCCCGGGGGACATCTGCCGGTATTGCTGCTGCCAGCCAGGGGTGGCGCGGGTCTGTTCGGTCACATCGGTGGTGCGGTAATCCTGGACCTGCAAGGCGGTTGGCGTTGTCACGCGCTGTCCTAGATGCACTCTTTTGGTGCATTGCTTGTCGAAAAAAGTGGATAGATCGCCGCGTAGGCTGCGACCAAGATAGTCCTCAGCGTCACCTGTGGGAAGTGCCCTGCGGCGATGAACGCCTTGCGTCCCACCACAACTACCCAACCAAGAGGTTTGTATGAACGCCCCCTTCGATCAGCTGTCCACCTGGCTGAAAGAACACCGGATCACCGAAGTCGAATGCGTGATCAGCGACCTGACCGGCATCGCCCGCGGCAAGATCGCCCCGACCGCCAAGTTCCTCCACGAGCGCGGCATGCGCCTGCCGGAGAGCGTGCTGCTGCAGACCGTCACCGGCGACTACGTCGACGACGACATCTATTACAGCCTGCTCGACGCCGCCGACATCGACATGGTCTGCCGCCCCGATCCCACGGCGGTGTACCAGATCCCGTGGGCCATCGAACCGACCGCGATCGTCATCCACGACACCTTCGACAAGCAGGGCAACCCCATCGAGCTGTCGCCGCGCAACGTGCTGAAGAAGGTCCTCAAGCTGTATGCCGACAAGGGCTGGCAACCGATCGTCGCGCCGGAGATGGAGTTCTACCTGACCCAGCGCTGCGAAGACCCGGACTTGCCTTTGCAGGTGCCGCTGGGCCGCTCGGGTCGCGCCGAGAGTGGCCGCCAGTCATTCTCCATCGATGCCGCCAACGAATTCGACCCGTTGTTCGAGGACGTCTACGACTGGTGCGAAATCCAGGGCCTGGACCTGGACACGCTGATCCACGAGGACGGCCCGGCGCAAATGGAGATCAACTTCCGACACGGCGACGCCCTGGACCTGGCCGACCAGATCACCGTGTTCAAACGCACGATGCGCGAGGCGGCGCTCAAGCACAACGTCACCGCCACCTTCATGGCCAAGCCGATCACCGACGAGCCGGGCAGCGCCATGCACCTGCACCAGAGCGTGGTCGACATCGCCACCGGCAAGCCGATCTTCGCCAATGACGACGGCAGCATGAGCGAGCTGTTCCTGCACCATATCGGCGGCCTGCAAAAATACATTCCCAAGCTGCTGCCGATGTTCGCGCCGAACGTCAACTCGTTCCGTCGTTTCCTGCCCGACACCTCGGCGCCGGTGAACGTCGAGTGGGGCGAGGAAAACCGCACCGCCGGGCTGCGCGTGCCGACCTCCAGCCCCGAAGCGATGCGCGTGGAGAACCGCCTGCCGGGCGCCGACGCCAACCCCTACCTGGCCATCGCCGCGAGCCTGTTGTGCGGCTATATCGGCATGGTCGAAAAACTCGAGCCCAGCGCCCCGGTGCAGGGCCGCGCCTACGAGCGACGCAATCTGCGCCTGCCGATCACCATCGAAGATGCGCTGCAGCACATGGAAGACTGCGAAAAGGTCCAGCAGTACCTGGGGCAGCAATTCGTCCAGGGCTATGTTGCGGTCAAGCGTGCCGAGCATGAGAACTTCAAGCGCGTCATCAGCTCGTGGGAGCGGGAGTTCCTGCTGCTCAGCGTGTGATCCGCCTTGGGGGTACCGTGCCCCCCTTCACTGACAAGCCCGCTCCCACACCAGCAACACCATTGCTGTGGGAACCGGCTTGCCGGTGATGGGCTGCAAACCAGCCCCTACACCACCGAATTCGAAGAACAAGACCAACGAGGTGTCGACATGCGTTATCCGCAAGCTTTGATCCCCGCAACCTTCGCCCTGCTGTTCGGCGCCGCCGTCCAGGCCCAGCCGACGGTGAGCGTGTACAACTGGACCGACTACATCGGTGACACCACCCTGGCCGACTTCCAGGCCAGCAGCGGGATCAAGGTGGTCTATGACGTGTTCGATTCCAACGAAACCCTGGAGGGCAAGCTGCTGGCCGGGCGCACCGGCTACGACGTGGTCGTGCCCTCCAACCATTTCCTTGCGCGCCAGGCCCAGGCCGGCGCGTTCCTGCCGCTGGATCGCAGCAAGCTGCCGAACTGGCAGCACCTGGACCCGCAGCTGCTCAAGCAGCTGGAGCAGAACGACCCGGGCAACCAGTACGCCGTACCGTACCTCTGGGGCACCAATGGCATCGGCTATAACGTCGACAAGGTCAAGGCGGTGCTGGGCATCGACAAGATCGATTCCTGGGCGGTGCTGTTCGAAGCCGAGAACCTGAAAAAGCTCAAGCAGTGCGGCGTGGCGTTCATGGACTCGCCGGACGAACTGTTCCCGGCCATCCTCAACTACCTGGGCATGAACCCGCGCAGCGAGAAGGCCGACGACTACCGCAAGGCCGAGGCCCGCCTGCTGGAGCTGCGCCCCTATATCACCTACTTCCACTCCTCCAAGTACGTCTCGGACCTGGCCAATGGTGATGTCTGCATCGCCTTCGGCTATTCCGGCGACGTGCTGCAGGCCGCCCACCGCGCCGAGGAGGCTGGCAATGGTGTCAAGGTCGCCTACAGCATTCCCAAGGAAGGCAGCAACCTGTGGTTCGACCTGCTGGCCATCCCCAAGGACGCCAAGAACCCCGAGCAGGCCCTGGCCTTCATCAACTACCTGCTCGACCCCAAGGTGATCGCCAAGGTCAGCGCCACGGTCGGCTATGCCAACGCCAACCCGGATGCCAAGGCCGACATGGACCCGGCGCTGGTGAACAACCCCGAGATCTATCCGCCCCAGGACGTGCTGGACAACCTGTATGTTTCGACCATGCAGAGCCCCGCGATCCTGCGGCAGATGACCCGCTCCTGGAGCAAGATCAAGTCCAATCGCTGAGCCGAGCCCACCCATGCCACAGATGAACGAACACACCGCCTCCTACTACGCCGCCTCGGCGCGCCAGACGGCCACCTACCCGGCGCTCGACCAGGACCTGCAGGCCGATGTCTGCGTGGTCGGCGGTGGCCTGACTGGGGTCAACGCCGCCCTGGAACTGGCCGAGCGCGGCCTCTCGGTGATCCTGCTGGAAGCGCGCCGCATCGGCTGGGGCGCCAGCGGGCGCAACGGCGGCCAACTGATCCGCGGCATCGGCCATGACGTCTCCGGTTTCGCCCGCCACGTCGGCCAGGACGGCGTGCGCTACCTCCAGCAGGCCGGCATCGATTCGGTGGCCCTGGTGGCCAATCGCATCGAGCAGTACGGTATCGAATGCGACCTGCGCTGGGGCTTCTGCGAGCTGGCCAACACCCCCGCCCAGTTCGCCGCCTTCGAAGACGAGCAGCGCGACCTGGCCGAACTGGGTTATCGCCACGAAACCCGCCTGGTCAACCCCGATCGCATGCACGAGATCGTCGCCAGCGACCTGTACGCCGGCGGCCTGGTGGACATGGGCTCGGGCCACCTGCACCCGCTCGACCTGGTCCAGGGCGAGGCCCGCGCCGCCCTCGGCCTTGGCGTACGGATCTTCGAGCAAAGCCCGGTGCTGCGCATCGAGCATGGCCGAACGGTGACGCTGCACACTGCCCGGGGCAAGGTGCGCGCCCAGAGCCTGATCCTGGGTTGCAACGCCCATCTCGACGAACTGGAACCGCGCCTGTGCGGCAAGGTGCTGCCGGCCGGCAGCTACATGGTGGCCACCGAGCCCTTGCCCGAGGCCCTGGCGCGTACGCTGATCCCAAGGAACATGGCGCTGTGCGACCAGAAGGTGGGGCTGGACTATTACCGGCTGACTGCCGATCGCCGCCTGCTGTTTGGCGGCGCCTGTCACTACTCCGGGCGCGACCCCAAGGACATCGGCGCCTACATGCGGCCCAAGGTGCTCAAGGTGTTCCCGCAACTGGCCGAGGTGCGCCTGGACTACCAGTGGGGCGGCATGATCGGCATCACCGCCAACCGTTTCCCCCAGGTCGGCCGCCTCGGCCAGCACCCCAACGTGTTCTATGCCCAGGGCTATTCCGGGCATGGCCTGAACGTCACCCACTGGACCGCGAAGCTGCTCGCCGAGGCCATCGCCACCGAGCACAGCCAGGGGTTCGACGTGTTCAGCGCGGTGCCGCACCTGACCTTCCCCGGCGGCAAGGCACTGCGCTCGCCGCTGCTGGCGCTGGGCATGCTGTGGTACCGGTTGCGCGAGGCGCTGGGCTGACAACCCTGCTTCAGAGGATGGCCTGCAGCCCCTTGTCGGCAATGATGTTCAGTAGCTTCAAGGCGGGCCCTGCCGGGCGTGTTTCGCCCTGCTCCCACTTGCGTACCGTCGATGCGCTGGTGTGCAGGTGGAGGGCGAACACCGGTTGGCTGAAGTTCAGCGCTTCGCGCAGGTGGCGGATGTCCTGGGCGCTGAATGCCCGCACCGGGGCCGGACAGATCGCCTCGAAGTCGCGCAACGTGACCTTGCCGACGGCACCTGCCTGCTCGAGGTCCGAGAGGTCGACGCGTAGTGATTCAATGAGCTTGCTGGCCACAGTGGACCTCCATCAATACGCCACAACCCAATGCCTTGGCCAGGGCGTGGGGTGACAATTTCAGAAAGACCCTGCCGGCGAACTGAAGCGCTTTCTGCTCGGCCGGCGTGACATTGGCCATGTCGCTCTTGGCGAACCCATGAAGGAACACGTAACAACTGCCGATGCGAGCCGACAGCAGTGTTCGGTAGCCTCCCCGCTTGCCGCTGCACAGGCCCGCAACACGTTTCTTGAACAGCAAGCCACCAAGGCTCGCGTCAACCAGCCCACTCTGCATTTCCAGAACAGCGCGGCAGAGCAGGTGGTCTGGTACGCACTCCTTGAGTTGCCAGCGGGCAAACTCCCTTCGCTTGTAGACATCTATGGCCGGCATTCCTAAACATACCCGTAAAGGGCATACTTTTCCAGCTTCAAAGACCAATGGATAGTCGGCGCACTCAGACAGCGCCGTAGGAAACGGCAACCGTCAACACCTGACCGCTGGCCTTCGGCCAACCACCTGCTAGCGTTGTTCTGGCCACTTCCCTCATGGACCTCGTCATCATGAAGCACCTGCCTCGCACCACCCTGCTGTGCGCTGCTCTGCTGGCCTTGGTTGCCTGCTCCAGCAACCGTGTCGATCCCAAGGACTATTCCGGTTTCCTGAAGGACTACAGTCGCCTGAAGCCCGCCGAGAGCGTCTCCGGCGCGCCGGTGATGCGCTGGATCGACCCGGACGTGAAGGCCAGCCAGTACACCCAGGTGTTCATCGAGCCGAGCCAGTTCTATCCCAAGCCACAGCCGACCAATGTGATCTCGGCGCAGACCCTGCAGGCGATCACCCGCTACTTCAACGAAGCCATGCGCCGCGAACTGGGCAGCGTGCTCACCCTGGTCAAGGAGCCTGGCCCGAACACCATCGTGGTGCGCCCGGCGATCACCGCGGTATCCACCAGCACCGAAGGCCTCAAGCCCTACGAGGTGATCCCGATCGCCCTGGTGGCCGCGGCGGTCAACACCGCCGCCGGCGGTCGCGACCAGGCCGTGGACATCGCCGTGGAGGCCGCTTTCCTCGATGGCGGCAGCCAGAACGTGCTGGCCCAGGTGGTGCGCAAGGGCAGCGGCAAGGCGCTGGAGAACGACAGCACGCAACTGACCCTGAACGACGTCAAGCCGGTGCTTGATGGCTGGGCCAGCGACATGCGCCGCAGCTTCGTGGCGTTGCAGCAGAAGTCGAAGTGAGGCGGTCCGCCCTGTAGAGCTCATCGCGGGACAAGCCGGTTCTCACGGGGCGGGAGCCGGCTTGCAGACCTGGATGTCACCACTCGTCGGACATAATGCAAAAAGGCCATCACGGCATCTTTTGCCTGCTTAACTCAAGCGGGCTGCCAGGCAGGCGGCACCGCACTTCAGGGATGGCTGCACAAGCCGGCTGCCAACAGCCGCTCGCACCGGGCACGCCAGTACATCCGCCCGTCTACCTGCCTCTCCCCTTTTCCTCCGCCCGCCTGCGCAAGCGTTGGTTACGGTATTTCATTCATTGAATGCAACGGAGGCAATCATGTCTGTATCGCTGACCGCACCGTCGGAAGGCCTGTTCCCGGTGTCCTACCTCATTGGAACCAATGCTCCTGGCGCCCCGCGCCTGCAGCTCGACCTGTTGGTCTACACGCCAGATCGCAGCGTCAACGGCCACGCGCTGATCACCCAGACCACCAACCCACCGCTGGAGCTGGCGCTGGATGCCTGGGGCACCTACAGCTACCTCACCGTGCAACCGCCCAGCGAAGGCAAGATCCTGCTGACGGTGCGTGGCAACCAGGGCGGCCCGCACGCCAATTCGCCGGAGCAGTTCGAACTGCGCGCATTGCTCGACCTGGACTGGCAGAAAGGCACGGCCAGCTACCGTTACTACAACGGCCAGCGTTGGATCGAAGTGGACAACGTACCCGTCGTGCTTGAACTCAAACGCATCCAGACACTGGCGAACGTCGACCTCACGACCGAACTGCACAACGCCACCCTGGAGGCAGTGATCGCCACCGGTGACGTCGCGCAACTCAAGCAACTGGCCAGCGGCGCCGTGGGCAAAGCCCTGGACCAAGCCCTCGCCTCGACCAAGAGCCCGGCCACCAAGGCCGCCAAGAAAGCCTGAGCAGACAAGGAGAATCAGCATGTCCTTCGGACTTTTTCATACCCGCCTGAATGTCAGCAACGGGCTGCTCGGCGCCCCTATCCTGACCCTCGACCTGCTGGTGAATACCGTGCAGAAGAAGGTCACCGGCAGGGCCTCCATCATCCAGACCACGCACCCGGTCCAGGTGTTCCAGGCCAAGGTGTGGGGCGGCTACAGCGAGCTGCCGTTCGCGCCCGCTGGTAGCCCGTCGATCGTCCTGCACCTGGATGGCAGCCCAAGCGGCCCGCTCAGCCAGATCGCCCAGACCTTCCATCTGCAGGGCCTGCTTGACCAGGGCTGGAACGCCGGCACCGCCAGCTACCGTTACTTCATCAACGGCCACTGGGTCGACCAGCATGGTCGCGTGCGCAAGGCGCCGGACATCACCCACCAGGACCAGCCGCAACCCGCGGAGCGCCTGAAGGCTGCGATCAAGCACCTGGAAAGCGTCTGACCTGAACGGATCGCGGGGCCAGCCCGCTCCCACCTGAATGCGTGGGAGCGGGCTGGCCCCGCGATCATCGGTCAGGCCATGAAGCTGTAGACGATCGCCGACAGCGTGATCAGCCCGATCACGACCACGAACACATTCGACAGCTTGCCCGAGTGCTGGCGCAACGCCGGTACCTTCTGCACCGCATACATCGGCATCAGGAACAGCAAGCAGGCGATCACCGGCCCACCCAGGCTCTCGATCAGCCCGAGGATGCTCGGGTTCAGGGTCGCCACCGCCCAGCAGGTCAGCAGCATGAACAACGCCGTGACGCGCTCCAGACGCTTGGCCGGCCAGGTCTTGCCGCGTCCGCGCAGGCTCTTGACGATCATGCCCTGGAAGCCCTCGCTGGCGCCGATGTAGTGGCCTAGGAACGACTTGGTGATCGCCACCAGCGCGATCAGCGGCGCGACGAAGGCAATCACCGGGGTCTGGAAGTGGTTGGCCAGGTACGACAGGATCGAAATGTTCTGCGCCTTGGCCGCGGCCAGGTCGCCCGGGCTCAGCGCCAGCACGCAGCTGAAGCAGAAGAACATCACCGTCAGCACCATCATCACGTGAGCAGTGGCCAGGGTGCGGCCGCTCTTGCGGTCGGCGTCAACACCATAACGGTGCTTCTGGTCGACGGCGAACGCCGAGATGATCGGCGAGTGGTTGAACGAGAACACCATCACCGGGATCGCCAGCCACAGGGTCAGCAGTAGCTTGGAGGCGCTGATGCCTTCGTTGGCCTGGGCGAAGAATGCGCCGTTCCAGTTGGGAATCAGGCTCAGGGCCAGCAACAGCAACGAGGCGACGAAGGGATACACCAGCAGGCTCATGGCCTTGACGATGATCTGCTGACCGCAGCGCACCACGATCATCAGCCCGCAGATCAGCAGCAAGGCCAGCAGCGCCCGTGGCGGCGCGCCGATGTGCAGCTGGTGTTCGAAGAAGCTGGTCAGGGTGTTGGTCAGCGCCACGCTGTAGACCAGCAGGATCGGGAAGATCGCGAAGAAGTACAGCAAGGTGATGAGCTTGCCGGCACCGACGCCGAAGTGCTCCTCCACCACCTCGGTGATGTCCTCGTTGCCGCCCTTGCGCCCGGACAGCACGAAGCGGGTCAGCGCCCGGTGGGCGAAGAAGGTCATGGGGAACGCCAGCAGCGCCAGGATCAGCAGCGGCCAGAAACCGCCGACCCCGGCATTGATCGGCAGGAACAGGGTGCCGGCGCCGATCGCCGTGCCATACAGGCCCAGGGCCCAGGTGGTGTCGTGGCGGTTCCAGGTGGTCGAGCCGCTGGTCGAAGCCAGGGCAGCCGAATCCGCACGAACGCTCGCGGTGCTTTGTACATCAGTCATTGGGTATCGCCTTGTAGTTGTTTTTGTCGCAGGTACAGCGGGTGTTGCAGGTTCAATCAGGATTGTGGGAACAGCCCGCTCTCACGAAGCCATCCCGCCCAGGAAAGCGCTTGTGTGTCAGCACTCGACAAACGCGACGGCCAGGCCGCCGCGGGAGGTTTCCTTGTAGTTGGCGTGCATGTCCGCGCCAGTGTCACGCATGGTGCGAATCACCCGATCGAGGGAGATGAAATGCTCGCCGTCACCGCGCAGGGCCATCTGCACGGCGTTGATTGCCTTCACCGCGGCGATCGCGTTGCGCTCGATGCAGGGGATCTGCACCAGCCCGCCAACCGGGTCGCAGGTCAGTCCGAGGTTGTGTTCAAGGGCGATCTCGGCCGCGTTCTCCAGCTGCGGCGGCGTGGCACCAAGTACCTCGGCCAGGCCTGCGGCGGCCATCGAACAGGCCGAGCCCACCTCGCCCTGGCAGCCCACTTCGGCACCGGAAATCGAGGCGTTCTTCTTGCACAGGATGCCCACCGCGGCGGCGGCCAGGAGGAACGCCACCACGTCGTCGTCACAGGCGCCGGGATTGAACTTCATGTAGTAGTGCAGCACCGCCGGAATGATCCCGGCCGCGCCGTTGGTGGGCGCGGTGACCATGCGCCCGCCGGCGGCGTTCTCTTCGTTGACCGCCAGGGCGAACAGGTTGACCCACTCCATGGCGCTGAGGGTCGAACCGATCACGTTGGGCTTGCCGACCTCCTGCAAGCTGCGGTGCAGGCGCGCCGCCCGGCGCTTGACCTTCAGCCCGCCCGGGAGGATGCCTTCGTTGCGCAGACCGTTGTCGACGCACTCGCCCATGGCCGCCCAGATCTTCAGCAGGCCTTCGCGCACCTCGCTTTGCGGACGCCAGGCGCATTCGTTGGCCAGCATCAACTGGCTGACACTCAGGTTGTGGGCCTTGCACAGGGCCAGCAACTCGGCGCCGCTGGAGAATTCGTAAGGCAAGGCGACCTGGCTGGCACCGTCCTGCGGGGCGTCGATCTCGCTTGCCTCGACAATGAAGCCGCCACCCACGGAAAAGTAGGTCTGGCTGAACTGGCTGCCCTGCCCGTCGAAGCTCTCCAGGGTCATCGCGTTGGGGTGATAGGCCAGGCTCTCGTCGAGCAGGCGCATGTCACGGCTGTACTGGAACTCGATCGGCTGGCTGCCATCGAGCATCAGGCACCGCTCCTGCATCAGTTGGTCGATGCGTGGCTCGATACTGTGGGGATCAATGCGATCCGGCCACTGGCCCATCAACCCCAGCAGGCAGGCACGGTCCGTGGCGTGACCGACACCGGTGGCCGACAGCGAGCCGTAGAGACGCACCTCGACCCGCCGCACCTGGGCCAGCAGGCCGCGCTCACGCAAGGCCTGGGCGAAGGTCGCCGCCGCGCGCATGGGGCCGACGGTGTGGGAGCTGGATGGGCCGATGCCAATCTTGAAAAGGTCGAAAACACTGATAGCCATGCTAATGCCTGGCCGTGACAACCGTTTACGATGTGCCACGGCTCTCTGGAAAATTTGAGCGTTATTGCCAAGTTGCGCGATACTGCCGCGCTCATGCCAGCTTGACCAACGAAACTTCCTACACAAGCCTTTAGCAGGACTAAACGATGAAAGGCCCACTCAACGGCCAGGTGTTCGTCTGGCTGCACGTGTTCTCCTGTGCGGCGCGGCACCTGTCGTTCACCCGCTGCGCCGAGGAGCTGCACATCACCCCCGGCGCGGTCAGCCAGCAGATGCGCCAGCTCGAGGAGCGCCTGGGCTTTCGCCTGTTCCTGCGCCGCGCCCGCGGCGTCGAGCTGTCGGCCGAAGGCCAGCGCCTGGCGCAGACCGTGGCCGAGGCCTACGGCAGCATCGAGGCCGAGCTGCTGCGCCTGGATGCCGGCGAAATCCGCGGCACCCTGCGCCTGCGCTCGATCCCGTCGTTCCTGGCCAAGTGGCTGACACCGCGCCTGCCGCGCTTCCAGCAGCGCTACCCGGATATCGAACTGCGCCTGGTGGCCGAGGACAGCAACCAGGCGTTGCACCCGGAAGACTTCGACCTGGCTATCGACCTCAATGACGGCAGCTACCCGGGCATGCTCTCCACCCCGCTGCTGGATGAGCAGATCTTCCCGGTCTGCTCACCTGCCCTGCTGCGCGGCCGCCCGCCCCTGCACGGGCCGGCGGACCTGGCTCACTACCCGCTGCTGCACGACATCACCGCCTGGCGTGGCAGCTCGGAGTACGCCGAATGGGAGTTCTACCTTGACGGTATCGGCGCTGGCGGGCTGGATGTGCGTCGTGGGCACACCTTCAACCGCAACCACCTGACCATCGAAGCGGCCATTGCCGGTGTCGGCGTGGCCATCGCCCGACGCACCCTGCTCAACGACGAGCTGGAGCGCGGCGCGCTGATCGTGCCGTTCGGGGTGCCGATCGCCAACCACAAGCGCTATGTACTGCTGTATCCGCCGGGCGGGCTGAGCCAGCCTGGCGCGCGGGCGGTGCATGACTGGTTGGTGGAAGAAGCGTTGGGATTCCGCGCCCTGCATCCCTTGGCACTCCCGGGGTAATCGTCGACACGCGACAAATGCCAATGATTTTCATTGAGGTTTTTCCCTTCTGATTCGGAATCCCTAGTGAATGCCTTCACTCACTTGCGAATCGAAAGGACTCCAGCATGTCGCAACAGCGTGTCAGCCCGGTGCAGCAGCCGGCTGTGCCCCACTTCGACCTCAATCGCACCTTCACCGCCGTGCACATGGCCTTGCTCCTCGGCTTGGGCGGCGTGTCCATGGGCGTGACCGCGGCGCAGACCGTGGAGCAGGCCGAGGCAGTGGAAAAGACCCAACAGGGCCAGACCAATGGCAGCCTGGAGCTGACCGAGACCCGGGTCGAGGGCAACCTCGACGCCCCGAGCGCATTGCCCCCCGCCTATGCCGGCGGCCAGGTGGCCTCGGGCGGACGGGTCGGCCTGTTGGGCAACAAGGACTTCATGGAGACGCCGTTCAGCACCATCAGCTACACCGACCAATACATCCAGGACACCCAGGCGCAGACCATCACCGACGTGATTGCCGCGACCGATCCCGCCGTGTTCAGCAACGGCCTGAAGGGTACCTACAGCGAGAACTACTCGATCCGTGGCTTCAACTCCAACATCAGCGATGTGAGCATCGGCGGCCTGTACGGCATGGCGCCCTACTACCGGATCTCGCCGGAGATGTACGAGCGCATCGAAGTGCTCAAAGGGCCCTCCGCCCTGCTCAACGGCATGCCGCCGGGCGGCTCGGTGGCCGGCAGCATCAACCTGGTGCCCAAGCGCGCGGGTGCCGAATCTTTGACGCGGATCACCACCACCTACATGTCCGACGCACAGTTCGGCGGTCACCTCGACGTCGGCCGCCGCTTCGGTGAGCAGCAGCAGTTCGGCGTGCGCTTCAACAGCGTCTATCGCGACGGTGATACAGCAACCGACCATCAGCGGATGAAGGCCGAGCTCAATGCCCTGGGCCTCGACTGGCGCGGCGAGCGGGCGCGCCTGTCCGCCGACCTGTACGAAAGCGAGGACCGGGTCAGGGGCCAGAACCGCGGCATCGGCCTGGCCGCGGGCGTGCCGGTGCCCAGGCCGCCTAAGTCCGAGACCCTGCTCAACCCGGACTGGGGCTTCGTCCAGACCCGCGACAAGGGCGTGATCGTGCGCGGCGAATATGACCTCAACGACAACCTCACGGCCTATGCCGCGGCCGGCACCAGCAAGACCGACTATGCCTACAGCGGCACCATGCTCGCCGAAGTGTTCAACACCGCCGGGGATATGGAGACGAACATGGGCCAGTTGAAGATCGACCTGAAGAAGACCTCGGGAGAAGCCGGCGTGCGCGGCCATTTCGACACCTTCGGCGTGGGCCATCAGTGGTCGCTCAACGCCACGCACTACTCCGACAAGCAACGCGACTATGGCCGGCGCAACGTCCCGGGGGCCGAGTGGATCAACAATATCTACCACCCGGTCTGGGGACCGGAGGCCGCCAGGAGCTACCCAGCCATCGCCCATACCGAGTCGCGCCTGAGCAGCTACGGAGTGGCCGACACCCTGTCGTTCCTCGACGAGCGCCTGCAATTCACCCTGGGCGTGCGCCGCCAGCAGGTGCTGAGCGACAGTTTCAACGTCAGCACCGGCGCGCACACCACGCGCTACAACGAAAGCGCCACGACGCCGGCAGCGGCGGTGCTGATCAAGCTCACCGACGAAGTGTCGCTGTACGCCAACTACATCGAAGGCCTGAGCAAGGGTGCCATCGCCCCGATTACCGCGCCCAACGCAGGGCAGGTGTTCGCCCCCTACAAGTCCAAGCAGAGGGAAGTCGGCATCAAGCTCGACCTCGGCGACTTCGCCCACACCCTGAGCCTGTACCAGATCGAACGCCCCAGCAGCTTCACTGACCCGGTGACCAAAGTGTTCTCCTTCGGTGGCGAACAACGTAATCGCGGCCTCGAATGGAGCTTCTTCGGTACCCCGCTGAGCGATGTCCGCCTGATGGGCGGCGTGGCTCGCCTGGACCCCAAGGTGACCAAGGCCGAGAATCCCGCCGAGGAAGGCAAGACCGCCACCGGCCAGCCGAAACTGCAGGGCAAGCTGGGTGTGGAATGGGACACCCCGCTGCTCGATGGCCTGACCCTGACCGCCAATGCCACCGCCGTATCGAAGCAGTACATCAGCGACGATAACAGCCAGTCGATCCCCGGCTACACGATATATGACGTCGGTGCCCGCTACCGGTTGCAGGTGGCCGACCATCCTGTGACCTTCCGTGGCACGGTGGAGAACGTGACCAACAAGGCCTACTGGGGCATGCCGCTGCTCACCAACCTGGGGCTGGGGGCGCCACGCACGGTGCAGGTCTCCGCCAGCATCGACTTCTGATCCTAGTCAGCCTTGCCCACCGGCATCGGCTGCCCCGCCAGGACACTGGCGGGCGTGACCACCTGCCCGAGGTCGATATGGCGAAAGTCCGGCTTGGCCCCCAACCGCGCATTGAAGCGCACGTTGAAGGTAAACGGGTCATCCGTCGGCATGTCCAGCGAACGGCCGTAGAGCGCGCTCACGGCCGTGCCGTCATAGCCCATCAGCTTGAGCAGCGTGGGGAACAGGTTGTAATGGCTGGAGGCGTTGCGGTTGGCCGGCAGGTGAGCCTGCCAGTCCAGCGTGCGCAGGCCCTCGCCCTGGATCACCACCAACGGCACCAGGCCTTCTTCGGGTACCGGATCGCTGTCGCAATGGGTGTTCAGGCCGGGGTTGCCGCGCTCATGCAAATCCTGGCCGTGATCTGAGGTATAGAGCACCACGGCCTGGCTGAGGTCGCCCTCGGCGAACAGCCGGCGGAAGAACTCGCCGACATTCCACAACACGGTGTTCTGGTAGGCATTGCGGTACAGCACCCAGTCCTGGGCCCGGCCATCGAAGCCATCGCGGGTGCCGGTGTCGGCGATATCGACGTAGCGCCCCCGTGGCAAGGCCGGCTGGTACTTGAGGAAGTCGTCCGGGTACTTGTCGTGCACCGGGAAGTGGGCGCCGACCTTGTTCACCACGATCAGCTGCGGCTTGCTGTCCTTGAGCAGCGCCACCAGCCGCTCCAGCGCCGCCATGTCGCGTTGCACCACGGGGGTGTCGTCAAACTGGATGAACTGGTCGATATCGCGCTTCTCGGTCTCGGTCATCAGGTTCTGCAGGTTGCCGCCCGTGCGCTGGCCATCGATGTACACCGTTCCCAGGCCCGCGCGTTTGGCGTACTGCCAGATCGACGGCTGGGTCGAGTTGATGCGCAGGTAATCACCGCGGGTGCCACCGTAGCGCAGGGTGACGTTGGTGTCGGCGCTGCAGTTGGCGATGGACGCGGCATAGCCGAAGTTGACGATGGAAACGCCCGGCTGGGCCTGGGCCAGGTGGCTGGTGACCCCGGCCGGAGTGTTCAGGTCCAGGTAGTTACCCGAGATGCTCTCGTCGATCAGCAGCACGATATCCCGCGCCATCGCCGGCCCCGACTGGGCCAGACTCACTGGCTGGCGCGGCCCGACATGGTCGTGCAGGGTCTCGTAGCCGAACAGGCTCAGGTAGGCCAGCGGCGTGTACATCACCGGCAGACCCCGTGCGCCCTCGCCGGCGCGCACGAACAGGATGGCGATCAGTACCAGCAGGCCCAGCACCGGCGCCACGGGTGGCAACAACCTTGGCAACCACGGGGTCGGCCCCGGACGCAAGCCAAGGCCAAACAGCAGCAACAGCGCTCGCGCCGCGGCCAGGGTAATTGCGTAGTGGTATTGCTGCAGGGCCTCCTGGACGAAAGCGCCGGCATAGACCATGGACACGAATGCGCTATAGGTCAGATAGGCGTCGGTGATGCGGTTATAAGCGTCGAGAAAGATCGCGCTGATTGTAAACGCCAGCGCCAGCGCCCAGCGCAACCAGCCGGGGCGGGTGAACGCCGTCAGCAGCAGGGCCAGCGCCAACATCGCGAACACCCCCAGGTACAGCACAAGGGGCAGGCCAATACCCAGCGCTTCTATGCGTTCGCGGTAATAGGCATGAAAGCTGGCCAGATAGACGAGCAACAGCAAGAGCTTGATCCATCCGCGCATGTTTCGGCCACTCCAGTCATGGAAATCTTCTCAAACCGTAGCAGCTGTGAAACAAACCACAACGCAAAAAAGTCAAAATTCCGACGACATACCGACACCGGAATCTGGCACCTAACGCAAGTTGCTGTTGATTCTCTCTATCGCCTGAAACCCGCTTATTCCGCTGCATTGAACCGTTCATCGGTTCATCGAACGGCCAATTGCCACTAGCTATGCGCGCTAACACACGGATTGGCAACGGGTTGGTGGCAGATCGCCCGTTTCACCAGGGTCTGTAAATTCGACGAAACATGCCATTGCTTTGACGCAATTCCACCGGGCTGAGCTATACCCAATTCACACCACTGTTTCATCTCCCTTACTCATCCATACGAGGCACCGCGCATGGACGTGAGCGTTTTTGGCACCGGTTATGTCGGACTGGTACAGGCAGCAGCCCTGGCGGACGTCGGTCACAGGGTCCTGTGCGTGGATGTCGATACCCACAAGATCAACCAGTTGCGCCAGGGCGTGCCGCCGATCAGCGAGCCGGGTCTGTCGGACCTGCTCGAGGACAACATCAGGGAAGGCCGCCTGCTGTTCAGCACCCAGGCCAGCGACGCGGTCAGCCACGCCGAGCTGATCTTCATCGCCGTCGGCACGCCGCCCGACGAGGACGGCTCGGCCGACCTCAGCCACGTGCTCAACGTCACCCGGCAGATCGCCGCGCTGATGGAGACCGACCATACCCTGATCATCAAGTCCACCGTGCCGGTGGGCACCGCCGATCAGGTCATGGCCCTGGCCCGCGACGAACTGCAGCGCCTGGGCAAAAGCCAGTTGCACGCGCGCGTGGTGTCCAACCCCGAGTTCCTCAAGGAAGGCAGCGCCCTGGCAGACTGCATGCGCCCGGACCGGATCATCGTCGGCACCCTCGACGAAGTGGCCCATGAGCAGCTGGCGGAACTGTACGCGCCGTTCTGCCGCAACCACGAAAAACTGATGTTCATGGACAACCGTAGCGCCGAGCTGACCAAGTACGCCGCCAACGCCATGCTCGCCACCCGCATCAGCTTCATGAACGAGCTGGCCAACCTCAGCGAACACCTGGGCGCCGATATCGAGGCGGTGCGGCGCGGCATCGGCTCCGACCCGCGCATCGGCTACCACTTCATCTATCCGGGCTGCGGTTTCGGCGGTTCATGCTTCCCCAAGGACATCAAGGCCCTGCTACACACCGCTGCCCACAGCGGCATGCCGTTGCGTCTGCTGCAAAGCGTCCACGAGGTCAACGATCAACAGCGGCGCATCCTGTTCGCCAAGCTCAAGCAGCGCCTGGCTGGCCTGGCCGGTAAATCCATTGCCCTGTGGGGCCTGGCCTTCAAGCCCAACACCGACGACATGCGCGAGGCCCCCAGCCGTTACCTGATGGAAGCCCTGTGGGCCGAAGGCGCCACGGTGCGCGCCTACGACCCCGAGGCCATGGATGAATGCCGGCGCCTGTACGGCTACCGGGACGACCTGCAACTGTGCGCCACCCGCGACGACACCTTGCAGGACGCCGACGCCCTGGTGATCTGCACCGAGTGGAAGAACTTCCGCGTGGTCGATTTTTCGATGCTGGCCAGCAAGCTGCGCGAGCGGGTGATCGTCGATGGCCGCAACCTGTACAACCCCGAGCAGGTCGCCGCCCACGGCCTGCACTACAGCGGCATCGGCCTGCGCCAAATCGCCCCGCAGGCGGACGCGCCATGAAGGTGCTGGTGACCGGCGCGGCCGGTTTCATCGGCGCCCACACCTGCCGCCAGCTGCTGCTCGAGGGGCACCAGGTGGTGGGCCTGGACAACTTCAACGACTACTACGAGCCGGCGCTCAAGCACGCCCGCGTGCACTGGGTACGGCAGACTGTCGGCGACTTTCCGCTGCACTGCCTGGACCTGGGCGACCGCGACGGCATGGCCCGGCTGTTCGCCAGCGAGCGCCCGGAGGTGGTGGTGCACCTGGCGGCCCAGGCCGGCGTGCGCTACTCGCTGCAGAACCCTCAGGCCTACCTGGACAGCAACCTGGCCGGTTTTCTCAACATTCTCGAAGGTTGCCGCCGCCACCCGGTCAAGCACCTGCTGTACGCCTCCTCCAGCTCGGTCTATGGGGCCAACCAGCAGACGCCCTATCGGGTGGAGGACCCAGTGGACCACCCGCTGTCGCTGTATGCCGCCACCAAGAAGGCCAACGAGGCCATGGCCCACAGCTACAGCCACCTTTATGGCATTCCCTGCAGCGGCCTGCGCTTCTTCACCGTGTACGGCCCCTGGGGCCGCCCGGACATGTCGCCGATGCAGTTCGCCAAGGCGATCAGCGAAGGCCGGCCGATCCAGCTGTTCAACCATGGCCGTCACCAGCGCGACTTCACCTACATCGACGACATCGTCGAAAGCCTGGTGCGGCTGATCCCCCTGCCCCCGGTCGCCGACCCGCAGTGGGACGCGTTCGCCCCGGACCCGGCCAGCAGCCACGCGCCCTGGCGCCTGTACAACATCGGCGGGCAGCGCCCGGTGGAGCTGCTCGACTACCTGGCCCTGCTGGAAAAACACCTGCAGCGCAACGCGGTGATCGAGCTGCTGCCGCTGCAGCCAGGCGATGTGCTGGCCACCTGCGCCGACGCCAGCGCGCTGGCCAGGGTCACCGGTTTCACCCCACAGATAGGCCTTGATGAAGGGCTCGGGCGCTTTGTCGCCTGGTTCAAGAGCTACCACTCGCCCGCCGCCAGCGAAGCGGCGCCCCTGGGCGAGCAGCCAGATAAACGGAGGGCGGTATGACAGGGCAACCCAAGAGCGCGCAACTGCAGGCGCTGTATCAGGACAAACGCATGGATCCGGCGCACCGCCAGCGCATCGATGCCGCCATCCACATGCAGGGTCGTGGCTGGATCACCGGTCGCGCCGGAGGCCGGCCCTGGACGCTGTCGCGCACCAACCGCGTGCTGTCGTGCCTGGCCGCGCTGACCCTGCTGCTGCTGCTGTCGCCGGTGTTCCTGGTGCTGGCGCTGCTGATCAAGCTATCCAGCAAGGGTCCGGTGTTCTTCGTGCAGAAACGCACCGGCTACCGTGGCCGCGCCTTCGGCATGTACAAGTTCCGCACCATGGTGGCCAACGCCGAGGCGCTCAAGGACTCGCTGCGCCACCTGAACAAGCACGGCGCCGAATCCATCGATTTCAAGATCGACAAGGACCCGCGCATCACCTCGGTGGGCGGCTGGCTGCGGCGCAGCAGCCTGGACGAGCTGCCCAACCTGATCAACGTGGTCACCGGTGACATGCGCCTGGTCGGCCCGCGCCCCACATCGTTCAACGCCTACCGCTACCACGACAACCACCTGGCGCGGCTGTCGATCTACCCGGGCATGACCGGCCTGTGGCAGATCTCCGGGCGCAGCAACATCGACTTCGACCAACGCGTAGAGCTGGACCTGAGCTACATCAACGAACAGAGCCTGATGCTGGACCTGAAGATCCTGCTCAAGACCCCGTTCAAAGTCTTCACTGGCCACGGAGCAAGCTGAGATGGACGGTTCATCCTCGAGAAGCCTGACGATCGCTACCCCAAGCGAGACCAACCTGACCGCCACCGTGCTCGACCTCGACCAGCGCACCCTGCTGCTGACCGCGGCCAACACCGGCAGCGGCACCAGCACCAGCGCCCTGGCCTTCGCCAGCCAACTGGCATTGATGAGCGCGGGCAACGTGCTGCTGATCGACGCCAGCCTCAGCCCCGGCGGCCTCAGCCAGCAACTGGGCCTGGGCAAGCTGCGCGGCTACAGCGACCTGCTGTTCAACCAGGACACCCCGCCGCTGGCCCAGGACTGCATCGTGCGCCTGTCCGACCAGCCGTTCGACGTGCTGCCGGTGGGCACCTGGAAACGCGGCCGCGACCGCCTCGACCACGAGCAGTTGCGCGTACTGCTGCACCAGCTGAGCAACCAGTACCGCTTCGTGGTGATCGACGGCGAAGCCATCTACGCCAGTGCCGACAGCCTGGTGATCGGCACCCTGGTCGACGGCGTGATCCTGGTGGTATGCGCCGAGGAGACCCGCTGGGAGGTCGCCCAGGCGGCCAGCCAGCGCCTGACCCAGGCCGGCGCGCGATTGATCGGCAGCGTGTTCAACAAACGCAAGTACTACATGCCCAAGTGGCTGTACGAAAATCTCTGAGAGGCCGCACAGGATGAACGCCATGAGATACCCATCGATAGCCCTGTGCGTGCTGGCCCTGGCCGGCTGCGCCAGCCAGGAAGACCGCCAGATGCCGGTGCAGATCCTCACCGCGCCACCGGCCGAGAGCCAGGCCACCGAGGTCGCCCGCCGCGAACAGGTATTGCGCCCGCAGGACGTGCTGGAGGTGATCTTCCATGTCAGCAACCGCTCGGCCGGGGTCTACCGCATCCAGTCCGGTGACACCCTGGACCTCAACTTCATGGCCGCCAGCGGTCTGAACGGCAACCAACTGGTGCAGCCTGACGGCACCATCACCCTGCCCAGCACCAACGCCGCGGTGCGCGTCGAGGGCATGACCCCCGGCGAGGCCGAGAGCGCCATCCGCCAGGCCTACCAGGACAAGCGGGTGTTCAAGCCCAACCGTGACCAGGTCACCGTGCGGGTGATCAGCCCGATGACCGACGAGGTCAACCTGAAGAACGCCCTCAACCACCCCGGCACCGGCATGAGCCGCGACATCACCGTGGGCAACGACGGCCGCGCCACTTTCCCGGAAATTGGCTCGGTGCCGCTGCAGGGCATGACCGTCAACCAGCTGCGTGACTACCTCAACGAGCGCTACGCCACACTGCCCGGGCGCATGAGCGTGGACGTACTGCTCAAGTCCACCGCCGCCAACGAGATCTACGTACTCGGTGAAGTCGGCCAACCCGGCGCCTTCCAGATCCGCCGCCCGGTATCGGTGCTCGAGGCCCTGACCCTGGCCCGCGGCCCGACCCTCAAGGCCAAGCTCGGTTCGGTGGTGATCATGCGCCGTGAAGGCAACACCGTGCACGCGGTCAACTACGACGTCGACCAGGCGCTGTCCGGCGGCAGCCAGAAGCTCGCCTACCTGCAGCCAGAGGACATGCTCTACGTGCCCAAGACCAAGCTGGCCAGCGCCGCCGAGCTGTCCCGGCAACTGGCCGACGTGGTGCTGTTCCAGGGCTTCGGTTTCAGCTTCAGCTACCGCGTCGACAACAAAGAAAGCAACGACTGACCGGGGGACGGACCATGACCACGCAACCCAAAGAAAACTATGTGCATGAGTTCTTCCGCATCTTCTTTGCCAACCGCCAGTTGGTGAAACGGGTGTTCCTGGTGTTCGCGGTGATCGCCGTGCTGTTGCCGCTGGTGCTCAAGCAGAGCTACGACATCACCGCCGAAGTCATCGTGCAGTCCAAGAAGCTTTCGCAGAGCGACACCACCTCGGCGCTCAGCCAGCAGGCCGATCAGTTCATCCCGCCGTCGCTGGCCGACATGGAGACCGAGAGCAACATCCTGCGCTCGCCGACCCTGATCCGCCAGACCATCGGCGAGCTGCGCAAGGAAGGCCATTACCCGGACGAGCCCGGCCTGCTGCGCCGTACCGTGCTCGACCCGCTGCGCCACGCGGTGCTCGACCCGCTGCACCGGCTGTTCGGCAACACCGTCGCCGATGACCGCGACACCCAGCTCGACACCCTCACCGACCAGGCGGTCAAGGACCTCAAGGTCGAGACCCTGCCCGGCTCCAACGTGATCTCCATCACCTACGGCGCCAACGATCCGAAGCTGGGCACGCTGTTCGTCAGCCGCCTGCTGGAAAACTTCCTGACCAACCGCCAGGACCTGCAGTCCAACGAATTGCCCGAAGCGTTCTACGAGCAGAAGAAACTGCACTACCAGGCACGGCTGGGCGACCTGGAAAGCCAGCGCCTGGGGCTGCTGACCGCCATCGGCTCGTCGGACCCCAAGGAAGAGATCACCTTCCGCCTCAATGCCATCAACACCGAGGAGCAGGCGCTCAACCTGCAACGTGACCGCCAGTTGCAGAACCAGAAGTGGCTCGACTACCTGCAAAGCAGCCTGGCCGCGGCCAACAAGGCGAAGATGGCCGACTACGCCTTCCCCTACACCTTCACCACCACGGTCGACAACATCGCCTTCGAGGACCGCGAGATCAAGCAACTCGGTGAGCAACTGACCACTCAGTTGGCCCGCTACAACGGCGACGCCACGGTGTTCCAGCCGAGCTCCGACCAGATGGTCATGGCCCGCCAGCAGATCGCCCAGTTGCGCGCGCAGTTCCTCAAGATCGTCGAGAACCGCATCCGTGAGCGCCAGCAGGACCTGGCGGTGACCCAGCAGGTGATCGAGCAGAAGACCCAGCGCATCGCCGACTACAGCAAGCGCATCCTCCAGCTGCGCGAGACCCAGAGCAAGACCCGCCAGCTGGATACCGAGATCGATGCCCTGCACAAGGCCTTCTCCACCTATGCCCAGCGTTACGAGGAAAGCCGCGGCCAGGGCCTGCTCGACGGCAGCCAGTCCAACGCGCGGATCCTCAGCGCCCCCTATGAACCTACCGCGGCAAGCTTCCCGAAACCTGGCCTGATCATTCCGTTCGGCCTGATCACCGGCCTGCTGCTGGCGATCGCCGTGGTCTACGTCAGGGAGTTCTTCGACCACCGCTTCAAGCATCCGGCGCAGATCAGCCACGAGCTGGGCCTGCCGGTGCTGCTGGTGATCAACGACCAGGCCCCGGCGCTGCCCAACCCGCACAAAAGCTGGTCGCTGCCACGCCTGTGGCACTGGGTGCGCAATTGAACGCCGCGCTGCACGCCGGCCGGCCGATCCTGCACCTGCTCGGCAGTGGCGGATTCTACGGCGCCGAGCGCATGCTCCTGGACCACTGCCAGGCCACCCCCGGCCAGCATCGGGTGCTGTTCCTCGATGCCCCGGCGGAGCTGGTGGCGCGCTTTCGCGAAGCCGGTGTCGAGTGCGACACCTGCCAGGGGCTGGGGGCGGTGCTCAAGGTACTCGGCGCGCAGCGCGGGCAACGTCCGTTGGTGAACAGCCACAACTTCAAGGGCCAGCTGTTCGGCTGGATCGGCGCCACCCTGTGGCGCCTGCCGATGGTCAGTACCCAGCATGGTTTCACCCCGCGCAGCCGCAAGCAGCGCTTCTATACCTGGCTAAGCCTGCAACTGTGCCGCACGCCGACGGTGGACACGGTGGTGTGCGTGGCCGAGAGCATCGCCCGCATCCATCGCGATGCCGGCGTACCCGAGGCCAAGTTGCGGGTGATTCCCAACGGGTTGCCCGAGCACCAGGAGGTTGACCTGACCGCAGGCGTGGGAGCGGGCTTGCCCCGCGATGGCGATGCCGAACACAACAGTGAATCGCGGGGCAAGCCTGCTCCCACGTCTGCTCCTCGCCAAGGCGATAGAAAACCCTGGCTCGCCGCCTATGTCGGCCGCCTGTCGAGCGAAAAAGGCCCCGACCTGTTCCTCGACACCCTGATCCCGGTGTGCCAGCGCCACCCACAGGTCCATGCCGTGATGCTCGGCGAAGGCCCCGAGCGCGACACCCTGCAGGCCCGCATCGACGCCGCCGGCCTCACCGCGCGCATCACCCTGCCGGGCTTCCAGCGCGACATGCGCGCCTGGATGAAGCGCCTGGACGCCCTGGTCATCAGCTCGCGCACCGAAGGCACGCCGATGATCCTGCTCGAGGCCATGCAGGATGGCGTGCCGGTGGTGGCCTTCGGCGTCGGCGGCATCCCCGATGTCATCGAGCACGGTCGCAACGGCCTGCTGGCCGCGCCCATGGCCAGCACCGAGCTCGGCGCGCACCTCGAGGCCCTGCTGCAGGATCCTGCGCAGGCCACCGAGCTGGTCGCCGGCGCCCGCCGCACGCAACGCGAACGCTACCACCTGCCGACCCTGGCACAACGCTGGGCCCTGGTTTACCGGGGCACGGCCGAGGAGGTTGTCGCATGATCATTCCCCTGTCGCTGGTGGCCCTGGTGGCCCTGCTGAGCCTGGGGCTGCTGGCCAGCCCCTACCCGTTCCTGGCCCCCGGCGGCGTGATCGGCCTGGCCGGCGTGCTGGTGCTGTACCGCAAGCCCGCCTGGGGCCTGCTGGTGATCGCCACCCTGGTGCCGCTGGAGGGCCTGCTCAAGGACGGCCTGGTGTCCGGCGCCAAGCTGGTGGGCATCGGCCTGGTGCTGATCCTCAGCCTGCAACTGGCGGTGCGCCAGTTGCCCGGGGAGCGCCTGCGCAGCAACCAGTGGCGCCTGCTGCTGCCGTTCATGGCCCTGTACCTGCTGAGCCTGTGGACCAGCGACGACCTGGCCCTGTCGGGCGGACACCTGCGCGAGCTGCTGGTGGGCCTGGTGGTGTTCGTCATCACCCTGCTGGTCGGCCGCGACCTCAACCTGCCGATGCTGGCCCGGCTGATCACCGTCAGCGTGTGCGTGACCTGCCTGTTCGCGATCTTCTCCACCAAGTACCAGGAGCAGGGCCGCGCCTCGGCCATGCTCGATCCCAACGCCTTCGCCCTGCTGATCACCATCGCCATGCCGCTGGGGTTGTGGCTGGCGATCAAGGCCCGGCAGATCCCGGTCAAGCTGTTCTGGGCCGGCTGCTGCCTGTTGCTGCTGGTGGGCATGACCAAGACCGAATCGCGCTCGGGGCTGGTGGTGCTGCTGATCAGCCTGGGCATGATGCTGTACAACTACCGTGAACAACTGACCTGCATCCGTCCGCGCCACCTGGGCTTCGCCATGCTCGGCCTGGCCATCGTCCTGCCCCTGGGCGTGGCCCTGATGCCGGCAGGCTACGCCGACCGCATTCAGTCGCTGATGCTGCTCAAGTCGGGGGTCAACGCGCACCAGGACGAATCGCTGGGTCGGCGCGCCTCCTACCTGGTGGTGGGCAAGGAAATGATCAGCCACAGCCCGCTGCTCGGCACCGGGCCCGGCACCTTCCCGCTGCATTACGCCGACACCGGCTTCTCCAAGGCCTTCGCCCCGGTCAACAGCAAGACCACCGACCTCTACCGCCGCGCCCACAACACCTACCTGGAGCTGTTCAGCGAGGTCGGCCTGCCGGCGGGCCTGCTGTTCGTCGGCATGATCGCCCTGGCCTTGCGCAACTTCTGGCGGGCCCGCGCCGCCTTCCGCGCCGCCGGCGACCCGGACCGCGCCGACCTGATGACCCACCTGACCATGAGCATGCTGGCCATCGGCCTGTTCCTGATGTTCCTCAGCGCCCCCAGCCACAAGTACCTGTGGCTGATGTTGGCGCTGTCCAGCGTGCTGCTGGGCCAGGCCCGTGAACAACAGCCGGTGGAGGTGGCCCGATGAGCCGGGTGAGCATCGTCATCCCGATGTTCAACGAGGCCCGCCATATCGGCCGCACCCTGGATGCCGCCCGGCGCTCGGCCAGCGCGGCGGGCCTGGCCTGCGAGCTGATCGTGGTGGACAACGGCTCCAGTGACGACGGCCCGCGGATCGCCCGCGAGCACGGTGCCCAGGTGCTGAGCCTGCCCGGTGTGGCCATCGGCGCCCTGCGCAACGCCGGCGTAGCCGCCAGCCACGGCGAATGGCTGGCCTTCCTCGACGCCGACATCGAGGTGCCCGAGCACTGGCTCGACCTGCTGCTGGACCTGCAGCGCCGCGGCGAAGGCGATGTCTTCGCCCTCGACTGCGACACCCCGCGCCACGCCCCGTGGTTCGCCCAGGCCTGGCAACGGCGTACCCTGCGCACCGGGCAGACGGTGCAGGACTGCACCTGGCTGCCCACCCCCAACCTGCTGATGCGCCGCAGCTGGTTCGACCAGGTCGGCGGTTTCGACGAGCGCCTGCGCACCGGCGAAGACAAGGATTTCACCCTGCGCCTGCACGAGTCCGGCGCCCGCCTGCGGGTGCTGCGCCAGCCCGCGGTGCTGCACTGGGGCTACGAGGCCAACTGGCGCGAATGGCTGGGCAAGGAAATGTGGCGCCAGGGCAGCCACCTGCAACTGCTGCGCAGCCATGGCGTCAGCCTGCGCCTGCTGCGCTTCCCGCTACTTTCAGTGGGGGCCTGGGTACTGGATGCCATAGCCCTGTCGGCCCTGCTCGACGGTTTCCCCCATGCGGCCCTGTTCTTCCTGCTGGTCAGCGCCCTGCCCGCGCTGTTCCTGAGCCTGCGCCAGAGCCGCCGGCACCGTGACCCGCTGCTCACCCTGCAACTCTGGGGCTTGCACTGGCTGCGCCTGCACCTGGCCGGCGCGGCGTTCATCCTCAGCCTGTTCAACCGCACCGCAAGGAGGCCCGCCCGTGGCTGAGTTCATCTTCTGGCTATGCCTGTTGCTGCCGTTGTATGCCTGGTTCGGCTATCCGCTGCTGCTGACCCTGGCCGCGCCGTTCTTCGCCCGGCGCACGCATTCGCCGTTGCCGGCGCAGCGGGTGAGCGTGGTGATCGCCGCGCATAACGAAGAGCGGCATATCGAAGCCAAGCTCGCCAGCGTGCTCGGCCAGGACTACCCGGCCGCCGAACTGCAGGTAGTGGTGGCCAGCGACGGCTCCAGCGACCGCACCGTGGCGCTGGCCCGGGCCCTGGGCGACTCACGGGTGCAGGTGCTGGACCTGCCGCGGCTGGGCAAGGCCGGAGCGTTGAACAGTGCGGTGCAGGTGTGCACGGGCGACCTGCTGGTGTTCACCGACGCCGACAACCAATGGTCGACCGACACCCTCGGCCTGCTGCTGGCGCCGTTCGCCGACGCGCAGGTCGGCGGTACCGCCGGGCACATGATCATCCCCGACCCGGGCAAGGGCCTGAGCATCGGCGACAGCCTGTACCGCCACTACGAAGCCTGGGTGCGCAAGGTGGAGAACCGCACCGGCTGCATGGTCTCGGCCGACGGTGCCCTGCTGGCCTTGCACCGGACGCTGTATCAACCGATTCCCAAGCAGGTCAACGACGACTTTTTCATCAGCACCTGCGCCCCGGCCGCGGGGTTGCGCATCGTCTACGTGCCCGAGGCGGTGGTACTGGACCAGGGCGTGGACGAGGCCGACAAGCAGTTCCGTCGCCGCCAGCGGGTCACCGTCGGTGGCCTGTTGAGCCTGGCCGCGCGCCGCGAACTGCTCAATCCGGCTCGCCACGGCCTGTACGCCATCGCCCTGATCAGCCACAAGCTGGTCCGCCGCCTGGCCCCGGTACTGCTGTTGCCGCTGCTCTTGGCCAACCTGTGGCTGGCCATCGAACCCGGTTTCTACCGCCTGACCCTGGCCCTGCAGCTGCTCGGCTATGCCGCCGCCATCGCCGGCCTGCTCGACGCCCGCCGCCGGTTGCCACGCCCGTTCCGCCTGGCCGCCTTCGTGCTGGTCACCCTCGCCGGCATGAGCGTGGGCCTGTGGCAGTTCCTGCGCGGGCACAGCTACAGCCAATGGAACCCCGACCAGAATCGATGAGCGACGGACATGCCGATCAAGACTCAAATCAAGCAGGCCAGTGGCTGGTTCTATTTCAAGTCGCCGCGCGGGCGCGCCGAGCTGCGCGGCGCCGGGGTGATCCTCATGCTGCACCGGGTGCTGGCCGATGACGCCAGCGCCGCCCTGCCCCATCGCAACGAGCTGTGCGTTGGCCCCCGGGCCTTCGAAGGGCTGCTGCGCTGGCTGCACCGCCATTTCGACTGCGTCAGCCTCATGGACCTGCTCAAGAGCC
This sequence comes from Pseudomonas sp. DrBHI1, assembly GCF_002205115.1. NCBI lineage: Bacteria > Pseudomonadati > Pseudomonadota > Gammaproteobacteria > Pseudomonadales > Pseudomonadaceae > Pseudomonas > Pseudomonas sp. DrBHI1. Next base: position 43,629 of record NZ_NIBE01000057.1, read on the forward strand.
ACGAGCAGCCCCGCGGCGATACCCGCCCCAAGGTGGCCCTGACCTTCGACGACGGCTGGCGCGACAATGCCGTCAACGCCTTCCCGTTGCTGCAGCGCCACCAGGTGCCGGCGAGCATCTTCCTGTCCACCGACTACATCGGCAGCCGCCAGCGCTTCTGGTGGGAGAGCGTCGGCGAGACCCTTTGGGGCAGCCATGGCGAGGACGCCCGCCGGCAACTGATCGAACGCCTGCGCAAGCTTGGCCGGCCATTGCCGGCGGCCTACTTCATGCACGAACACAGCAAGGCCCGCAGCCTGGTGCTGGCGCGCTACCTGCAGACCCTCAAGAGCCTCAGCCCCCAGGCCCTGCATGTGCTGACCGACGCCTGCCCGCCGGAGTCGCTGCCCCAGGCCATGGACTGGCAGCAGGTGCGCGCCCTGGAGGACTCCGGCCTGGTGCGTTTCGGCCCCCACGGCGCCAGCCATGCCCTGCTGCCCTACCTGGACGATCACCGCCTCAACGAAGAGCTGCAACGCAGCCACGCCGCGCTCAACGAAGGCTGCCGCGAACCGCTGCCGGTGTACTGCTACCCCAATGGCGACCATGACGAACGCGTGCGCGCGCGGGTCGCCGCGCACCGCTACCCCTACGCCCTGAGCACCCGCCCGGGCATCTGCCAGGGCCACGACGACCCGCTGGCGCTGCCGCGCATCGGCGTGAGCCAGCGCAATGCCAGCCGTCCTTCGCTGCTGGCCTGGCGCATCAGCCGCGGAGAACGCTGATGAACCGCAACAGCTACCTGCGCCACCTGGCGCTGAGCATGGGCACCAAGCTTGCGATGATCGCTCTGCGCCTGCTGCGCAACGTGCTGCTGGCGCGCATCCTCGGGCCCAGCGAGCGCGGCCTGTTCGCCCTGCTCAGCACCCTGCCCGACCTGATCAGCGCCGCCACCAGCGGCGGCCTGAACAGCGCGGTGGGCTACCAGGCGGCCAAGCAGCGCGACATGGGCCTGCTGCTGACCCAGGTGCTGGTCTACGGTTGCCTGCTGGCCGGGTTGTTGACCCTGGTCTGCGTGTTCCTGGTGCGCGAATTGGGCACCAATCTGGAAATTACCGTGCAATTGGGCCTGCTGGCCTGGCTGTTGCTGCTGGCGGTGCCGATGACCGTGCTCAAGAGCGGTCTGCTGACCCTGCACAACGCCAGCGGCGGTGTCGGCGCCTTCAACGCCCTGCGCCTGACCGAATCGCTGGCGCCGCTGCTGCTGTTTCTCGGGCTGTTCTGGATGTGGCGCGACGAGGCCCTGGAAGCCGCGCTGATCAGTTGGCTGTGCGGCATCGCCCTGGTGCTGGTGCTGGGCCTGTGGTGGCTGCGCCGCCAGCACCCACTGGCCCTGCGCTGGGATCGCGGCGGGCAGCGCGAGCTGCTGAGCTACAGCGCCAAGAGCCACCCCGACCTATTGTTCCAGCAGGTGATCCTGCGCTCGGACTACCTGTTCATCGGCGCCATGCTCGGCAGCACCGCCCTGGGCCACTACGCCATGGCCAGCGCCGCCGCCGAACTGCTGCTGATCGTCCCCGAGGCGGTGACCACGCCGCTGATGAAACGCCTGCTGCAGCAGGACGCCGGCATGGAGCGCCTGACCCCCCTGGCGCTGCGCCTCACGGCCACGGTGATGCTCGGCGCCTGCCTGAGCATGGCGCTGATCGGCCAGTGGCTGATCGTCACCCTGTTCGGCGCTGACTACGCGCCGGCCTATCCGGCGCTGCTGGCCTTGCTGCCGGGCCTGCTCGGCCTGTGCTACGCCAGCATCCTGCGCCTGGACCTGCTGGGCAAGAACCGTCCCGGCACGGTGTCGCTGCTGATGGGCGCGGGCGCCGCGCTGAACCTGGTGCTCAACGTGGCGCTGATTCCGACCTGGGGGATCGTCGGCGCGGCGGCGGCCTCATCCATTGCCTACCTGGCAGTCACCGTGGCCATGCTGGTGCTGTATTGCCGCCTCAGCGGCGTGCCGCTGGGCCAGACCCTGATCATCCTGCCCGCCGACCTGGCGCCGCTGCGCCAGATGCTGCAACGGAGGGCGGCATGAAAGCCCTGCTGCTGTGCTCCACGCTGTTGGCGCAGACAGCGCTCGCCGCGCCCGTGCAATGGGGCGAGATCCGCGATGGCAGCCTGTACCTGCTGCCGGCCCGCGCCGACGAGCTGCGCATCCAGTGGCGTCCGGCCTGGCAGGCCGACGCCAACCCGGAGCGCCTGTACCTGCTGGATGGACAGGGCCGGCTGGCCGGCGAGCGGCGCATTGACGCCACGCAGGTGCGCGGCGAGCAGCGCTGGCCGCTGACACCCGCTGGCGGCGCCTATCGCCTGGAAGTGCCCGGCTACAGCTTTCGCGACTACCGTATACAGCACGACGCCAGCACCCGTGCACTGTTCGCTCCGTCCAAGGTGCACTTCAGCGCCGAGGTCGGGCCGGGTGTCGAGCTGTACTTCCGGGTCAAGGCCGGCGAACGGGCGGTGCTGGCCGGCAAGCACCATGGCGGCGTCCACGGGCTGTTCGCCGAACGCCTCGGCGACGGCCGCCGCGTGCAGTTGCCGCTCAAGCCCTACCGTGCCTACTGGCGCTTCGACCAGTTGCCACTGCCGGTCAGTACCCGCGACGAGACCTGGCGCCTGGGCCTGCAGGGCAGCGGCAAGGCGGCATTCTGGCTCGACGGCACCACCAATCTGTTCGCCCAGCGTACTGACGACCTGGGCGACCTGCCCCAGCAACCAGGCCAGGTGCGCCTGGCCCTGGGCAGCAAAGTACTCGGCCCCACGCCGAGGCTAGGGGTGGCCCTGCCTTATGTGCTGCCGCCGGCCTCGAGCTTTGCCGCCCTGGATGCCCTGCGCCCCCAGGCCGCCGGTTTCTACAGCTTCGTCGACGTGCTGCAACGGCAACCCGATTTCGAGAACACCTGGCGCAAGCTCTACCAGGAACGTTTCGGCATCCTCCAGGACATCACCCTGCTGGCCGGCAGCGCCCGGGTCGCCGACCTGCGCAGCGACCGCACCAGCAGCGATGGCCTTGACGCCTGGCTCGAGGCGACCAAGGCCCTGGGCGGCAAAGGTACCCACTACCTGGCCTTTGCCGACGAGCCCAACCTCAACTATCGCGACTACGCCAGCTACCGCGACTTCTTCCAGGCCATGGTCAGGCGCGTGCGCGAATACCCCGGCGCCCGCGAGGCCGGCGTGCGCATCGCCATGCCGGCTTCCTCGCGCCTGCTCGGCGGCCCCTTCACCGACGATGGCAAGCAACGCCGTGGCATCGACTGGGCACGGCGCCTGCTCGCCGAACAGGGCGCGCAGATCGACGCCCTGGCCTGGCACGAATGGATGGTCCGCGACCTGCTCGCCACCCGCAGCTACCGTGACAGCGTGCGCCAGGCCGCCGAGCTGGTCGGCCTGGACGGCCAGGGCCGGCCGCGTAAGGCGCTGCTGCTGGACCAGACCAACCTGTCCAGCGGCTCGAGCCTTAGCCCCTACGAGCAGAACACCCACTACGCCGGCCTGTGGTGGACGTCGGTGGTGATCAATGCCGCCGGTGATGGCTTGCTCGACATGCTCAACTGGTTCCATGTCGCCGACGAGCCCGAATGGCCCAAGGGCATGCTGCGCGATGCCGGCGACCAGCGCTACGAACTCAAGCCGGTGGGCCTGGCCCAGCAGTTCATCCAACGCCACTGGCTGGACCAGGTGCTGGCCCTGGACAACGACGCTTTCGAGGTCGACGCCCTGGCCATGGCCCGTCAGCACCAGCGCAGCCTGTTGGGAGTGAACAAAGCCGAGCGCCTGCAACAGGTGGCGCTCACCTTGGGCGACTGCCCATCCGGCCAGCTCGAACTGTTCGGCCCCGACAACCAGAGCCGCCGCGCCAGCTTCAGCTGCGCCGATGGCCAGGTCCGTTTTCAACTGCCAGGGCAGACCGTGTTCGCCCTGACCTGGAGCGCGTCATGAGACGCATCTCGCTCAGCCATGCCCAGGAGGCACCATGACTGCATTTACCAAGATCCAGGACCGCATCAAGCGCAAGGGACTGCGTGACACCCTCGGTAGCGCCTTCCGGCACTACGTCTTCTACCATTGGGAACTGCTGTGGATGGAGCGCGACCTGGACAGCCCGGTACCGCCGCACCGGCTCAAGCCCTACGGCACCTTGCGCGTCGAAAGCATCACCGTGCATAACGTGCAGGCCTTCGCCCGCCATTTCGGCGACCGGGTCGAGACCATGCGCGAACTGGCCGCCGAGGGCCACACCGGGTTGATGTTCCTCGACGACGACAACGACGCCGTGGCGTTCATCTGGGGCAGCAACCGCCACTACCACGACCGCCACTACTACGGGTGCTGGTTCCCGGTCGGGCCAGGCGAGTTCTTCGAGTTCGGCGGCGAGCTGATCCGCAAGTACTGGGGCACCGAACTGTCGGTGGACCTGCAGCTGGCATTGTGGAAGGCCATGGCCGCCCAGGGCTGCACCAAGGTGGTGGACGTGTGCGAACAGCACAACATCCCGGCGCTCAAGCTGCACCTGCGCATGGGCTACCAGGAACAAAAACGGATCACGAACGTGTACTGCCTGTTCGGCCGCTGGAGGCTCTACCGCGAGAGCCGCTACACCACCTCGCGCCTGGAACCGCTGCGCAAACCTGAGGTCCCGGCCTCATCGGCCTCGGCGGGCTGAAATTATGACCCTGCAGCTCAGCTGGTGCGCCTCGCTGCGCAGCGACGACTTCCCCGCCGCCGACTACGAGGCGCTGCGCAGGCGACTGCCCGGCAGCACGCCGTTCAACCACCTCGGCTGGCTGTGCGCCGCCGAGGCCGCCCTGCTGCCCGGCCAGCAGCTCGGCGTGCTGCTCGGCTACCAGGACCAACGCCTGTGCCTGTGCCTGCCCCTGGTCCGCGCCCGGGAGCCCTTCGGCCCGCTGTTCGCCCCGGTGGTGCGCCACCTGGGCTATCCGCTGAACGACCGCATCGCCCTGCTCATCGACCTGCCGGCGCTATACGCCGACCAAGTCCTGCAGGCCATCCGCAAGCACCTGCCCCATGCCCTGCTGCAACTGAACGAGGTGCCCGACAACGCCGAGCACGAAGGCTGGCTGCGCCAGTGGGCCAGTGCCAGTTCCACCTGGCAGCAGCGCCTGACCTGCCGCGTGCCGGTGCACCGCATCAACGAACAGGATCGCCAGGAGGTCAGCGGCGACCCGCGCTACAAACTGCGCCGCGCACGCAAACGGATCAAGGCCTGTGGCGCCAGCGTGCGTCGGGTCACGGCCAGCGCCGAGAACATGAGTGAGCTGCTCGACGCCATCAGCGCCGTCGAGGCCGCAAGCTGGAAAGGCGACGACGAGGTTGGTATCTTCTCCGGCCCCCTGCGCCGCCAGTGGATGTACCAAGCCTTCACCGCGCTGGCTGGCGAAGGCCTGGTGTGCCTGGTGCTGCTGGAGCTGGACGGGCGCTGCATCAGCTACCGCCTGGGCCTGGTGGAGCGCGGCCGGGTCTACGACTACAACCTCGCCTTCATGCCCGAACACCGTGACTTGGGCAGCGGCCGCGTGCTGCTGGAGGAGTGGATCCACTGGGGCCTGGACGCGGACTGGAAATGGATCGACGCCTCGCGGGTCAGCCTGGACAACTCCAGCCACCAGCTACACGAACGCATGACCGGCCAGCTCGAACAGTGGCGCCTGAGCAGCTACAGCTGGCGGCCCGACGGCGTGCTGCTGGGCCTGGCGCAGCGCTGCTGGCGCTGGCTCAAGCCGCGCCTGCGCAGACGCTCGCCGCGCTACGAAGCCGATGTTGTCGCCCCCACCCCGCCACAGGAGCGCCCGGATGCCATCCCAGGTCATAGTCAACGCTGACGATTTCGGCCTCAGTGCCCACACCAACGCGGTCATCCTACACGCCTTCCAGGCCGGGCTGATCAGCTCGGCCACGGCCATGGCCAACATGCCAGCCTTTGCCGCCGCCTGCGCGCTGGCCCAGCAGCCACTGCTCAAGGGGCGTATCGGGCTGCACTTCAACCTCACCTACGGCCGGCCGCTGAGCCAGGCGATCCTTGCCGAGCCACGCTTCTGCACGCCCCACGGCGAGTTCGACCTGCGCCTGAAGCAGCGCACCCTGCGTCTGTCGCGCCGGGAACGTGCCGCGGTGGAAGCGGAACTCGAGGCCCAGTGGAAACACTGCCTGGACCATGGCCTGATGCCCAGTCACCTGGACTCGCACCAGCACGTGCACAACATCTGGCCGGTGGGCACCGTCGTCGCCCGCTTCGCCCGCGACCAGGGCGTGCCGGTACGCTTGGCGCGCAACCTCGGGCACAACATCGGACCGGCCAAGCGTGCGTTCAAGACCCTGCTCAACTGGCGCCTGCGTCAGCTCGCCGGGAGCACCGCCGACTTCGTCTGCACCCCGGCCGACCTCAAGGCCGGCCTGGCCCCCGCGCATGGCGTGCTGGAGCTGGTGGCCCACCCCAGCGCGCTGGGCGGGCATGACTTCGGCGATGCCTACCTGGCCAGCGGCGAGTCGCTGCTGGCACTGGTCGAGCAGCGCCTGGGGCAGGTGCCACGGGTGGGGTATGCGAGCCTGGGCGTAGACGAAGCAAGCTAACGCCCCGGTGGGCGATGCCGCCGTTCGTGGTTGTCGGCCAGCCAGCGGCGCAGCGCCTCGGCCGGCATCGGCCGCCCGAGCAGGAAGCCCTGGCCCTGGTCGCAACCGGCATGGCGCAGGAAATCGTATTGCTCCTGGGTTTCGATGCCTTCGGCGGTGATGCGAAAACCCAGGGCATGGCCTAGGTCGATGATCGCCCTGGCGATGGCCACCGCGTCGTCGTCCCCGGGCAGATCCTTGATGAAGGCACGGTCGATCTTCAGATGATCGATCGGCAGCGCGCGCAGATAGGCCAGCGACGAATAGCCCGTGCCGAAGTCGTCCACCGCCGTGGCCACGCCCATGGCCTGCAACTGCGCCAGCACCGCGCAGGCCTGCTGCTGGCTTTCCATCAGCAGGCTCTCGGTGATCTCCACCTCCAGCAGGTTGGCCGGCAGGCCATGGCGTTCCAGTGCCGAGGCCAGGCTGGTGACATAGTCGCTGCGTTCGATCTGCAGGGCTGCGACGTTGATCGCCAACGGTCCGGGCAGGCCATCGCCGGCACGCCATTCGGCCAGCTGCGCGCAGGCCAGCTCCAGCACCCGCTCACCGAGCGGAATGATCAGCCCGGTGCGCTCGGCCAGGGGTATGAACTCCCCTGGCGAGACCAGGCCATGCTCAGGGTCACGCCAGCGCAGCAGGGCCTCGACGCCCTCCAGTTGGCCGCTGAACAGATCGACCTTGGGCTGGTACCACAGCTCGAATTCGTTGTGTTCCAGGGCCCGGCGCAAGTTGCGCTCCAGCTCCAGGCGCTGCTGCAGGCGCTCGGTCATGTCCGGGTGATAGGGACGCCAGGCATCGCGCCCGGCTTCCTTGGCCACGTACATGGCGGTGTCGGCATGGCGCAACAGGCTGTCGGCGTCCTCGCCATGCTGCGGACACCAGGCCAGGCCGATGCTGCCGGTGACCAGGGCGGCATTGCCGTTCAGGTCGAACGGCCGCTGCAGGCAGCGCAGCAAGGCACGGACCTGGTGGTTCACCTGGCCCTGGGCACCTTGCAGCATGAACACGAACTCGTCACCGCCCAGACGGCAGAGGCGGTCCTGGCTGTCCAGCTCCTGCAAGAAGCGCGCGGTCGCCTGCTGCAGCAACAGGTCGCCCATCGGATGGCCGAGGCTGTCATTGACCTGCTTGAAGCCGTCGATATCGAGCATCAGCACCGCCAGCCCATGCCCCTGCAGGATCGCCGTACCCAACTGCTGCTGGAACAAAATACGGTTAGGCAGCCCGGTGATGGTGTCGTAGTGGGCCAGGCGCTCGAGCTGGGCCTGGTAGCGCTGCAGCTCGCGGTTGCGCTGTTCGAGCAACCGCTGCTTGCGGTTGAGCTGGGCGACGAACAGGCTGAACAGCCCCGTGCAGCTCAGGGCGAACAGGAACAGCGGCGAGCCGAACAGGTCCAGCCCCGACCAGCCGCCCCGAGGCACGGCCACCAATTGCCAGGCGCCGCCCGGCACCGCCACGGTCATCATCACCTGCGGCGCCTCGAACAACCGTGGATCGCCCCAGATCAGCGCACCTTCGGCGCCCTTGCCGTCGCTGCCACGCACGGCCAGCTCGAACTCGGTGTCCAGGCGCAGCCCCGCGGACAGCAGCAGGCGGTCGATATCGGCGACGATCGACACATTGCCCCAATAAAACCGCACACCCCGCTTGCCGGTGACGAACACCGGGCGCCGGTAGATCAACGCCCGACCGCCCTGGTACAGCTGCAGGGGACCGGCCAGCACCGGCTGGGCATGGTCGCGGGCCGATCGCACCAGCGGGAACTGGTCCGGCAGCTGGCGGTAATCCAGCCCGATCAGCCGCTCGTTGCCCGCCATCGGGTAAACATCTCGGATGACATCCCCCGGGGCCAGGGCGATATGACGCATGTAGGGCACAGCGCGCAGGGCATCACGGGCCATGCCGTGGAAGTGCGCCTCACTGATGCCGCCATCGGCGGTGATCAGCTGGGCGATACCCTCGGCTTGGCCAAACGCCGCGCCCAGCTGGGCTTCCAGCGCGCCACGCAGGCCCGCCAGCCGGGCGGCGAGGTTGCCCAGCTGCTCAGTGCGCTCGCGCTGTGCATCCAGATGCCCCAGGGCGACCGAGAGGCCGATCCCCACCAGGGCGAGGCCGACCGGCAGCAGGCGATTGAGCGATTGGCGCAACGTCCCTACTGGCGCTGGCGTGGGTTCTTGAGAGTGCTGGGGAGTGATCATAGGCAGGCGATGGCAGTCGATTACGCATTTATCGGCGCTGCGCGGCCAATATTGAGGTTCGTTTTGCCGGTACAACCATGTACCACCGGCAGCTCCGTCACGGCTGCTCTGATGTGCGCTTTGCAAGGAGCCACAGATGACAGCGAATATCCCCCACTCACACCATGCCCTTGTGCAACGCCAGCTGCCCGTCTGGGCCCGGGAGGCCAGCGCAGGGCACTGGCAGCAACTGAGCGACGCCATCCTGCCGGCGCAGGGCCTGCCCGGCGCCGAGGCGGCCTGGTTCGCCAATGCCGCGCCGCACCTGCGCGAAGCCGTCCAGACCAGCCAGGTACGCCTGATGCGGGCGCAACGCGCGATGGCACGGCACCTGCGCGGTTTAAAGAACATCAACGAATTCGCCGAGCCCCTGCTCACCGAACGCTTGCGCACGCAACACGGACTCAGTGCGCCACTGCGTAGTACATCACTGGTCTGGGTGAAGCACCTCTACAGCTTCCAGGTCTACCTCACCCACCACGAACACCGCAGCCTGCTCGAAGCCGCCTTGCACAATTTCAGCGACACCGTGACCTTCAGCCGCGACAGCGCCCTCGCCCTGGACAGCGACTGGCATGTCAGCCAGACCGTGATCACGGGCAAGACGACCCTGGGCGACAGCGAGACCGAAGTCGACATCGACCTGCCTTCGGAGCAGATCCGCATCAAGCCCCTGGCACTGACACCCGAAGTGTTCGCCAGAACCTGTCGCGATTTGGACCTCGGGCAGGCTTACCAGGATCACCTCGATACCGCCTTCGCCGCGTCCGGCGTGCGCCCGGCGGCGCTGCGCGTTCACCAGGACAGCCTGCGTCTGGCGGCTGACCTGGCGCGAGTCCGCAACCGCCTCAGTGGTGCGGGATGGGATGCGCTGCAGACCTTGCCGGAAAATGGCGAAGCATTGCCCTGCAGCCAACTGAGCCTGTTCGGCATCACCCTGCACGAGGCGACCCTGATCGATACCGGTACTTCAGGCATCGTGTTGTACCTGCCGGGACAGACAGACAGCCTGCGCGCCTTCGACAACCTCGAAGCGCTGCATAGCCAGTTGCGCAGCGACTTGCAGCAGGAGCCGTTTCGCCAGGGTTTCATGGTTTATGTGCCAAGCGAGCAGCAGGGCCAGTTCGCCAGCCGCCTGCGCCAGAATGCCGGTGGCGACCTGCATTTGCGCCCCCTGCCCATCGCCGCAGACCTGTTCGACTTCCTCCACGACGACCATGTGGCACGCCTGAAGCACGAAGCCCGGCAACTGGCCGTGCCTACCGCGCAGGCCGACGAACAGGCGCTCAAGACGCGCAAGGCCCTCTGGGCCAGCGCCGGTCTCGACATGCTGATGATTGCCGGCATATTCGTCCCCGCCTTGGGCACGGTCATGACCGCGGTGATTGCCTACCAACTGCTCGATGAAGCCTACGAAGGTTATGAGTCCTGGCAGGTCGGTGACCGCGCGCAGGCCATGGCCCACCTCAGGTCGGTAGGCCTGAACCTGGCGCTGATCGGCGGGCTGCATCTGGCCGGCAAGGCCATGTCACGCCTCGCCAGCAGTTCACTGATGGAAAGCCTCGAACCCGTCACCCTCGAAGACGGCAGCCAGCGCCTGCGGCGCGTCGATCAGCGTGACGAGAGCATCCTGAAGAACGCCCTGAAGGGGCTGTATCTCCCCGAGCAAGCCAGCCTGCTGAGCGAGCGCCTGATCATCAACGCGATGCCACAGCTGCCTGGTTGGCCGGAGCAACTGCGCCTGGAACTGCGGGCCGCGTCCCCCCAAGGCCCGCTGTTGCTTGTCGCCGGTGGCCAGGACACCAGTCGTGTCTGTACCGTGCTCAAGTCAGCCGAGGGCTACGAAGCCTACCTTGGCGAACGACCAGCCCCTCTACAACAAGACCACGATCTCTGCCGTGCGGTCGTGCAGGCGCTGTCTCCCAACGACCGTGCAGCCCTGGGTCTGACGAGCACCAATGGCGATGGGTTGCGCCAACAGATCAACGACCTGGCCCGCTCGGACCCTGCCATGGTCCGACGTCTACTGACAGACTCGGCGCCAGGTTGGGGCAACCGCGGCCAGTTGCGCGGCGGCATGGACGAGCCTGCGCCACCCGCTCGGCGTATCGATGTCGGCACGTTCTGGCGCCGCTACCGAGCGCTCTACCCCGAGTCCGCCGATTTCCAGGTCAACGAGCAACTGAGTCAATGGTTCGAGGCTGGCCTGGATCCCATGCAGCAACTCACCGAACTGGAGCAGCAACTGCTGGCGTTCCGTGCCCGGGTACGTGCCTGGGCAGGTGAGAGTCCGCTGCGCCAGGCTGCCGCGCGCAGGCTGATGAGCAACTGGCAACGGATATCGGAATACTCACAGGAAGAAGGCCAGCTCATCCACATGATCAACCTGGCCGACCTGGGCCTGACCAACGATGACCTCGCCTCGCTGGCGCTGCCTGACCGCTTCACCCATATCCAGCGGATCGACCTGGCCGCGAACCCCGCCTTGAGCGAACTGCCCGCAGAGTTCCTCGAACGGTTTCCCCAGTTGCAACGCCTGCACCTGACAAACTGCGGCTTCGAGCAGATCCCTGCGGTCGCCATGCCACACACATTGGAATGGCTTGATATGCAAGGCAACAGCATCCTCTGGAACGACGCCAACCAGGTTGCTCTGGATCGCCTCGACAATCTTCGCCTGCTGGACCTGTCGCACAATCCACTGGCCCGCAGTCCTGACCTGAGCCGGCAGAATGCGCTGGACATGCTCAACCTCAACAGTTGCGAGCTCACCGACTGGCCCCCCGGCATCCGTAGCGATGACGATTGGCGCCCCGTCGTGTTCGATCTACGGGACAACCGCTTTACCCAGTTGCCGGACAACCTGCAATTGTCTCGGATCGCGGCCCAGGCGCTGTGGCTGGAGAGCGCCGAACTCAGCGAACGCGTCACCCAGCAGATCCAATCCTACTACGAGCGAAATAACATCGATCTGCTGGTGGCCGACGCCGATTATGAAGAGATGCTGGCAGACACCGATGTCGACGACTGGACTATCTGGAACGATCTGCCCCTGCAGTATCGTCGTGAACTGCGTGGACTGCAGGACTTGCCGGACTACACTCAGCCGCGGCTGTGGCGGCGCCTGCGCACGTTCGCCGACCCGCGGGCCATGGATTATGGCTTGTCGATCGGCGCGATGAGGCTGCTGGACGACGAGGTGTTCCCGCCGCCTTTCGAGGAATGACCGCCAGCGGCTGCGCCAGGCTGGCAATTTTCAGCCGGTCGGCGCATGCTCGCAAGCTGAAGCGTTTCATCATCCGGATTTGAGAGGTGCAGTACCCATGGACCGTCTGCTCGATTCGCTGTTTCCCGCCCCCGAGGACATCCCCGAAGCCTGGCGCCTGGGCGCGCCGCTGGAGCAACGCGACTACCTGGTGGGTGGCGAGCTGCGCCGCTGGGACGGCCCGCTGGCCACCGTGCGCAGTCCGGTATGGCTCAAGGAAGGCGACAGCAAACGCCAGGTGATCCTCGGCAGCGCCCCGCTGCTGGATGCCGACACCGCGCTCACCGCCCTCGACGCGGCTGTGGCCGCCTACGACAAGGGCCGCGGCGCCTGGCCGAACATGCGCGTGGCCGAGCGCATTCAGCATGTCGAAGCCTTCCTGGCGCGCATGCGCGAGCAGCGCGCGGCGGTGGTCAAGCTGCTGATGTGGGAGATCGGCAAGAACCTCAAGGACTCGGAGAAGGAGTTCGACCGCACCTGCGACTACATCGTCGACACCATCGACGCGCTCAAGGACCTCGACCGCCGCTCCAGCCGCTTCGAGCTCGAACAGGGCACCCTGGGGCAGATCCGCCGGGCGCCGCTGGGCGTGGCGCTGTGCATGGGCCCGTACAACTACCCGCTCAACGAGACCTTCACCACGCTGATCCCGGCGCTGATCATGGGCAACACCGTGGTGTTCAAGCCGGCCAAGTTCGGCGTGCTCTTGATCCGTCCGTTGCTCGAGGCCTTCCGCGACAGCTTCCCGCCGGGGGTGATCAACGTCATCTACGGGCGCGGCCGCGAAACCGTCAGCGCGTTGATGGCCAGCGGCAAGGTCGACGTGTTCGCCTTCATCGGCACCCACAAGGCCGCCAGCGACCTGAAGAAACTCCACCCGCGCCCGCACCGCCTGCGCGCGGCCCTGGGCCTGGACGCCAAGAACCCCGGCATCGTCCTGCCCCAGGTCGACCTGGACAACGCCGTCGAGGAGGCCGTTACTGGCGCCCTGTCGTTCAACGGCCAGCGCTGCACGGCGTTGAAGATCCTCTTCGTGCACGAGGACGTGGTCGATGCCTTCCTCGACAAGTTCCAGCGCAAGCTCGCCGCACTCAAACCGGGCATGCCCTGGGAGCCGGGCGTTGCACTGACGCCGCTGCCGGAACCGGGCAAGGTCGACTACCTCGACGGCCTGGTGGCGGACGCCACCGCCAAGGGCGCGCGAGTGCTCAACGAAGGCGGCGGGCAAAGTCGAGGTTCGTTCTTCTACCCCGCCCTGCTCTACCCGGTCAGCCAGGACATGCGTGTCTACCACGAGGAACAGTTCGGCCCGGTGGTGCCGGTGGTGCCCTACCGCGACCTGCAGACGGTGATCGACTACGTGCTCGACTCCGACTACGGCCAGCAACTGAGCCTGTTCGGCAACGACCCCGAGACCGTCGGCGCCCTGGTCGACACCTTCGCCAACCAGGTCGGCCGGATCAACCTCAACGCCCAGTGCCAGCGCGGGCCGGACACCTATCCGTTCAACGGCCGCAAGAACAGCGCCGAGGGGACCTTGTCGGTGCATGATGCGCTGCGGGTGTTTTCCATCCGTACCCTGGTGGCGACCAAGTTCCAGGAAGCGAACAAGGAGCTGATCAGCGAGATCATCCGTAACCGGCAGTCGAGCTTCCTGACGACTGATTACATTTTCTAAAGCTTCACGCACTTCCCCTGTAGGAGCGGCCTTGTGTCGCGAAAGGGCTGCGTAGCAGCCCCGGCGATTGATGCATCAACATCAAATCCTGGGGCCGCTACGCGCCCCTTTCGCGACACAAGGCCGCTCCTACACCGACCGCATCAGCCACAAAACAGGTTTTTTATAGACAATCGATATAACTCGACTGTCGATTTTCCATCCGCCTAGACGACTCTAATCACCAGGCTGTTGCAAACAACAACCCACGTGAAAGGAGCTTACGCAAATGGCAGTCAAACCCATCCCCGAAGGCCAGCACAGCATCACCCCCTACCTCGGCATCAGGGAGGCCGCCAAGGCCATCGAATTCTACAAGCAGGCCTTCGGCGCCATCGAGATGTTCCGCCTCGAAGGCCCTGACGGCAGCGTCGGCCATGCCGAGCTTAAAATCGGTGACTCGTCACTGATGCTCGGCTCACCCTGTGACATGGAGGGCGGCCTCAAGCCCAGCGAGGACATCAAGGTCCCAGGGGTTGGCCTGCACCTGTATGTCGAGGACTGCGACAATGTCTATGCCCAGGCCCTGCGTGCTGGCGCGACGCCAGTGCGCGCAGTGCAGGACCAGTTCTATGGCGACCGCAGCGGCACCCTGATGGATCCGTTCAACAACCTGTGGTTCGTCTCTACCCACAAGGAAGACCTCACCCCCGAGGAAATTCGCGCCCGCGCCGCCAAACTGTTCAGCGGCCAGTGAGCGGCGGGCCCCAGGCCGCAAGCTTCAAGTTGAAAGCCATCGCGCTTTGCTGGAAGCTTGAGGCTTGTAGCTTGGAGCTGCCTCTCAATGCGTATCATCGAAAAATCTGGCGCGCAGGTGCGCAGCCTGACCCTGGCCGAAGAGGAACTGTTGGCCAGTTTTGCCACCGGCACCCTGGCCGGCCCCCGCCTGCTGCAGGCCAACCAGTGGCTGATGAAGGTGCGCAGCGCCAACCAGTGGCTGGCCTGCGATTGCCGCCAGGATGCCCTGCCGGTGCTCAACGTGTCGCTGAACGGCAACACCGGCACCCTGTTCCTGCGCAACAATCCCGATACCGCCGAACATACCCCGGGCTGCCCGTTCAGCAAGGACGAGCGCGAGACCGGCGCAAGCGCCGAGGACAACACGCCTCCCGCGGCCTGGCTGGCACCGGATGCGCCGCTGC